>DASZFS010000082.1:0-15202 GCA_035939575.1 Vicinamibacterales bacterium | reverse complement strand
CAGCCGCCGATACGCGGAGCTCTACTCGCCCGGCTTCGTCTGTCGCGTCGAGCGCCTGCGGGATCGTCTGGGCGTGGTCGCCGCGGTGGACGTTCCGGAGGGGCTCGCCCGGACGATGGCGTGGTACGTCGCGAACGGCTGGGTCATTGGGAACGATATGGGGAACGACCGAGGTGTCTGAGCGCCTCACCCGCGCGGCGCTCGTCATTATCCTCGGGGCGCACGCGACGATTGCGGCGATCGTGTTTGTGAAGAGCACGGAGCCTGCGTCGGACTTCGACCGCTACTACCAGATCGCGAGCGGCCGCGGCCGACCCTACGTCGACTATCCGGTCGAGCATCCCATCGGAACGCTGCTGACGTTCAAGGCCCTCGCGTCGATCCCAGCCAGCGGCGGCGGGCGGGCCTCCTTCGGACGCGGTGTCGTTGCACTGAACGCCGTCGCCGACGCGATCGTTGTTGCATCCCTCGTGTGGGCGTGGGGCGTACCGGCGGCCGTCTACTACGCGGCCGTCACGTTGCCGATCTCGGGACTGCTCTTCAACCGCATCGACTTCTGGTCGATGGCGGCGGCGACTCTCGCGATGGCGTCGTGGCGGCGTAAGCGGCCGTGGCTCGCGGCGTCGGCGCTCGCCGCCGGCGCCTCGCTCAAGCTCTGGCCGTTACTGCTCGCGCCGGTGCTCCTCGCGCGGTCCTCGGACCGCCGCGCGGCGGCCGGGATGTTCGCGTTGTCCGCAGGCGCCCTCGCGGCCGCGGCGCTGCTCTTCGGGGGTTCAGCATCCATCATCGACGTTCTGACGTTTCGCGGCGCGCGCGGCTGGCAGATCGAAAGCTCCATGGGAAGCCTAATCCATCTTGCCGGGGCGAGTCCGATTCGATTCGAGAGCGGCTCGCTGCGCACCGGCACGATCAGCGGCCCGGCCTCGATCTCGCTCTTCGCGGCTGCCGGGCCAATCTGTCTGTGGGCCGGATGGCGCTGCATGCGCACTGGACGGGTCGGAACGGGATGGCTGGCGTCCGTCTCCGTTCTCCTGGTGCTGTCGGCGCTGTTCTCCACGCAGTATGTCGGCTGGCTCGTCCCTGGTGGCGCGATCGCCTGGGTCGAGCGCGACCGCCGGTCTGCGCTCTCAGCCGCTCTCGCTGTCGCGGTGACCGACGCGTTCTACGTGAACTACGACCAGCTGATCGAGGGCGCGCGATGGGCCATGGCCCTGGTCGTCCTGCGAAACATCGTCGTGCTCGCGATCGCGGTCAACGCGATGAGGACGCTCGCGGCGGCGTCACTGCTCGAACCGGACCTGGAGCCGCAGCTGGCGCCCGTACGAGTTGTAGAAGGATCCGAACGCCGCCGATGACAGATTCGCCTGTACCTCGGTAGGCGAGAATCGATTCAGGGCGTTGTAGGCGCGCACGCCGATCCACGGCTTGCCCTTGAGGAACCTGAAACGGTGTTCCACGTCGAGGTCGAGCATCGCGAAGGTCGGGAACGAGAAGCCCTGGTTGCGCGGGCCCACCCAGTCGAGCATGTCGTTGACGATGGAGTACGGGAAGCCCGTATGGACCTCGAGGATGGATGACACGAGCACGCGATTGGCGAACACCGTTCGCGTGTGCGCGATCAGCCGATTGGGTACGGAGCTGGCGGCAGGCGCGTACTGATCCTGTCCGATGACCGGCCAGCGGATGTTGTCGAAGAATGCGGTATACGCGTTCAGGTTCGCCTTCGCGGACGAATGCACGTACGACGCGCTGAACTCCGTCGTCCGCGTCGGCGCAAAGCGGATCATCGCCTCGGCCTCCGAATAGTCCGATCGTCCGCTGCTCGTCAACAGCAGTTGCGCCGGCGCACTGAGCGACGCGGCCGTCGGCTCGACGATGAGCTCGTTCGTGCCGCGCCGGCCGAGCGCCGCAGCGCGCAGCGAGAGGCCGTGCCCGAGCCGTTGATCGTACTGAACGTTCCACGTCGCGCTGCGGGCGACGTCGAGATTGGGGGCCGCGACGTGCCGGTACAGCTCCGCAGGACCGAGCGGCGTCACGCCGTCCGGTGCGTACCGCACTTCCGTGCTCTCGTCCAACTGCTCGAACGCGCCGACGATCGACGGCGTGCGCTCGAAGAACAGGCCATAGCCGGCGCGGAGGGACGCCGCGCCCTTTTGCGACAGCAGGAAGATCGCGCCTACGCGAGGCGTCGCGTTCGTGCGTGCGAGCACGCCGTCGCGATCAACGCGGCCGCCGAACTCGAGGAGGAGCCTCGAAAACGGCTGCACGCGGTCCTGCGCGAAGAGCGCGAGGTCGGTGCTCGTCACGTGCTGCCACGCGGGTCCGACGAACGTCAACGATCGCGCCAGCGTGCCGTTATCCCGGAGAATCGACACAGGGTCGCTGCTGCTGCTTCCGGTCAGATCCGAGTGCATGAGATCGAGCCCGGCCTTGAACAGATGCGCAACGTGTCCCCAATCGTACGAACCCGTCACCGCCTCCACCCATTGCAGCGTCGTCGTCGATCGATTCTGGTGATTGAAGAAGTTGCCGGTGTTGCTCGACGGGATGAGCAGCATCGGCGCCGAGCCGTGTCCGGCCACGTCGACCGTCAGCCCGCTCGCCTGGAGCGTCGACTCGAACACGATCTTGTCCGTCAGCGTCGCATGAGCCGCGAGGCTGCCCGACGCCAGATGATCCTGCTCGTCGGGTGTGACGTCAGGACCGTTGAACGTGCTCAGGGTGACGTCGTCCGCCGCGCTGCGAAAGATGTTCATGTTGCCGATGAGCGAGAGCTTCGGCGACAGGTTGGCGTCGAGGCGCGTGAACGTGCTCAGCCACTTCGCGGTCTTCGTCTGGTCGGGCGGGCGGCTCCAGACCTCGGAGACGTCGTAGCGGAACTGGGCGCTCTGCTCGAGGAACAGGCGGCCCTTGACGAGCGGCCCACCAAGCCCGATCCGCGGTCCGAACGATTCCAGGCCCGTGAGGTGCCACGGCTCGGTGCGCACCGTCCGGAAGCTGATATCCGGGGCGTTCAGCGCCACGCGCCAGACGTCGCCGCCCCGCTTGGTGTTGATGAGCGTGAGCCCGGATGAGAAACGCCCGAACTCCACGGCATATGGGTTGGGCAGTACTTCGACCGTGTCGATGGCGTCGACCGGGAGCCGGAAAAGCGGCGTGCCGGTCGACGGATCGGTCTGCGTCGTCATCCCGATCTGGAGGCCGCTCTGGTTCGTACGCCCGCCTTTGATGCTCACGCCGCCCGGCCCGTCCACGATGCCTGCGAGCAGCTTGAGCGCCGACAGCACGCTGTGATCCCGAACGGGCAACTGCTCCACCACGCGACTCTCGAGCACGCCCTTCGTGCTGAGCCCCTGGCCGATCGTCGGCGGAGCGGTTTCGGCGTTGCCGATCACGTTGACTTCCTGGGTGAGACCGGCGATGCGCAAGTCCAGCGTCGCCAGCGCGGCTTTTTCCGAGTCGACTTTGACCGCGACGGTGGCGTCCTGGAAGCCGTCGAGCGTCGCGGAAATGCGATATGTGCCCGGTGCCAGCCTATCGAGCTGGACCTGCCCCTGGCCGTCGGAGACTTCCGTGGCGATCGCGCGACCATCGACCGAGCCGACCTTGACGGTGGCTCCGGGCAGCACGATCGAACCGTTCTCCGTCGTGACGGTGATCACGAGCGACGAGGAACGCTCCTGCACGGCCGCTGCCGAAGAGGCGACGAAAAAAGTAATAAGGGCGGCGATCGCCCATCGATGTGCAAATCCCGGAACCCTCATGTAGCCGTGGATCCATTGTAGCGGCTCCCGGGGTTCAGAGATCGGTCGCGTCGGACAGCACCGCTGGCGATCGCCTGATCGCGGGCCAGAGCGAACGCCCGCTGACGAACGCGATGACGAGCGCACCGCCGGCTGTGCTGAAGCCGTAAGAGATTGCACGCTCGACCGCTATTGCTGCTAGCGCGCTCGACGAGTTGACGCCAAAGGCCAGCAGCCCTGCCATGAGCGAGCCTTCAACCGGACCAAGCCCTGCCGCTCCGGGCACAAGCCCGCCGATCATCGCCAGCATCGACAGCGCGGCCAGCTGGGTGACCGACAGCGATATTCCGACCGCGCGCGTGGCACACGCCAGACGGAGCACGTCCTGGATCCACATCAGGGACGCGAGCATCACACCGGTCGAGTAGGTCGTCACGCTGACGCGGTCTGCGGCAAGGAAAGCCGCCCATTCACGCAGACGCTGCTGCGACCGTCGCAGCAGGCCGACACCAGCGCCGACGATCACGAGCACCGTCGCGGCCCCGACGGCGATCGCCCAGGAGCGCCGGGCCGGGACGATCTGACGCAGCACCACGACGCTCATCGCGGCGAGCACGGCGACCGGTGGCAGCTCCGCGAGGCGGTCCCACGCGGCCGCGATCATGGCCTGACGCCACGTGACGGCGCCGGACTGACGCACGAGCGCAATCCGGCACGCCTCACCGCCGACCCGCGTGGCGAGGGCGAGATTGCCCGCAGCGATGCCGCCAAGATTCGCAAGGGTCGCGTGGAGGAGACTGACGCTGCCGCCGAGCGCGCGGACGAAGGTGCGCCATCGCGCACCGACCAGAAACAGGCTGACCACATAAAGAGCCAGCGCGCCGGCGACGTAGTTTGGTCGAGCGGCCGCCAGTGTCGAAACGCCACCGGCCAGCGCGCTCCACATGTTGTGCGGATCGTATCATGCCGTTATCTCCACTCCGGGGGCCCCGTCCCCCCGGGCGCCACTCCGGGGCCCCTGACCCCCGGTCGGTGCTCGGAGCCCGTTGATAGAATGGGTGCCTGTCATGGGCGCGCCGTTTCGCACATGGGTGTCGCGATCCGTCGTGACGCTGGTCGCCGCTGCAGTCATCGCGGCGAACATGTCACTGGCGGTCCCGCTGTGGGCGCGGGTGATCTTTGTCGCGACGTTTGCCGCCGCTGCGGCGGCGGTCGCGTATCGGATCCTGCCTGCCTTCGATCCGTTGGGCCGCGTGCGGTGGCGCGTACCGACGGCCGCCGACGGCCGGCGCCGGTGCGCAATCACGTTCGACGACGGTCCGACGGTGGCAACGTCGCAGGTGCTCGACATCCTCGCTGCCGAGGGCGTGCCCGCGACGTTCTTCGTGCTCGGCCAGAACGTCGAACGCCATCCCGATGTGGTCCGGCGCGCGCACACCGATGGTCACGCCATCGGCGTCCATGGCATGGATCACACCAGGCTCGCTGGCGCCGGCGAGGTTGAAATTGCCCGTCAGGTCGCCGGCGTCACACGCGCGCTCGCTGCCGCCGGCGTTCGCGCGGCATCGGTCTATCGAACGCCGCACGGTCTGAAGTCGCCGGGCGTCTTCGCCGTCGCCCGCCGGCACGGTCTGACGCTCTGGGCCTGGAGCCGCGGCGTGTGGGACACCGATCGTCCCGATCCGCGCGTCATCGTGCGGCGCGCCACGCGGTTCGCGCGATCGGGAATGGTCCTGCTGCTGCACGACGGTCGCGGCAACGAGACGCAGCCGGATGTCGCGGCGATGATCGCTGCGCTGCCGGACATTCTGCGCGAGCTCAAACGCCGCGGCTTCGCGTTCGTCCGGCTGGCGGACGTGTGAAGGTCGGGCTCCTCTGCGAGAACTACTTTCCGACGCTGGGCGGCGAACAGGAGCACCTTCTGCACCTTCGCCGTCACCTCGAAGATCCACGCGATGGTTCCCCGCCGATCGAAGTCCGCATCATCGTCCCGCGCGTCAACTACGACGCGTGGCGCGGGCCGGCAGACGACGCGTCGATCCTGCGCCCGGCACGCTCCCTTCGCATTCACGGCTACGGCTCGGCCTCTGAGGCCACACTGACGCCGCGGGCGTGGTTCGCGCTGCGCCGGATTTTCGCGCGCGAGCGCTTCGACCTGCTGCACGTTCACGCGCCGTGCGACATCGGCCTCCCGGGATGGGCGCTCCTCGCGTATGACGGCCCGATCGTCGGCACCCTGCACAGCTACTTCGCGCACATCCCCATTCGCACGGTCGTGGCGCCGTACTACCGCTGGGTGATGGGACGCATGACGAAGGTCATCGCCGTCAGCGAGGCGGCCCGCGACACGATCCGCCGATACGCGCGGTTCGAGAGCACGGTGATTCCCAATGGCGTCGACTGCGAGGCGTTCGCAAATGGCCGTCCGATGCCGCGATTCAGCGACGGAACGGCCAACGTGCTCAGCGTCGCGAGGCTCGAAGAGCGCAACGGCATCGACATCGTGATCGACGCGTTCGCGCTCCTGGCGCGCGAGCGCGCGGACATCAGGTTGCTGCTGGCCGGCGATGGCCCGCTGCGCGCGCGCTACGAGGCGCAGGTCGCAGGCCTGCCGCCGGCTGTCGCCGCCCGCATCGTCTTTCTCGGGGCCGTGTGGGAGGAGCGCCCGGATCTCTACGCCTCCGCCAACTGCTTCGTCCTTGCCGCGAGGAAAGCGAGCTTCTCGATCCTCCTGCTCGAAGCCCTCGCAGCCGGCCTGCCGGTCGCCGCCATCCCTGGCGAAGGAACGACGAGCGCGGGCGAACATTGGTCATTGGCGCACATGGCGGCGTCTGAGTCGGCGTCAGACCTGTCGGCGGCTATCGTGAAGGCGCTGGCGCCGGCGGCGCCGGACTACCGCGAGCGCGCGCGGGCCATGGCCCGCCGTTTCGACTGGAGCGCAGTCGTCCCCCGGATCCGACGCGTCTACGACGAAGCCGTCGGCTGAGTCATTCACACGACCGGCTTCCAGAGGAAGAACCAGCCGGCGAGAACCATCTGGCATGCCCCGAACGCGATCGCCGTCGGCATCACGCGGCGGCGGGGAATCTGAAGGGCAAGCCAGAAGAACACTGGAAACAGCACCGACGTGAAACGGCCGAGCGAGAGAAACAGGTGCGCGGCGACCGGCGGAAAGATGTTGATGCCGATCCAGAAGGCGTACGCTGCGCCGAACCGGCGGGCGACCGGCCGGATGGCGAGCACAGCGGTCCCGAACGCGATGATGTTTCCGGCCCAGGTGAGGATCTCCTCGAATCCGTCGCGCACCTGCCACGGCAGCGGCGGCGGATCCGGCGCGCTTGCCTGGCCCAGCAGGGGGACGCCCCACGCGCGCTGCCCATGAACCCACGCCAGGGCGTCGTCGAATCGGATCTGGAGGTAGGCCGAGTACAGCGCAACGCCGATGAGCGGCGTGCAGGCGGCCGCCAGGGCCAGCCCGCGGCGCGGGTTCGGCCGGGTAGCTTCGTTCCCCCCGGGAGGCTCCTCGGTCCAGGCAAGAATGACCAGGGGCACGGACAGCCAGAATCCGTTGGGACGCGTCAGGCCGATCGCGAGTCCCGCCAGCGCCGCCGGTATCAGCCAGCCGCGCCGCATCGCGTAAAACGCCCCGACCGAGAGCAGCAGGAACAGCGACTCGGTGTAGACAACCGAAAAAAACAGCGCATAGGGAAACGTCACGAGCAGCAGAATCGCGCGCCACGCGGCGTCGGGCCCGATCTCGTCGGCCGCAAGCTGATACAGGAGGGCAATCGCGCCCGTGAATGCCGCCAGGGAGATCAGGAGCCCCGCGATAAGCGGATGACCGCCGATGATCGCGCCGCCCCATCGCATGAGCAGCGGATAAAGCGGAAAGAAGACGACGTTATCGTGTTCGAACACGGCGGGGTTCCACGCGTAGCCGGTCGCGGCAATGGAGTGGTAGTAGTAAGTGTCCCATCGCGCGAGCAGGTTTGGCAGCTCCTGCGGCGACACGCGCCATAACGCTTCAGCTACTGGCGGCCGCTCGGTGCCGACAAGAGTGACCGCCAGGATCCCGACGATCAAGATCGGCAGCCTCGTGAAGATCAGCGCCAGGAACGCGACCAGGCGCGCCGACTGCGTCGAGCGCGGGCTGGAGCGCCATGCGCTTCGGGCGACCGGACGTTCGGCCGCGGCAACCGCCATCAGGTATGGACGCGTCCGGCGACCGCCGTGGCCGGCGACTCGGGGCGCGCCGCCACGATCAGATGACCCGGCCGGGACGCGGATTGAAAGAGCGCGCTCGCGTACAACGACGAGAGCTGCCGCAGGAAGGCGAGGCCCTCGCGCACGGTCATCTTGCTCTCGCCGGATACGCGGTTGATGAACACGTAGCCGACCTCCGCCACGCGCCTCGGCTTTGCCCGCACGAGCAGCTCGAGGCCGATCTTGAACCCGCGCACCGCCGTGCTGAAGCCCGACAAGCACTCACGGCGCACGAGGAAGAAGCCTGACGTCGCGTCGCGCACGGGAGTAATCGGACGCGCCATCCAGCACGCAAGACGCGACAGCACGAGACGGCGGATCGGCCAGTTGCGCGTGCCGGCGTTGGGGATATACCGGCTGGCGACGACGATGTCCAGCTCGCCGCCGACCATCGTGGCGTACAAAAGCGGAATCAGATCGGGCGGGTGGCTGAGATCCGCGTCCATGACGCCAACGATCTCGCTGTCCGCCAGCGCGAAGCCGTCGAGCACGGCGCTCCCGAGCCCCAGCTTGCCCGGCCGGTGGATGACACGGACGCGGCCCCGTGCGGCCCATTGGTCGGCGCGCTCGCCGGTGCCGTCCTTGGAGTTGTCGTCGACGACGATGACGTGGACCTTGACGCGGTGACCGTCGGCCACGTCGAAAATCCGCTCGAGCAGGTTATCGAGGCGGTCGCACTCGTTGTACGTCGGGATGACGAGCGTGAGATCAGCGGGGGCGGCATCGGGCTCGCTGAGCTGCGGCGTGGACCTCACCGTGGCCGACGCTGTCGACGTCACCGACGTTCTCATCGGGGCGCCCCACCGGGCGTTGCCAGCAGCACGCCATCGAGCTCGTGGAGGCTGGTATCGACCCGCACGTCCGCGTCGAGTGCCGCCGCGATGATCCTGCGGAGCTCGTCGTCGGTCGCGCTCAGCCGGTGGCGTAAGGTCTCGCTCGCGGGCGCGAGCCCGAGCCCCTCGCGCCATGCCTGACGGGCCTTGCCTGGCTGATCGAGGCGAAAATATCCGTCGCCGAGCGTCTGGAGAATCCGCGGCATGTAAGGCGGATCGTGGCGGAGCGACGCGAGCTGTCGCGCCTGCTCGAGATCGGCCACACCTTTGTCGGTGCGGTGAAAGATCAGCTTGTTGTAGTAGAGATTGACGAGCCCACGGACGAAATACGCGATGTCGGTCGGAGCGATCGCAATCGAGCGCGTGAGCGCGCTGATGGCGTCACGGCCCAGGTACGCCTGACGAATCGAGCCCGAGACCGGCACTTTGTCGACGTACGAGAACGCAAGGTTCATGAAGGCGTTGGCGCCTGCGCCCGGGCGCTTAGCCAGGCGCTCGAACAGCGCTATCGCCCGATCATAGGCGTGCTCGGCGATGATCTGCTGCCGGTAGTCGGCAGCGACGCGCAGATTCTCGGGCTCTCTCACGACGCGCTGCTCGAGCGCGTCAATCTCCGCCGCCCCGCCGGCCGCGGCCGGCCTCCCGGCTCCGGTCGTCGTCATCCAGGCCAAAACCAACAGGGGGATAAGTCGTCTCATGAGGACACAGCCGTTCGGAACTGGTGACACACGGGCCCGACCTCCCCCCGTGCCCACCGCCGCATCCGGCAGAGAAGCAAGAAAAGTGCTCAGGCGACCCCGCCGGCCACCGCGACATCGGCCCCGACGTGCGCCAGGATTTCGAGCGCTCGAGAAACCTGCTCTGGTGTATGCGCGGCGGAACAGCTGGCGCGCAGGACACAGTCGTCCATGGGACAGCCGGGCGGGACAATCACATTTACGTAGAGGCCGGCGGCCAGCAGCCGGTTCCACAGCGCGACGGTACGATCTTCGTCTCCGGTCAGAATCGGCACGATGGGCGACTCGCTCTCACCGATCGTGTAGCCAATCGCCTGGAGCCCCTTGCGCAGCTGCCGGATGTTCGACCACAGCTGGTCCCGCAGCTCCGGGTGCTCGCGGATCACGCTGACCGCGGCGCTGACGCTCGCGACGTTCGACGGGGATCCCGACGCGGTGAACACGTACGCGCGAGCCAGGAAGTGCAGCGCACGGAGCTCGGGATGATCCGAGACGCACATGCCGCCAATGCCGGCCAGCGACTTGGAAAAGGTGCCGACCAGGAAGTCCACCTGCTCGAGCACGCCCTGGTCCTCGGCACACCCAAGGCCCGTCGCGCCGTACGTCCCCAGCGAGTGGGCTTCATCCACCAGCAGATACGCCTGATGCGCGCGGCACACGTCGACGATGTCGCGGAGCGGTGCGACGTCGCCGCGAATGGAATACAACCCCTCGACGACGACGAGGCGGTTGCGGTCGGGGCTGCCGAGGCGCTCGAGCTTCTTGCGGAGGTGCTCAGGAGAATTGTGACGGAAGCCGATGACCTGTGCGGCTGTCTGCCGCGTCGCATCGTAGATGCTCGCGTGGCTGTCGCCGTCGATCAGGATGACGTCGCCCGCGCCGCAGAGTCCGCCGATGAGCGACAGGTTGGCCTGATAGCCCGTGCTGAAGATGAGCGCGTGGCGCTTCCCGAACCACTCTGCGAACTGCCGCTCGAGATCCTCGTGAATCGCGAGCGTGCCGTTGGCCGTGCGCGATCCCGTGGTCCCCGAGCCGTACTCAGCGGCGGCGCGCTGGGCGGCGGCGACCACGCTCGGATGGAGTGTGAGCCCGAGGTAGTTGTTCGACCCGAACATCAGGGTCGGACGCCCCTGGATCACGACCTCGCAGGGGCCGAGGACGCGATCGATGACCGTGCGTCCGGGCAGAGCCGACCGCGCCGCGAACGCGGCGCTGCGTTGTTCCATTGCGCGCAGTTTGTCGAGTAGATCCATCAGCCCTGTGTCCTCAGCTCCTCGTAGCGAGACCGTGTCGCCGCCCGCTGCACTTTACCGCTGGTCGTGCGGCCGACTGTGCCGCTCGGCACCAGCGCGACTTCGTCCACATATAACCCGAACAAATCGCCGACCTGGCGCCGGATCGCGTCCGCGAGCGTCTCGGCCGGCACGGTGCCGTTGGGCTCGACGACGATGACAACGCGGTCGGCTCGACCCAGCTCACTCGCGCCGAACGCAACAACCCGCCCTCGCCGAACGCCGGCGAGATCGTCGACCGCCCACTCGAGGTCCTGGGGGTGGTACTTGCGCCCGTTGACGATGATGATGTCCTTCGCCCGGCCGCATACGAACAGCTCACCGCCAGATATATAGCCGAGATCGCCTGTGTGCAGCCAGCCGGACCGTAGCGTCTGCTCGGTCTGGGCTTCCTGCCTATAGTAGCCCACCATCACCGATGGTCCCGCCAGGACAATCTCCCCCACCTCGCGCTCGGGCAGCACCCGCCCGTCGCCGGCGAGAATCCGGAGCTCATGCCCCGGGAACGGCCGCCCGCAGCTGACCAGCGTCACTCCGCCGTCGTCCTCGACCGGTGTCGCGACGCGGCGGCCATCCAGCTCGTCGATGGAAACCGCCTCGGTTCGCGGCCGCCGGTCGCAGGGTGGAAACGTGGCGGCCAGCACGTGCTCCGCCAGACCATAACTTGGAAAGAAGCTCGTCTCGCGAAAGCCGACGCAGGCGAACTTGGCCGCGAATGCGGCGAGGGTTGGCGCGTGGATGGGCTCGGCACCGCAGCCCGCGATGCGCCAGGCCGACAGGTCGATCCCCTCGAGATCGCGATCCTTCATGCGGCGCACGCTGAGATCGAACGCGAAATTGGGCGCGAAGCTGATGGTGCCGCCGTGGCGGGTCATGGCGCGGAACCACTCCGCCGGGCGCTTCACGAACAGCTGCGGTGGCAGGAAGACGCCGCGGCACGCCGCGTAGAGCGGACACAGGGCCATCCCGACGAGTCCCATGTCGTGGTTGAGGGGCAGCCAGCTCACCGCGACGTCGTCACGGCCGATCGCCAGACCCGACGGTCCGTTGATGGCATCGACGTTCGCGCACAGGTTGCGGTGGGTCAGCACGACGCCTTTCGGCATCGACGTGGATCCGGATGTGAACTGCACGAAGGCGATGTCGTCGAGCGACGGCAGGGTGTCGGGCTCAGCGGCCGGCGCGTCGAGCGATTCGCGGGCGAGGACGAGCGCGAGATCGGGACAAGCGGCGCGCCGGGCGTCGAACTGCGGCGCGAGCGCCGCGCTCGTGACGACCGCGCGCGCCGCGGCGCTACGCAGCGCGCCTGTGGTGAGATCGAAGTAACGCGGCAGATCGCTCGTCGAGGACGGCGGATAGAACGACGCGGGGATGACGCCCGCCATCGAGGCGCCGAAAAGCGTCGTGAGGAACGCCTCGGCGTCGGGCAGCACGATCGCCACAAGGTCGCCGCGCCGCAGTCCCGCTTCGCGAAGGGAGCGCGCCACCTGAAACGCGGATCGCTCCAGGTCGGCGTAGGACCTGGGGTCGTCGGCGCCACCGCCAGGGCTCTGCGGCCGCGTTACGAAACAATAGCCAGCTTCAGCGCACGCGGCCGCGGCAAGCGCCTGGGGCAACGTCCGCGGTTGGGGCATCAGGTTGTCGGCCGCTCGGCTCTGTCTTCGAGGAGCTGGGCGACCTGCTCGACGACCTGGGCGACGCTGCGTGTCGCCGGTACGTCGTTGAGAGGGATCGAGATGTCGAACCGGTCTTCGAGCTCGGCGATGACTTCCAGCACCTGCAGCGAATCGAACCCCAGATCAGCGACCAGGTCGCTCTGGAGTGTGGGCTCGATTGGCCGCCGGCTGACATTCTTGAGCACGTCGATGACGCCCTCTTCAATTCGGGCAGGGGCTGGCTCTGGCATGCAGGATCGGCCCGGCAAGAATAACACCGGTGCGTGAGGAAACAATAGCCGATATGATACTGGCTCGTGGCCGAAGACACGACCTCCGTCGACGACATCGAGCGTCAGGTCATCGATCTCATCGCCCGGAAGAAGAAGCTCGACCCGTCATCCATCACCTCCGCCAGCACGTTCGAGGCGCTGGGGCTCGACTCGCTCGACGCCGCCGATCTGATGTTCACCATGGAGGACACGTTCCACATTCTGGTGCCGGACGAGGCGGCGCTCTCGATGCGCTCGGTCGGCGAGGTCGTCCGCGGCGTCCGACAGCTGGTCGCCGGGGGCACCAAGAGCGCGGACGCGTCCTGAAAGATCCGCAGTGAGACGTGTCGCTGTGACGGGAGTGGGCGCGGTGTCGGCGCTGGGCATCGGTGTGCCGGCGTTCTGGGCGGGCGTGTCGGCCGGGGCCAGCGGCGTTCGCCGCATTACGAATTTCGACGCGACCGGCTTTCTGGCGCAGGTCGCGGCGGAAGTGCCTGAGTACGACCCGTTCGCGTATTTCGACGAGACCGAGCGCCAGATGCTCGACCGCTTCTCGCAGTTCGCGCTGCTTGCCACGCGGGAGGCCTGCGACCACGCAGGGCTCACGCTCACGGAGGGCGAACGGGATCGCGCCGGCGTCTCCATCGGCAGCGCGATGGGCGGCGCGCTGACCCAGGACGATGGCTACCGCAAGCTCTTTCTCGAAGGCATCACGAGGATGCACCCGTTTTCGATCCCGCGCATCATGAACAACGCCCCCGCCGCGCACGTCAGCATGCGGCATGGGCTCCGCGGGCCAGCGCTCTCCCTGGCGACGGCGTGCTCGGCATCCGCGCACGCCATTGGCGAAGCCGTCGAGATAATCCGGGCCGGACGCGCCGACGTGATGGTGGCGGGCGGCGCGGACGCGCCGATCGTTCCTGGCGTGGTGCGCTGCTGGGAGGCGATGCGCGTGCTGGCGCCGGCGCCCGCCGCCGACCCGTCGCACGCCTGCCGACCGTTCAGCCGCAACCGGCTGGGCCTGGTCCTGGGCGAGGGCGCTGGCATCCTCGTACTCGAATCCTGGGAGCGCGCGGCCGCGCGCGGCGCGCCGATTCTCGCGGAGATCGCCGGCTACGGCGCGACGGCCGACGCCGGGCACATCACGCAGCCGGGAACCCACTCGCCGGCTCGCGCGATCGCCATCGCCCTCGATCAGGCGCGGCTGTCGCCTTCGGACATCGACTACGTGAACGCGCACGGCACCGCGACGCGCCTCAACGACTCGACAGAGACCGCCATCCTGAAGCTCGCCTTCGGCGCGCACGCGCGGAAGCTCGCGATCAGCTCGACCAAGGCCGTCCACGGCCACGCGATGGGCGCGTCGGCCGCGCTCGAGGCGATTGCGACGATCCTCGCGATGCAGCACGGCGTCGCGCCACCGACCGCCCACTACACAGAGCCTGATCCCGAGTGCGATCTGGACTACGTGCCCAACGTGGCGCGTCCCATGGCCATCCAAGCGGCGATCTCGAACTCCTTTGCTTTCGGCGGCCTCAACGCCGTGCTGGCGTTGCGGCGCGCGGAATCGTCCGCAGCTCCGGCGCCGTTCCGTCCGGCAGCGGATAGCGGTCCACGTTGAGCACCATCGACACGAGCTGGTAGTAGCCCATCACGCCCATCAGGTCGACCACGCCGCGCTCGCCGAACTGGGCGATCGCCGATCGGAACGTCGCATCGCCGACCTGCCTGGTCTCGAGCACCTCCGTTTCGAACAGATACAGCGCCCGCTCGTCGGCGCGCATATCCGCCGGTTGCCGGCCGGCCGCGATCGCGTCGATGACGGCTGGAGACAGGCCGGCCTGGAGCGCGAGACGTTTGTGCGCGTACCATTCGTACTGCGCGGTCCACTGCCTTGCCGTGATGAGGATGGCCATCTCGTTGAGCCGGGCCGGCAGGGACGAGTGGTAACGCACGTACGCGCCGAGCTGCTGCGCGATGTCACCCATCTGCGGGCTGCGCAGCAGTACGTTGAACGGCCCGCCGGTCGACGCCCGCTCGCCGGCGAGCAGGTGCTCGATCATCGCGCGCTGATCCGGCGTCATCTCGTCGAAGGTCAGGGGCCTGAAGCGGTCGCCGACAAGCTTGACGTCCTTCCCCGCTTGGGCCGCGACGGCGACCTTGGCGGCTTGGGCGCCGGGCGCCCGCGCCGACGTCCAGGCCAGCGCAAACACGATGAACCCGGCGGCGACGATCGTGCGGCGGATCATCAAAACCTCCTTCTTAAGGGCGGGACGATTGTAACGGTCGGCTGGCGAAATGGGGCTGAAGACTCTGAGCCGGGCTGAAGCTCTGAGGGCGGGCAGAAGACTCATGGCCGCGTGCAGTTGCCTCGCCCCGAAGATCAAGATTGTCCAGGGTTGCAAAA
>DASZFS010000081.1:0-2993 GCA_035939575.1 Vicinamibacterales bacterium | reverse complement strand
ACTCGCGCGAAGCGTCCCTCGCCCTTCGCACCGACCCGCTTGAGCGGATGCAGCACGCGGTCGGGATGGTAGACGCGTTCGAGATAGTGGTTGACCTTGGCGCAGAGCGTCCCGCGCGTGAACGGATGCGTCGGGTCGCCGGACAGTCTCTCGGCCGCGCCGTTCCGGACTTCGACAACCCAGCCGCACGTGTCGGGACAGTCGTGGCCGCAAGCGCCGCGGATCGTGTCCATTGGTTCGACGGCGGCCGTCATGCGCGCACCGCCAGCGTCGCGAGCGCGCGAAACGACTCGAGCACGAGCATGTCCGGACCTCCTCGGAAAGGCCGCAGCGGCTGGCGGCGGGTGTTACGATACGCAAGGTCGGTGGTACTAGTAAAGATCCAGATTCTGTGCGCTCGATAGATCCAGACCACACGGTGGCGCCGCTGCTGGAAGCGTTAGTCCTCGATCGTGGAGCGGAGGCGTCGCTGCAGGAGCAGCTCTGGCTCGGTCTCAAGCGGCTGATCCAGCGCGGCACGCTGCGCCCCGGCCGGCCCGTGCCCTCGAGCCGCTCGCTCGCGGAGGACCTCAGCGTGTCGCGCAACACGGTCATGGCCACGTACGACCGTCTCATCGGGGAGGGCTACCTCGAATCGCGGCCGCGCTCGGGTGTGTTCGTCAGCGCCTCTCTTGCGTCCGTGCCGCGGCATTCGGACCGACCACGGGTGCACCCCGCGCCCGATGTCGGGGACGTTGAGCCCCTCCTGGATCCGCTGCCGTTTCGGCCGTGTCAGCCCGACGTGCGGTTGTTCCCGCTTGCGCTCTGGAACCGATTGCGCGCGCGCCGGCTGCGAACGGACGGCACGCGACTCCTCCAGTATCAGAGCAACCTCGCGCTGGGCCTGCCGGAGCTGCGGCGCTCGCTGGCCTCCTACCTGCGCGACAGCCGCGGTGTTCAGTGCTCCTGGCGACAGGTGGCGATCACGAGCGGCTCCCAGCAGGCGCTGTTTCTGCTCGCGCAGCTTCTGGTCCGGCCCGGATCGACGGTGGTGATGGAGGACCCGGGTTATGCCGGCGCGCGCCAGGCATGGCTGCAACGCGGCGCCGCGCTCGAGCCCGTGGCCATCGACGAGCAGGGGCTGGTGTCTCCGACGGCGCTCGACGGCCTCAAGCCGGCGCTGATCTACGTGACGCCCTCACGTCAGTTCCCGACCGGAGCGTGCCTGCCGGTGTCGCGACGTCTGGAGTGGCTGGCCTACGCGCGACGCCGCGCGACGTGGATCGTGGAAGACGACTACGATTCGGAGTTCCGCTACGGCCGCCCGCCGACGCCCAGCTTGCACAGCTTCGACACCGCCGGCCGCGTGATCTACGTCGGGAGCATGAGCAAGGTGCTGTTCCCGTCGCTCCGGATCGGGTACGTCGTGCTCCCGCACGCGCTCGTCGAGCCGTTCGGCGCGTTACGCAGCGTTGTCGACGATCACGGGCCATTCGTGGATCAGGCCGTGCTCGCCGCGTTCATCGACAGTGGCGCCTTCTATACGCACATCCGGCGCTGCCGCCGTCACTATGCTGAGCGCCAGCAGGTCTTCCTCGAGTCCGCGCGTCGCGCGGGTCTTCCACTGCGCTTTTTCCAGACCGACGGCGGCATGAACCTGCTCGGCAGGCTCCCGGCCGGCGTCGACGACGTGCGTCTGTCCCGCCGGCTGCGGACGCGTGACTTCGACGTGCCGCCGCTGGCGGCGTACGCCGTCAGGCCGCAACCCCCTGGGTTGGTCTTCGGCTACACGGCCTTCGAGCCGAAGACCATCCGCCACCAAGTGCAGCGGCTGTCGCGCCTGCTGAGCACTCGGGTCGAGCGACGTGGGGCGGTGCAGCAGTGAGGCAGTCCCCCGTCCTGTGAGAACGATGGGTCAAGCCCACGCGTCACCGCGTTGCGGGCCGTTGGGCGGTCTGAGAAACCGCCGTCGAAATCGACGATTTCAGGCCCGTTTTTATTGATTGCTTGGTTGGCGTTGGCTCCCGATTGATGGTCCTCGGACCGGGTTTGGGCACACTGGCGGGCACACTGAAGCTGATGCCAGAGTGTGCCTATCAAGCACACATTGTGATACGCTGAAATGGCGGTGAGGTACTTCGACTGGGACGACGCGAAGAATGCGAAGCTCAGGGCGGAGCGCGGCATCGGGTTCGAGGACGTTGTCTTCCACATCGAGCGCGGCGATCTGCTCGACATCCTGGAGCATCCGAACCCGGACCGTTACGCCGGCCAGCGCATCTTCGTCGTCCGGCGCGAGGACTACGTATACCTGGTGCCGTTCGTCGAGGACGAGCACACGGTGTTCCTGAAGACGATCATCCCGAGCCGAAAGGCGACGAAGGAGTACCTCGGTGAGGAGTCCGACGATGAAGATTGACGCCGACGAGAAGGAGTTGCTCGAGTCCGTCGACCGAGGTGAGTGGAAGTCCGCCGGCGGCAAGCGCGAACGAACGCGCTATTCGCGCTATGCGAAAGCGACGTTCCGCAAGGATCGCCGGCTGAACATTCGCCTGTCGAGCAAGGATCTGGAGGCGATTCAGAAGCGAGCTCTAGCCGAGGGTTTGCCTTATCAGACGCTGATCGCCAGCCTGCTGCACAAGTATGCGTCCGGTCGCCTGAAAGAGGTCTGACAGAGCAACGCGATTCACGCGCACCCGACGGCTCGCGGATCTCGTTGAAAATGCCCCTGTGACGATCACCAACCCGTACTGCGCCGCGCTCGGCATCCCGATCCCGCGGGTCGAAACAGCGTGCTCCAGCCCAGACGCGAATTACTACGGCCTGCTACTCGTAGCATTGCTCGAGCGAGGTGCGCCCCTCACCCTCGAACAGGCCGCCGTGCGTTTCGAAGAAGCGGGCGTAGCGCCAGCGCCCGAGGCCCTCGCTTCACTCAAGCGGTGCAAGCCGGCACGACCTCCGATCTATCGTGACGGCGAACATTACTCACTCGATCCGCATGACGACGAAACCGA
>DASZFS010000080.1:0-4308 GCA_035939575.1 Vicinamibacterales bacterium | reverse complement strand
CGTGATGGGCTCGACGGTTGCCCTCGGCCAGCCGGCTCGGGGCGTGGTTCGGGGCGAGGTCACGGACAGCTCCGGCGGCGTCATGCCTGGCGTGACCGTCGTTGCCACCGCCGCAGGCGGGCGGCTGCTCGCGACGGCGGTGACCGACGGCTCGGGCCGTTATCTGTTTCCTGGCCTGCCGTCCGGATCCATCACCCTCACGTTTGAGCTCGAGGGGTTCGCGCAAAAGGTCGTCGTGCTGGCAGTCCCGGCCGGCGCCGAACTGCGGGTGGCCGAGCGCCTGGAGCTGGCGCATCTTTCTGAGACGGTTGTCGTTCGTGCCCCGCCGCCGGTCGATCGGCCGTCGCGAGCAGTTGTGCCGCCTCCGCCGCCGGTCGTGAAGCTGCCGCCGCCGCTTGTCGCGCGGGCCGTGCCGCCGCACGATCGCGGGTCGATCTGCGGCCCGGCGAAGCCGGGCGCGTTGCCCGAGTCACTGGGGACCATCAGGTCGGCTCGCCAGGAGACCGAGGGAGGGTTGTACGCGACGGGCGCCGAGCTCGTAATCGACGGCGGGTTGCGCGACGGCCTGGAGGTGGGGCGAAATCTCGTCGTGCGTCGCCACTACCGCGTGCGGGGAGCGCTCGCCGAAGGCGTCGGCGAGCATTCCGCCGGCCTGGTGCAGATCGTGCTCACCGAAGAGCGTTCGTCGGTCGCCGTCGTCGTGTATGCCTGCGACGAGATGAGAAGGGGCGATTTTCTCGCGTCGTTCAAGCCGGAACCGATTCGGGAGCCCGACCCGTTGGGTATCCCCGCCTACTACGACGCGGCCCGGATTCTGTTTGCGGATGAGGGTCAGACGCTGGGTGCGCCCAAGCGGCTGATGGTGATCGATCGAGGCGCCGATCGCGGTACCCGCGTTGGACAACGCTTGACGCTGTTTCGGCAGGGCGGCGGCGCGGCGAGCCGCCATGTCGCCGGCGACGCCACGGTCGTCGCGGTGCGGACCGATTCGGCGACGATCCGCATCGATCGCATCACCGACGCGATCATGGCCGGCGACTGGGTGGCTCCCCAGTCCGTGGGGTCCGTGGCCCGCCAGCAGCGATAGCGTCACCCCGGCAACACCAACACCGTCAGCAATCGTCTGTTCCGAAGTGCACAGACGCGCACGCCCGGGCGCCCGCAGAATGAAGCCAATGAAGCGAATGAAGCTCATGAGGATCGCGATCGTCGCGACCATCGCGAGCGTCGCCTGGGCAGCCGCGGGCGTCGCTCAGCCGCGAGTGAACCCGCAGGCGCAGGCGATCGCCGACTTCAACCAGAGGGTCACCGCCTACCTCGACCTGACGAAGAAGCTGAGAGAGGGTCTGCCGGCCCTCAGGCGGACCGACGATCCGGCGGAAATTGCCTCGCGGGAACTCGACTTCGGCAACGCCATCCGGGCGGGACGTGCCGGTGCACGGCCCGGGGACATCTTCACGAGACAGAGCGCTCGAGTGTTCCGGCGGATTATCAAACATGATTTCCGGCAAAGGCGTCGGGAAGGTCAGAAAGTCATGCTCGACGAGATTCCGCATTTTCACCCCAAGATCAACCAGACGTATCCGGGCGAGTGGCCGCTGGCGACGTTTCCCCCCACGCTCCTGGTCGAGCTGCCGCCGCTCCCGGAGGGGCTCGAATACCGCCTCCTGAGCGAGGCGCTCGTTCTCCGCGACGTCAGGGCGAACATCATCGTCGACTTCATCCTCGACGTGCTCTAGGAGGCCAGAGGTGGCGACAACAATCCGCCGGTGCTTGATTGCGCTCGCCGTTGCTGCGAGCTGCTGGCTGGCTGGTCCGGCGGCGCAGGAACTGACGCTTCCTCTCAAGACCGACTCCGTGCGGTTCGCCGTGATTGGCGACAACGGCACGGGCGACGCTCCTGAGTACGAAGTCGGCAAGCAGCTCGCGGCCTCGCATGAGAAGTTTCCCTTCACTTTCGTGATCATGATGGGGGACAACCTGTATGGGTCCGAGCGCCCCCAGGACTTCGTGAACAAATTCGAAGCGCCGTACAAGGCGCTGCTCGACGCGAAAGTCGCGTTCTATGCGACGCTGGGCAATCACGACGATCCGAACCAGCGCTTCTATGCGCTGTTCAACATGGGGGGCAAACGGTATTACTCGTTCCGGAAGGGCAGCAACGTGCGGTTCTTCGCCCTGGACAGCAACTACATGGATCCTGTGCAGCTCGCGTGGCTCGAGGGGGAGCTGAAGTCCTCGGGCTCCGACTGGAAGATCGCATATTTTCATCATCCGTTGTACTCGTCCGGCATGCACGGGTCCCAGACCGACTTGCGCGTCGTGCTCGAGCCGCTGTTCATCAAATACGGCGTCAGCGTGGTGTTCAGCGGCCACGAGCATTTCTACCAGCGCATCAAGCCGCAGAAGGGGATCCACTACTTCGTGTCCGGCTCGGCGGGGCAGCTGCGGCCAGGCGACCTCAGACCGTCCGACATGACGGCGGCGGGCTTCGATACGGATCGATCGTTCATGCTTGTCGAAGTCGCGGAGAAGGAGATGTCCTTTCAGACCATCAGCCGCACGGGCAAGACGGTCGACCAGGGCACGATCGCTCCCGGGCCGTCTTCGACCGGCTCGCGGTGACGAATCTGTCATGGGGCAGCCAAACTTGTTACCGGGCAGCCCGGCTCCGGCTGCGCGAGGGAGCCCTCGTCTGCCATTCCGAGTGTATTTGCCCACGGAATGAGCTTTGCCGATAGCTGACGCGTGAGCAGCCGGGAAGCCTTCGGACCGAACTTGCGCCGCATGCGCATTCGCAGTGGTATTTCGCTCCAGGAGTTGAGCCTCCGCACGAAAGTCAGTGTCGAGCTGTGGGATGCGATGGAACGGAACGACTTCTCGCGCTGGCCGACCGGCATCGCGGCGCGGGGATACCTCCGAAGCTACGCGGACGCCGTTGGTGCGGATCCGAACGCGACGATCGACGAGTTCTGCCGCCTGGTCCCCCATGGCGATCGGCGGGCCGAGCGGGTCGTCCGGGAAGCCGCCGAGCTCATCGGACATCAACTGGTCTGGAGCGACGATCTTCCGCCGGCGTTGACCGACGATCGCCGCGCGCCGCGAGCCCGCCAGGAAGGCGGCGGTCGTCCACGGTGGGTGGGGGCGAACCCTCGACGTCTTGCCGCCGGTCTCGACGTCATCGTCGTGTCCCTGCTGGCGGGGGCGACGGCCGCCGCGCTCAGGATCGATTTCTGGATGACCCTTGCCGTGACGGCATTGCTCTACCACAGTGTCAGCGTCACGCTCCTCGGGTGCTCGCCGGCCGTCTGGGCGATCGATACCTACGTGTCCACGCATCTGGCGCGCCGCCAACCCGGTGACGTGCCGGCCTTCCGGCGCGACACCGCCTCATAGAGCCGCGCGTTCACGCCGGAGTACAATCGAGCTCATTCTGAGCGGGCACAGTGGACACTCCGGCCAGGGTCGATATTCATCGGTCGTGCGCGTGCTCGTCCGCGTTCTCCTCCTCAATCTTGCCGTCGCGCTTGCCAAGATCACGTTCGGGTACGCCAGCGGCGCGATCAGCATTCTGTCGGACGGATTCCATTCCCTCACGGATGCCGCGTCGAACATCGTGGGTCTCATCGGCATTCGCGCGGCACACCAGCCGCCCGACGACGATCATCCATACGGACATCGCAAATACGAAACCGTCGCCGCTGCAGCGGTCACTGTCTTCCTGCTGCTGGTCATGCTGGAAGTGCTGCGCAACGCGTTCAACCATCTGACCGGCCGCACGTCGCCGCTTGCCATCTCGCCGGCCAGCTTCGTCGTGATGATCGTGACGGTTGGCGTCAATCTCTTCGTGATGTGGTACGAATCGCGCGAGGCCGAGCGCCTTGCCAGCGAGGTGTTGCTGGCGGACGCCCTGCAGACGCGCGGCGACGTCTGGGCGTCGACGACCGTCATCGCCGCCCTCATCGGCGCACGCGCCGGCGTGCCGATTCTCGATCCGCTCGCCGCCCTGGTGGTGGCGGTGTTCATCGGCTACGCGGGATATCAGATTGCGCGCACGACGACGGG
Source organism: Vicinamibacterales bacterium (assembly GCA_035939575.1). Taxonomy (GTDB): domain Bacteria; phylum Acidobacteriota; class Vicinamibacteria; order Vicinamibacterales; family CAVVIG01; genus DATKHR01. Next base: position 243 of record DASZFS010000080.1, on the reverse strand, counting down.
AATCCTCAGCGATCGGATCGTCATCTCGGATGCGGACCTCCAGCGGGTGGTGATGACCGTGCCCGGCGTACTCGGCTGTCATCGGATCCGCACGCGGGGGTCGGTGGATCACGTGTTTCTGGACCTGCATGTCTGGCTGCCGGCCGACATGCGGCTCACCGACGCCCACGACCTCTCGCACGTCGTCAAGGACCGATTGATGGCGCGCTATCCGCAAATCGCCGACGCCATCATCCACATCGA
>DASZFS010000079.1:0-24178 GCA_035939575.1 Vicinamibacterales bacterium | reverse complement strand
CGGATGTACGAGCTCGAGGTATTCGGAGATGCTGGGTGGTTTGTTGTCTGGATCCAGGCCATGAATCGCAAACAACTCGGGAGACCAGTGCTCGAAACCAGCAGCGGTGAACGACCAGCTTCCCGTGTGCGCCAGCCGCTGTCCCTGGGTTAGGTAAAATTCGGTTTGCTTGCGTTCTTCGATGTCGAGGTTGATCCCGATCCAGCAGAGGAGTGTTCCGTCGTTTGCTCGGAAGGGCTCCGCGCGACTGAGGAACCAACGGTAGTTGCCTTCAGCGTTACGAGCCCGAAAGCTCACCTCGCCAGGGCGGCCGGTCCTCACGCACTCTGACCAGACCCGCCGCGTCTGCTCGTGATCCTCCGGATGCAGCAGGGGAATGTGCGAATCCCACGCCGCGGTGGTGTCAGTCCCGAACCGAAGCGGATGGTCTTTGGGCAATCCCAGGTAATCGGCACATCGTTGATTCACGAACGTGAGCCCGCCGGAGGGAATTGCGTACCAGGTGTACGCCGGAATCGCATTCAGAGTGGCCTGAAGCTGTGCCTCGAAGCCGTGTGGTGGGAGGTCTACACTCCATCCAAGCCACTTCGGGGCAGCGCAGTCCGCTCGCCTCGGCACCGTGGCTGACTTACGTTTTCCGATATCGAAAGTGACCGCCGCCATACATCGCGCCTCCGATTCGGATCTGCTTATAGCGTCCTTACGGTCGGCGTCGATGCACTGGCGGTCATTTGGCAGTCAATCGCTGGGAAAGGCCGACGAAACCGGCGGCGTCGAGATGTTCGTTTTGAGGGCAAACCGGAAGTAAACTCAGGGACTTGCGGACGGTGGGTACCTCTACTGCGCGTGTCCGCGTCGGTTCCTTCGAGCTCGATCTCCGCTCTGGCGAGCTGCGCTCGCTCGCCCCGTACGATCCTGCTGACAAGGTCGTCCTCAGGGAGCAGCCGTTTCAGATTCTGCGGATGCTCGTCGACAGGGCGGGAAATATTGTCACGCGAAGCGAGATCAAAAGGGCGCTCTGGCCCAATGACACGATCGTCGACTTCGACCACAGCATCAATGTCGCGATCGGAGTGCTCCGCCGAGCGTTGGCCGACTCGGCGGCCAGCCCGCGTTACATCGAGACCTTGGCGCGTCGGGGGTATCGCCTCGTGGCCGCCATTGAATGGGTGGAATCGGCCGCGCCTGCCGGGGAGGCCGTCGCCACATCAGGCACGCCCGCGGTCGGCGACTTGATTGGAAAGAGAGTCTGCCAGTACCGCGTGATCGAAGTCCTCGGCGGTGGCGGCATGGGGATGCTCTACCAGGCGGAGGATTTGAAACTGGGCCGCCGGGTCGCGCTGAAATTTCTGCCGGAAGAGCTCGTCGGCGATCCAATCGCGTTTCAGCGTCTGGAGCGGGAGGCGCAGACCGCCTCGGCCCTCAACCACCCGAATATCTGTACGGTCTACGACATTGAAGAGTTTGAGGGACGGCCGTTCATCGCTATGGAGCTGCTCGAAGGAGAGACTCTCGATCAGCGGTTGGCCGCTTCGGCTCCGGGCGCCATTCCGCTGCTCTCGCTGATCGACACCGCCACTCAGGTTTCACTCGGTTTGGAAGCGGCCCACAGCAAGGGCATCGTCCATCGGGATATCAAGCCCGCAAACATTTTTCTCACGAAGTCTGGGACGGTGAAGCTCCTGGATTTCGGCGTGGCAAAACTCATCGTGAGCGACGACGTTGCAGAACTGGGCCTTGTCGGAAACGGTCCCATGAGCTCGCCCCTAGGAATGCAACCGGGCCTGACACGAGCAGATGTCACCGTCGGCACGACAGGCTACATGTCGCCCGAGCAACTCCGCAGGGAAGATTTGGACGGCCGCTCCGATGTCTTTTCGCTCGGAATCGTGTTGTACCAGATGGCCACCGGTCAGCGGGCGTTCGCCGGCGAAACGGCGCTCGCCGTACGCGAGGCGATTCTTACAAAGACGCCTCCCGCAGTGGAAACCGTCAACCCCGCGATGCCTGGTTCCCTGGCGGCGGTCGTCGGAAAAGCCCTTCAGAAGGATCGGTCCCGGCGTTACCCGACCGCTGCCGATATGCGGCGAGAGCTCGAGCGCGTGCGATCGGAGTTGACCCAGCCCGTCACGCGTAGCATCCGGCCTTGGTCGGCTGCCGCCGCCTGCGTGTTCGCAGCCGCCGCCATCGCATTTTGGTTCCGACCAGGTCGTGTCGAACACGTCGTGCTGGCTCCAAGCGACACAATCGTCCTTGCGCATCTGATGAACGCAACCAGCGAGTGCGTTTTTGATGACGCACTGTATACGGCCCTGCGCATCGCACTGGAGCAGACGCCGTACCTCAACGTCCTGGCCGACGACAAAGTTCGTGGAACGTTTGACGCGATAGGCATCAAACAAGATGCGCGCATCACGTCGGATGTGGCTCTTCAGGTGTGTCGCCGGACGGGCAGCAGGCTTGTGGTCGCCCCGGCGATTACCGACGCTGGCAACCGCCTGCGGATCGAGCTGAAGGGCATCGACTGCCAGTCTGGAATGACTCTCACCCAAATTGTCAGAGACGCCGCGAGTCGAGATGGCGTCATCAGCACGCTCGGCATCGCCGCTCTCCAGCTACGGAAGGAACTCGGCGAGCCGGAGTCGTCCGTTGCCAGGTACGATGCGCCGCTGCAGGAGGCGACCAGCTCGTCGCCGGACGCGCTCGAGTTGCTGACCCTCGGGTACCGGCAGCAACTGGCTGGCAGCTCGCAGGCCGCGATTCCTTACTACCAGCGCGCGGTGCAGGCGGATCCAAAGCTCTCGTTGGCGGAGGCCGCTCTCAGCACCGCGTCCGCGAACGTGGGTGACTCCGCTTCATCGGCCGCAGCCGGCCGTGTGGCCTTTGAGCAGCGCGGTCGATTGACTGCTCCCGCGCGCTTCAATATGGAGAGCACGTACTATCGTGAGGTCACCGGGGACTGGGAAAAGTCCTGCGAGGTACTCTCTCAGTGGGTGGCGGTGTTCCCGCACGATGTAATCGCCCGCGACAATTTCTCTTTATGCTTGTCAATCCTGGGGCAGCCAGATCGAGCACTTGGTGAAGCGCGGGAAGCCGCCCGCCTGTTGCCGGCAGCGCACACGTATGGAACCTGGATCCACCGGTCCCTGATGGCCGATCGCCTCGACGAAGCCCAGACGTCGGTGGACGACGCACTTCGACGCGGTTTTGATTCAATGTATCTCCTCGACCTCCGCGTTCGGCTGGCGTTTCTCCGAAGGGACGACGAGGCGATGCGTCAGCTTTGGGCCGGGGTCGCAAACAGGGCCGATGCTCAGCAGGTGTTCCTTGGGAAGGCGATCGTTGAGGCTTCTCGCGGCCAGTTTCGTGCCGCTCGGCGCTCGGCGGACACGGCCGCTGCCCTTGCGGTTCAGGCCGGCTTTGCGTCCGACTACTACGCAGCAACCGTAGCGATGATGCGCGCTGAAGTCGGTTTACCGCTGACACAGCCTGTCACCGTCGCGCCCGGTCAAAGCGTCCCCTCACGGCTACCCTGGGCCCTTGCGTTGGCTCGAACGGGACTCCTCAAGGAGGCCAGACAAGCCGCCGAACGACTTCGGAGAGACTATCCATCACACACCGTCGTTCAAAAGTACGGACTGCCGCTGATTGATGCCGCTGTGAGGCTGCGATCGAATGACCCTGCGGGTGCACTTCCGGTATTGGAACCGCTGAGACAATACGACCTGGCGGATACCTCGGCGTTCCCACCGCTTTACCCGTCATATCTTCGAGGCCTGGCATACTTGCAGACGGGCGATCACGCCGCTTCGGCCGCCGAGTTTCAGAAGGTCTTGACTCACCCCGGTTTCGTTGGACGGAGTCTCATTGGTTCCTTGGCCAGGCTCCAGTACGCCAGAGCCCAGCGCGCAATGGGTCAGGACACCGCAGCGCTCGATTCATACGAGGCCTTTCTCGTCCTCTGGCAAGATGCCGACACGGACATATCGATCTATCGGGACGCGAGGGCTGAGTACGAAACGTTGCGCAACCGTCGCCATCGGCAATAACCGGACCCGACGTACCGTCCCCTTGCCGGCGTTACCCAGCCGCGACCTCCCCTCCAGCCGACGGATCGTTTGTGCGGACGGCGAACGCGAGCAAGAACATCAGCCCAGCCCCGACGGCGAGCACCATGAAGGTATCCACATAGGCCAGCGTTTGCGCCTGCGCTTGGAGCGAAAGATACACACGCCGGGAGGCCTGGATCTGCGCGTCCGCCGCACTACTCCCGGAGTGGACCAACTGCTGGCTCAGCCCGCGGATCTGGTCCAGGAAGGCGGGATCGTAACTCGTCGTTCGATACGTCATCATCGACTGGTGGAACTGCGCTCGCCGAGCCAACATTGTGGTCATCATCGAGGTGCCCACGCTGCTTCCCATGTTTCGCATGAAGTTGAGGAGGCCGGCGATGCTGTTACTCTTCTCCGGCGAAATACCTACATAGCCTGCCAATGAGATCGGGACAAACAGGAAGCCCAGGCCCAGCGACTGGGCGACGCGCAGCCACGCCGCCGAGCTAAAGCTGATGAGCAAGTCGATTCGGCTCGTCGAGTAGTACATCCCGGCCGCCAGCGCCAGCCAACCAAACGCGATGAGATATTTGGCCGGGACCCGTGTCGTGAGTTGGCCAACAATCGGCATCTCGCAGAGGAGAACGAGCCCACTCGCCGAGAGCACGAGTCCGGCGTTCTCGGCCGTATACCCCATCAGCGTCTGCAAGAACTGCGGCACCATGACCAGACTGCTGAACATGAGCACGCCCAACACGAAAATCATCAGGTTGGCCACTGCGAAATTGACGTTCGTGAACAAGCGCACCTCGATAATGGGCGCCGGCTGAAACCACTCCCAGATCACCAGAGACACGAGGCAGATGGCCGCCGTCAACGCCAGCAAGACGATGACATGCGATCCGAACCAGTCTTCTTCCTGGCCCTTGTCGAGCACGACTTGGAGCGCCGATACTCCCAGCGTCAGCAGGCCGATGCCGACGTAGTCGACGCGCACGCCGCCCGTCCGGGCGCGCTTGACGTACGGGGGATCCTCAACCAGACGAGACACCAGGAACAGGGCCAGAACGCCCACAGGCAGGTTGATGTAGAAGATCCAGCGCCAGGAATAGTTGTCGGTGATCCATCCGCCGACCGTGGGACCGATCGTCGGCGCAAGAATGGCGGTAATGCCGTACAGCGCGAATGCCAGACCGCGCTTCTGCGGCGGAAATGAATCGGCCAGGATGGCTTGCGCCATCGGTTGCAGCCCACCCCCGCCGGTGCCCTGAATGACACGGAACAGAATCAGCATCGCCAGGCTGGGTGCGGCGCCGCACAGCAAGGAACTGGTGGTGAACACCAGGATGCACAGGAGGAACAAGCGCTTCCGGCCGAACAATCCCGCAAGCCATCCGCTGATCGGCAGCACGATGGCATTGGACACCAGATACGACGTCAGCACCCACGTGCTCTCGTCGTTGCTCGCGCCCAAGTCGCCCGCGAGGTGGGGCAGCGCCACGTTGGCGATGCTGCCGTCGAGGACCTCCATGAACGCCGCCATGGCGACGACTACGGCAATCAGCCAGGGATTGGCGCGGGGCTGCCAGACTTCTTGACGAGCGGCCGCAACACCGGACGAGGTCTCGACTTCAGCCATTCGAGACAGTGCTCCCTTATGGGTTCGCCGACACTCGGGGGGTCACCGACATGCCCGGGCGCAGGAGCCGGTCCTTGTTCTCGCCGGGATCAAGGTCGATCCGGACCGGTATCCGTTGGATCACCTTGACGTAGTTGCCCGTGGCGTTCTCGGGCGGCAGCACGCTGAAGCGCGACCCGCTCGCCCCCCCAATCCCGGTGACCCGTCCGGCGTACTCATGGTCGTAGGCATCGACACTGAATTTGACCTGCTGGCCCGGTCTGATCCGCTGCAGTTGCGTCTCCTTGAAGTTGGCCGTGACCCAGACGTCGTCGAGCGGCACGATCGCCATGAGACTCTGCCCAGGCGAGACGTTCTCACCGACCTCCACGGTCTTTCTGCCGATGATTCCCGTCACCGGCGCCCGGATGACCGTGTAGCTCACATTCAGCTTCGCTTGGTGGAGCAGGGCTTGTTGTTGATCCACCCTGGCCGCCGCCGATTGCGCTCTGGCTTGAATCTGCGCCAGCAGCTGAGGCCGGGTCAGGGCGGACCGGATGGCGGCGTCGGCCTGCGTAATGCGCGTCTGAGCCTGCTGGACCGCCGCCTCGCCCGCTGTAATGTTTTGGCGCGCTTCGTTCACCGAGGCGGCACGGGCAGCCACCGTGGCTTTGGCCGCCGCCACGGCCTGAACCGCCTGGTCGTACTGCTGGCGCGGGATCTCATTCTTCGCAACGAGTTGCCGATAGCGCTCGAGATCATCCGCATCACGCTGATAGTTCGCTTGAGCCTCGGCGACCTGCGCTTGCGCCGTCTCCAGCCGGGCCTGTGCCGCACTGAGCTGCCGCTGCGCAGCGATGAGCCCCGCGTCCGCTTCCACCCGAGCCGATCGCGCAGTGTCCAGCGTACTCGCCGTGTTCGTGGACACAATCGGCACGTCCGTGCGCGAGCTTTGCAAGGCCGCTTGGGCCTCGGCGAGGTCTGCCTCGGCTCTGGTCACGGCGACCTCATAGTCACGCGGGTCAATCTTGACGAGGACCTCGCCGGCCTTCGCCAGCTGCGCGTCCTTCACGAGCACCTCAGCGACCTGGCCCGTGATCCGCGCGCTGATGGCATCGACATGGCCGTCAATCTGAGCGTCGTCGGTGGACTCGTAGGCGCCGACGTATCGCCACACCAGGTAGACAGCGGCGGCCAATGCGACTAGGACCGCGATTGAGAGCGTGCGCGCGCGTCTTCGCCTCATTCACTTCCCCTCGAGATAATGCTTGACTCGTTGCTCGGTCATTCCCACCGCCCGCGCAAGCGACACCTTGGCGAGGTTGTGCGCGTACAGAGCAGAAATGAGATTGTCATTGGCGAGCGCCACAGATTCCTGTGCCTGGACAACCTCCACAGTGTCGGTGACCCCGGTCGAAAACCGATCTCGGGCCTGGTCCAGGGTTTGATTAGCCAACCCCAGATTGTCCTGCGCCACGGCGACCTGATCTGCAGCGGACCGCAGATCCAGAAAGGCGCTGCGGACGTCGACCTCAATCTGGGCGCCCGTGTCCGACAATTCGTCCGACCGCTGTTTCAGCGCGGCTCTCGCTCTCTCTATGTCGGCGTGAATCCGCCCGCCGGTGAAGAGATTCAGGTTCAGCGCGCCAGTGACGCCAAACACGCCGTGGGCGTTGGCGAGGGTCAGACCGGTATCGCCGTAGTAGCCGTTCACGTTCAGGGTGGGATACCACTCGGCTCTGGCCGCGGCGAGACTCTCCTCCGCAGCCTGGACCAGTCTCTTGGCGCTCTGGTAGTCCGGCCGTTCAGCGAGAGCCGTTCGAAGGGCCTCGTCTTGGGTCATGGCGCTGAGGGGCGCAAACGGGGCTGTGTCGCCGAGTTGAAAGTCCTGCGCAGCGGGAAGCCCGATGATCCGTCCCAGGGCGAGTTTGTCCTTGTTAAGTTGGTTTTGTTGCGCCAATAGCAGCTGCTGCTCCGCTTTGAGCTGAACCTGCGCGCGCAACACGTCGATGCCGGCCGCCGTGCCGGCCTGCTCCCGGTCCACGGCCCGGTTATAGAGAGCTTGATCGGTCTCCACTTGAGCGCGGATGGCATCTACGCGAGATGCGCCGGCAATGACGAGCAGGTAGGCGTTCGCGACGGCTTGCGCCACGAGGTCGCGCGATCCCTGGAGAGACAGCTGTGCCGCCTGCTCACTCGCCTTCGCCGACCGGAATTGGCGGGCCGCGCTCAAATCGAAGATTCTGGCCGACACGTTCACCTGCGCGGCTATGTAGGAAAACGGCCCGGCAATCGTCGGGATCGTCAAGAACGGATTCGGCGGGATGTTGACGCCGACGGTCGCCAAGTTGAGCTCCTCCCTCGTTTCGGCCACGCTTACGCTCACCTGTGGAAGCAACAGCGAGAGGGCCTGGATCCGCGCGGCTTTGGCGGTCTGACTGGCCGTTTCGCTGTCGAGCAGACCGAGGTTGAATGTCAACCCGCGCTGAAGCGCCTCGTCCAGCGCAAGGGACAGCGGCGTCGGCGACGCGGCGCGACTGACAACGCTCCCCCGCAAGGGATTTGGCTGTTGGGCGAAAAGCCCGGAGGCGCTTAGCAGCCCCATAGCGATCACGACCAGGAGACGATCAGCCATGCGCGTCATTAGTGGGTCAAGACGGCTTCGAGATTCGTCAGTACGCCCAGCTGCGTCAGGATCACCGTCCCTGACGGATAGCAGTTGAACGATTGAATCTTTCCGTCCTTCAGGCGAAACACGTCACAGCACGGTGCGTCCATTCGTTTCCCTGTCGGCGGCACGGTTCCCAGAGGCAGAGCCAGCGGTCCTTTGTGGGTTCCCTGCAACGCGAGTTCGACGACGACCATGTCTCCAACGGCATAGACGCGGAACAATTCGCGATGCATGTCGGGAAACGCCCTCGCATAAATCTCGACCGTGCGACCGAGTTCGTGCGGCCCGCGATACGTCACCCCGATCGATTCGTCTGTGAACGTCCCATCGTCGGTGAAACAGTTCACCCATCCTTGAACGTCCTTGTTCTCGGCGACGCGGTACGCGTTCCGGACTGCCGCTTCATTTGCCGTCATACGATGACTCACTCCTGGCTCAGGGTCACAGATTGCGATTGACTCTCGCGTCATGAGCCTCTCCGGCGTCTTCCCCTGAAAGACCATCGCGGCGTCAGCAGTGTGGTTCTAGCCTGTCAAGGCCGTACCTACGTAACCTGGTATACAGCTGCGTCCGCGAGATCCCCAACTGCTTCGACGCCCTCGCCTTGTTTCCGTTCACTTGGTTCATCACGCGCTGGATGGTGGTGCGTTCGAGGAGCCATAGCTCAGTGCTATTGCTAGGCCCCGCCGGCGCCGCATACAGCGACAGGTCTCGGGGCATGATTACGCCGTCGTCGCAGAGAATCGTCGCGCGCTCAATAACGTTCCGCAACTCGCGCACGTTGCCGGGCCAGTCATACTCCAACAGCGCCTTGATCGCGTCCGGCGTCAGCACCGGGACGCAATCACCAGGATTTGCGAGATCGCGCAGGAAACTGGAAGCGAGCGGCACGATGTCGTCGCGACGTTCGCGCAGCGGGGGAATGCGGATGTCAAAGACGTTCAGCCGGTAATAGAGATCCGTTCGAAAATGCCCGCGAGCGACTGCGTCGTTCAGATCCCGGTTCGACGCCGCGACCACGCGCACGTTGGCGTGAACGGATCTCGTGCCGCCGAGGCGAAGGAACTCGCGTTCCTGCAGCACGCGCAGGAGCTTGGCCTGGGCGCCAAGCGGCATGTCGGTGACCTCATCAAGAAAGAGGACGCCGCCAGCCGCCAGTTCAATCTGGCCTGGTTTGTACTGCAGCGCGCCGGTGAACGCGCCGCGTTCGAATCCGAAGAGCTCGGATTCAATCAGGTGCTCCGGAAGCGCGGCGCAGTTGATGCCGACGAACGGGCCGCGCAGTCGTGGTGACCGCTGGTGAATGAAGCGAGCGATGACTTCTTTCCCGGTACCGGACTCGCCGTGGATGCACGTCGTCGCTTCCCGTGCCGCGACTTGCGTCGCGCGCCTGATGACCTCCGACCATGCTCGCGATGATCCGATCACGCGATCGTCGTGTCGGACATCGTCGATCGACGACAGCGACGCGCCCTTCGTCATGGCACCCGATATCCCCATTGGCCCCCAGTTCATCACTACTCCCCCTCGCGCTCCATCCACGCCCGAATGTACGGGGGGCAATTGCGAAGCACGATGCCCTCGCGTTCGCACGTTCTCAAAAAACGCACGGCGTCACGGTCGATGAGGACCAGGTCCGTGAGATCGAGCACGACGGTTGAACCAGGCGGTTCTGCGGCGAGCAGCGCCCTCACACCGGCCATGTTCTCTGCCTCGAGTCGACCGATCACCGTAAAGACGATGTTGCTATCTGTCGTGCGCAGAATCTTCATCATCGGGTGACGCTGCCGACGCATGAAGCAAATGCCCGTCCAACAGCCGCCTGCCGAATCTCAGGTCTCTTGTGGGTTCGCGGTTGGTGGAATATCGCTAATGGTGAAATACCGTCAACAGTCAGGCGGTCCTCGGCGGGTCGTACGCGAAAAATCTATTCAGAATCAGCATGTTGCGACGGACCGGCAATTGCCACTGTAGACGTCCATCAGATTGCCGCCGACGATGACCGCGGCGATCGGATCACGCGGAGAACAGCGAGATGAATCGGCACCAGAACGGGAGTCGACGAAGGAGGGAGATTGTGACGGCACGTGCAAACACACGCGCGGCGGCGGTGACCGGCGCGGGCGGCGGACTCGGGCGAGACATCGCGCTTGGTCTCGCCGCCAAGCACTATCGGGTCTTCGGCACCGCGATGAACCCGGAAGAGATCGCTGACCTCCAGCAGGCGTCCGGCGGAGCTGTGAGGCTCACCCGCTGCGACATTACCGACGACGATGCCGTGAAGCGGTGGGCTCGCGACGTCGCATCGCAGACGGGCGGCGGCCTCGATCTCCTCATCAACAACGCAGGAATCTTGACGCCTGGACCGTTGGAGGTTCTCTCCCTTGAGGCCATCCGACGCGAGTTCGACGTCAACGTGTTCGGCTCGCTATCCGTGATCAATGCGTTTCTGCCAGCGCTTCGCCAGGCGCGTGGGCGCATCGTTCAGATCAGCACGTGGACAGCCCACATCCCGATGCCTTTCAACGGACCATCGGGCGCATCGAAGGCGGCGGTCGAGGTGTTGGCAACCGTTTACCGCGCCGAACTCAAGCGGTTCGGCATCGATGTGGTCGTGGTGGTGCCGGGCAACATGAGAACGGGCGGTCCCGCGAAGACGGCCGCGGCCCTTCAACGAGTCGCGGATGACATGACGGCCGAACAGCGCGAACTGTACGGCCACACCTTCGGATCCTTTGCGAACGCCCTCAACAGCATGCAGTCCAGCGGGCTCGACTCCGTGACTGCAGCCAGGAAAGTGATCGAGCTCGCCGAGCAAACGCCTGCGCCGAGCCGTGCGCCTGTAGGGGCTGACGCCGAAGACATGTTGCGGGCAACTCGTGACAAGTCAGACGCGGAGCAGGACGCGCTTCGCCTCCGGCTCGTGGGTCTGGACTAAAGAAACGTCCGACCAGGGCTCCCTTGAGAAGGAGGAGGCAGTCGATGGTCGAAAAGGAGTTGTCCACGATTGAACTCGTCGATGCCAAGGATAGCCGCGCTGTTCGCAACAAGAACAACGTGCTTGGCTTCTATGACTTGGTGATCAACAAGAAGCGCTCCGAGGAAAGCGTGGCGCAGTTCATGACCCCCTCGTACATCCAGCACAATCCGCTTATCGCCGACGGTGCGGAGGGGCTGGGAAAGTTCTTTGGCCAGGTCACCAAGAAACGCGCTCGAGCCCGCGTGGTGGTCCACCGCATCATCGCCGTCGGCGACTACGTGTGGGCACACGTCAACTTCCTGAATTTGTTCAACGACGATCCGCAGGACACAGGAATCGCCGGCGTCGACATCTACAAGATGGCCCCTGACGGGAAGGCGATCGAGCACTGGGACACCTTGCAAGTCGTCGGCGACCCGAACAACTCGGCGCCATGGCTCGCGCCGAATGTGCCCCGAGCCAATTCACACGGCATGTTCTGAACAAGAGAACATGTTCGGCTCCTCGATGCCTGCCCGGAAGTGGAGAAAGCCGTGAGCTCAGCGCCGTCATCTCCGATATCACCATACGTCATTCATCGGACGAGAGGACTGATGTGCGTAACAGAGACGAGGACCCAGCATGACAATTGGAATCATCGGTGCCGGCAACATCGGACAAGCCGTTGCGAAGCGGCTTGCCAGCGCAGGTATCCCGGCCTCAATCGCAAACAATCGCGGACCAAGTTCTCTGTCTTCGATTGTGCCGAACCTTGGCGCGGGGATCACGGCCGCGGAAATTAAGGTGGCCGCGAAGGCTGACATCGTGCTTCTTGCGGTGCCGTGGTCAGCTTACGGCGACGCGGTGGCCGGGCTTGCGCCTTGGGGCGGCCGCATCGTGATCGACGCCATGAATGCGGCCTCCGTAGGCCCCGAGGGCTATCGACCGTTCGACCTTGGTGGGCGACCGTCAAGCCAAGTCCTGGCCGATCGACTCACGGGCGCTCGAGTGGTAAAGGCGTTCAACACGTTGCCGGCCGCAGCTCTCGCGAGCGATCCCCACGCTGACGGCGGCAGGCGGGTGCTGTTTATCTCGGGCGACGACGCGCCGGCCAAGCAACAAGTCGCGCAACTCATCGATCGGCTCGGATTCGTGGCCATCGACCTCGGAGACTTCGAGATGGGCCGTCGACTCCAGCAATTCCCCGGAGGCCCGCTCGCAGGGATCAACATGGTTCAGTTCCCATGATGAGCGGGAACCATGTGGTGATCGTCGGCGGCGGCTTCGCGGGTCTGAGCGCTGACCGTGCACTTCGATCGGCGCCGATCAACGTCACCGTCGTCGATCGGCGCAACGACCATCTGTTCCAGCCGCTGCTCTACCGTCGCCGACGCGCTCGATGCAGCCCACCGACATGGCTTGATCCATCGGGATCTCAAGCCGGCCAAGGCAATTTCTGTTCCTTGCGCCCGCGGGACCATGAGTGGCGCGACTTCAGACTGGTCGGGCCATCGACAACGCTTGCTCTCTCGAGAGCTCCATGCCGTGCACGGCCTTCGCGTGTTCCTGTGCCTTCTTGACGACATCGTCGTCGTCGACGCCTTCGATCACAGAACCACATGGACACTGGATGACTTTCTTCATGCATCCTCCCTTGTGTGACCTATCATACGTACACCCGTTGCGGCACCGTTGGAGGGGTATTGGCGAAACGTTGTCGGGAGACGGAGCCTGTTGTCTCACGTAAGCACGAAGCGCGAGGAATTCGAGCTCGGCATCCACCACGCGTCTGAGGTCGTGGCGGCAGAACCTTTCGACGAAGTGGCGTGTCAGATGCTCATGCGGGCGCACGCCGCAGCGGGTAATCGCGCAGAAGCGCTCCGCGTCTACGCCAAATGCCGGAGACTGTTCAGAGACGAGCTCGGATCGGAGCCCTCCGATAAAACGGCGGCTGTTTTTCTCGATATCCTGAAGGCATGACTGCTCCGCTGGCACGGCAATCGCCGCCTAGTCAGCGAAGAGACCGCAGAAGGGACGCTAAACACGATCGAAGGGAAAGAGGAGGTTCACATGAAGAAGATGCGACTCATGTTCGCTGCGTTCATGGTATCGCTGTTGATGGGCTCGTATCTGGGACTCGCGCAACAGCCCAACGCGCCGCAGGGACGAGGAGCACAGGCGCCCCCGCAGCCGATGTCGTTCTTCACTACCAGTGTCGGTAAGGGTGACGGCGCAAATCTCGGTGGCCTGGCCGGAGCAGACGCCTACTGCCAGACACTGGCCGCAGCGGCGGGACGTGGCGGCGCGACGTGGCACGCCTACCTGAGCACGCAAGGCTCGGGCGCCGTCAACGCGCGTGACCGCATTGGCAATGGTCCCTGGTACAACGCGCGAGGTGGGCGGGTCTCGATGAGTGTGGCCGAACTCCATGGTGACACGATCGACCAGGCGCGAATCGGCAATGCGCTCGGCAAGCAGATCTCGCTGACCGAGAAAAACACAGTCGTCAACGGCGTCGGCGACACGCCAAATCAGCATGACATCCTGACGGGCTCCACGCCGGACGGCCGGGCCTATACCGACACTGCAGACCACACCTGCAGCAACTACACGAGCAACGCCGACGGTAGGGGCTCGGTACAGCTCGGCCACTCGGACAAACAGGGTGGCAACAACAGCTCGTGGAACTCGTCGCATCCGAGCCGAGGCTGCAGCCAGCCGAACCTAGTGGCCACGGGCGGCGCCGGCCTTTTGTACTGCTTCGCGATTAATTGAGACTGAGAGAAGGCATTGTCCGTAGTTGGATATCCGTTTGAACCGGACCGTCGGAGAGCCTCGAGTCGCAGCCCACCCGCTGGCCCGCGCACCCGCGCTATTCCCGATCAAACACAAGAATGCTCTTCGCCCTGTTTTGACCCGCCAGCCGCTCGGTCATCGTCAAGGTCGTGAGATCTGAAGAAAGCTCGACGCGCCGGGTGCCCGTAACTTTGCCTTCGGATTTGTCTGTGATTTCCAGGCTGCGCTCGTTCACGCGGCGGCCCGAATATGCAGTGCCTTTATCCCTTCCGTTCGGATCAAGGTCCTGGTAATCGTTCCCATCGAACTTGATCCCCTTGACCGACTGTTCATCGGAACGTTTGAATGACAGGCCGTCACCCTCGTAGGGCTGGATTTGGAGCTCGATTCCCTTCGTCACTTTCGCGCTCTCGCTGTCCCATGTACCTGGAAAACCTGACATCCCCGCCGTCCGCTCGTAAACATAGGGCAAGAACAGTGTCGAACCGTTGGGCAAAGATTGCGAGAACAGTGTCATCCCGTCGGGCAAGTATTGCGTAAACGCATCGTTCAGCGTCTTGCCGTCGGCAGAAAGCCTCCAATCCGCGGAGAGTAGGATGCGGCCCTCTTTCTTGCGAACAACCGTCCAGTTGTTTGGTCCCTTCACGGTGATGGAAAGCGTAGTGCCGCTCAGGCCTGGCTGGTCACTCCCGTCGGCTACGACGGTGTCGACTGCGCCGGGCGCAAAGGTGATTTTGTATCTGTTTGCGCCCACAGCCTCGACCTTCAGTTCGTCAGTGAGTCTACTTTGGCCAGGGTTCACCTTCCATTTGCCTACGAAGGGATCGTTTGCTGTCGATAACGTACCGGTAATCAGACCAGCAATCAGCGGCAACTGAAAAACACGATTTAACATTTCGTTCCCCTTACACGTATTTTAGCCAACGCACAAAACCTCAGACTCCACCTTGATCTGTGCATGTTCTGTCCTTAACGTCGCGCAATTTGAAGGGCTAGGTAAACAGCCAATACGAGCAGCACAGGCGCTGTGGCTACGCCGGGCGTATAAGCACCTTGGCGTAGAGTCCAGAGCGGGTGGCCGATACCGTTGATGACCTCCACAATCACCCATACCAACGCGAGCGGCACTGCAGAAGGCGATCCACGACGTACGGGCCAGAAAAAGCACCAGAGCCCGAATGTCACCAGCGTCACATTGATGATCACGAATCCGCGCTCGAGGTCTGTTGATATCAAGCCGCTCAGAAAGCGAGCGGGCGGGAAAGCCTCCCGCAGCCGGCCGACATACTCCTCCATTGAATGTGCCGCTTGAGCGAGAACGAGTGCGCCAAAGACGGCTTGGAATCGATTCAATGATCGCATCCGCGAGAAATTCGTCGCTACCCCGTATAGACGGTTCCCTCTTCGACGAAACAAAGAGGGTTTCCCCACGGGTCATCGACATAGAACGATCGCTCGCCCCACGGGCGAACGACGATGCCACCTGCCGGTGCACCGTGAACGTCCTCGCGCGACAGACAGCTCAGCGCCTTGGCACGATCGAACGCTGCCTCGAGGTTCTCGACCGTGAAGTACAAAGCCTTTGCCGCCAGGTGCGGGTGACCGTTCGAGGAGACATCCAGCACTTGCAGGGTCACCGGGCCGCAGTCGAAGTAGCATCGGTGCCCCGGCTGCTTCCGCCCTTGTACGCCGAGTAGCCTCGTATAGAACGCGAACGCCGCGTCGAGATCCCCAACCTCGACGTTCAGCCTGAAGAACTGCGGTACATCGTCAGGCGGTTCGCGCTTTGCCGGCGTCACCTTGGCGCCCGCGGGTGTCTTTGTCTTTGACATCTTGTTCTCCTCGAGCGCGATGTCTCACTGGGCGTTGAAAATGCGCCAGCCACTCGCTCACCAGCGCCAATCGCTTTCGCTGGATGCGATAAACACGCATCCTGCCCTGTCGCTCGTGGGTGAGCAGGCCGGCGGCTTCAAGCACTTGAAGATGCCGAGTCGTGGTCTGCCATGCATGCGCAAAGATCGCCGCGATCTCTCCGGCGGTCATCGCGCCTCCATTGAAATAGACCGCGAGCAGCACGCGACGCCGAGCAGCGTGGGCCAACGCGCCAAATACCGCCTCATACGCGTCTGGACGCACCCTCGAAGTCGGCTTGAGCATCAACAGTAGTCGGCTGAGTGGGTCAATGTGAGGTGAGGGCCAATGCTGTTGGATGCCTCGGCTGGTAGAGGCCGACTTCGCCTCCGCCGGGAAGATGGATCTTCGCGATCGAACCCCATCTGGCTTCTTGCACGGCCGTTACGCGGACACCCTTCTCTTCGAGTGCGACGATCTCAGATTTCAAGTCGTCGCACATGAAAAAGAGTTCGTGCCGCTCGAGCTCTTCGGCGGGGTGAACGGCCAGCTCTGCCGGAGGCAGCGCGAAGATCAGCCATCCGTGGCCAGCGTCCACAGAGGCAAATCCGAGGACGTCCCGGCAGAAGGCACGATCAGCCGCCGCATCCTTGCTGTACAGGATTACATGCGCACCGAACATCATGAACGATGCCTTTCTTTCTCCAGCGTTAGTCCTGCTAACGAGTGATCTCGACCAGGCCATATTCAGCCATATTGCTGAATATCTGTCAACACGGTTTCGGCAGGGGATTCTTTCTGACCCCTGAAATCAGTGGCGTGAGGTGGCGCGATTGTCTTACCAGAACGTGCTTGGCCTGGCGGTCACACAGCGCACCGGGATATCGTCGGGTTCGAAACCGGCGCCCTCCAGCTATTCGCGGAGCAGGGTGACGCTTTCTGGTCAGATCGACGCGAGGATCACATATGCTGACGGCGCTGAGGGTGCAAACAAGGAAGGCGCACGGCCGTGTGCGAGCCTGGCGCCACGCGTGGGTGATCCGCTCACCCGGAAAGGTTCGCGATGAAATCGCTTCTGTTCACCCTGGTTGGCATTCTATCGATCGCCGCATCCGCTCGTGCCCAGTCGCCGGCCGAAGCGGTCGAGCAGGCAGTCGGTATGTCGTTGAACAAGGTGCCCGGCCAGGCGACGATCATCAAGTGGAAGCCGGACTACACCTACGATGTCGTCAGGAAGGGCACGAACAAGCTCGCCTGCTACGACCGGTCCGACGAACGCGACAGGGCGCCGTTCTCGGCGCAGTGCACCAGCCTGGCGAATCTGCCCAGGGAGGCGCAGAACCGCAAGATTCGTTTCGAAACCAAGAACACGGCAGAAGAGAACGCCCGGATCGCCGCGGCCGAGAGAGACGGGACGCGCGTGAAACCGGAGTACGGCTCCTTGTGGTACCGCATGGACGGCAAGGACAAGGACAGCGCACTGCTCCACGCAACCATCGCCGTCCCCGGGGCGACGACGTCGACGCTCGGCTTGTCTGATAACGCCCAAGCTGGCGGCGCCTGGTTGATGGACGCTGGCACGAGCGCTGCCCACATCATGATGCCCGGCCGGTAGGCTGGAGACACTCCGCGGGCGAATTCGCTCCAGTTCCCCTGCCCGCTCGCATCGCCAGGAGGTGGCATATGATCCGAACCGTCTGCGTTCTGCTCGTCATCGCGGCGGTGGCACGTGCCGCTCACGCGGAGGTCACGCGCGTCGAGATCACCCAACGCACCGAGATTGACGGTTCCGGATACGAGCGCATCGTCGGTATCGTCCATTTCCGCGTCGATCCCAAGGACCCCCACAACCAAGTGATCGCCGATCTGGACAAGGCGCCGAGGAACGCTGATGGGCGAGTCGAGTTCTCAGCTGACGTGTACGTGCTGCGGCCGAAGGACGCGGCGCGGTCGAACGGCGTCGCGCTGCTGGACGTGCTCAATCGCGGCAACAAAGGCGTCCTGCGGCTGTTCAACGGGGCATCCGCCGGCGGTGATCCGAAGAGCCGCGGCGATCTCGGCGACGGGTATCTGACGCGTCAGGGGTTCACGCTCGTCTGGGTCGGCTGGGAGTTCGACGTTCGCAGGGAAGCCGGAGCGATGAGGATCGAGGCCCCGCTCGCGAAAGGCATTTCGACCATCGTCCGTGGCGATCTGACCCCGGGCAGCCGAAATCCTGAGCAGACCGTGAGCGATCTCGCCGGCTACACGCCCGCCGATCCGAAGGGTCCGGATAGCGCGCTGACCGTTCGCAATGGCCCCTTTGGGGCGCCGGAGACGATCGCCGCAGACAAATGGCAGCTCCGAGGCAATACCATCACGCTTGCGGGCGGCTTCGAGCCGGGCCGCACGTACCAGCTCGCGTATCGCGTCGCCGATCCTCCGATCGCCGGCGTCGGCCTTCTTGCCGTTCGCGATGTGGGCGCGTGGGTACGGACCTCGAGCGAGGTGATGCCTGCCGCCCGGTCGGCCTATGCGTTCGGCGCGTCACAGAGCGGACGGTTTCTCCGGGAGTTCCTGTATTACGGCTGCAACACGGACGAACATGGCGCGAGGGTGTTTGACGCCGTATGGGCACACATAGCCGGCGCCGCGCGGCTTGGCTTGAATGAGCGCGGGGCGTCGCCGACAGGCTTGTCCATGTTCACCAACAGCAGCTTTCCGTTTGCCAATACGCGCACGCGCGATCCCATTAGCGGTCGGATTGACGGACTCCTCGACAACGATCGCGCGCGGCGGAACCAGCCGAAGATGTTCTTCACGAACACGGCCACCGAATACTGGGGCGGCGGCCGGTCCGCCGCCCTGCTCCATACCACCCCCGACGGGAAAGACGACCTCGCGCTGCCCGAGAACACTCGCGTGTACTTCCTGACCGGCGCCCCGCACACCAGCTCGCCCTTGCCGACGACCGGACAACAGCAGCCCCAGAATCCGTTGGACGTTGGGCCGGTCATGCGAGCGCTGCTCGTCGCGCTGGACGAGTGGGTGCAAAAAAGCGTCGCGCCGCCAGCCGCGCGGATTCCACGACTCGCAGACGGAACGCTCGTCCCCCTCGAGCGGACCGCGTTTCCCGCGATTCCTGGAGTTGCGTCGCCGAAGATGATTCACCCCGGACGACAGGACGGAACGCCGCTCCCTCTGCTCGTGCCACAAGTGGACGAGGACGGCAACGAGCGCTCAGGCATCCGTGTGCCGGCGGTCGCGGTGCCGCTGGCCACCTATACGGGATGGAACTTCCGCGGCCCGTCAATCGGCGGGACCACGGAGCTCGTCGCGCTCATGGGCTCGATGATCCGGCTGCCGAGTACGGACGCCGATCGGCAATCGGCGAAGGATCCACGCCGGTCCATCGGGGAGCGATACGCGTCACGAGAGGCGTACCTCGATCGCATACACAAGGCCTCAGAACAGCTTGTGAAGGACCGCTACCTTCTGGCAGAAGACGTTCCGTCAATCCTTCGAAGAGCTGAAGCGGACTGGCTCAGAGCAGACTGAAGGTACAACCGATTAGTTGGGCGTCGTCTCGGTCGGGCTCACACCCATCCGCCGTGCCTCGTTCACGAGTCGATCGAGCGCCAATGGCGCGTCCTCTCGGAGCATGAGGCGCCGTGCGACCAGGTCTTCGATGGCGGCCTTCACTTTCGATATATACACGGCCAGCGAAGGATACCGCTCCTCGATCGACAGCCTCGGATCGCCCGACGCGAGCCGATCGGCCTTCGTCTTTGGGAACGCGATCTTCTGACCGACGCCCTCGCAACCGTCGCTGGCGTGCATGCCGGCGCGCAACCCCCATCCCGTGTACGTGGCCAGCGGCACGGTCACGTCCGGCAGGCGAACGCCAGGGCTGTCGTTGCCGTCGATATCTGTTTTCGGCACGTAGCTCGGATAGATTCGGCCGTTCTTCGGGTTGTCGAACATCGGCGGAGTGATGACAGGCGGATTGATCGTCATGATTCCCGTCTTGTAGAAATCCGCACCGTAGTTCAACAGATACCGTGTCGTTTTCAGGCCCGTATATGTGGCGCCCGGGATGTTCGGAAACCCAACGGCCGTCGGCGGGACCAGCGTGCCGTTGGCCAGCCGGGGCACCATGCTGGGAGGCGGCGCGACCCCTGCCGTCGACCATCGATCCAGCGCGTCCCACAACGCCCGCAGTACCGGCGTGGAATCGAGCGGGTTGCCCGGTTGCTGACAGCCTCGGTCGAAGCCCCCGTGCTGGAGGCTGGAGAGGAGATAGAGCCTGGCCATCGGGTGGTCCGGCAGATCCCTTTGCCCTGTTGGGTCTGTGTGCAGCAGGGACGCGCCCTTTACCCAGTATTCGTTCGACGAATAGACCTCCATCGCGTGTGGACAGGTGTGACTTCTCGTACACGCGTCGTAGCGCCCCGCCGTCTTCCCGGTGATCGGATCCGCGAGCCGCTGGTTGGCGAACGGAAAGACACTTTCGACGTACAGCTGATCCTGCCGATTGCGCTGGGTGCGCCCGGGCTGCGAGAAGCGATAGTTCATGTTGATACCAGCGCCGGCCCCGATCCATTGGAGCATCCCGTCGAAGACGATCTTTCCGTTTTCCGCCTGATTGAAGCCGAGATTGCGAAAGTCGTTCAGCATGCGCGCGGGTTGCGACACCGCGTAGCTATAGACCCGCGTCACATCGCCGGCGAGAGGATTGGCGGCGCCGGCGTCATCCGCTTCCTCGTATTGCAGGAACGCGTTGAAGTCGCGCACGGCCGCGAAGCCGATGCCATTCACCGTCGGATCCTTCGCCACGTATGCGAGCTCGTAGATGTCATCCGGTCTGAACGCCGTCCCCGCCGGCAGCAGCGAAATCTCAGTACCCGCGGGGTTGAACGTCCAGCCCGTGGCGTTGATGACCTGGGGCACATCGTCGAGGCGCACGCGGTGCGTCAGTGTCGCCTTGCTGCGATTGGTCGTCGCTGCCGGGTAGTGCAGCACGTACGACGCGCCGGCGCCGACAATGTACTCATACGCGGGGCCGGTGATCGCCGACCCGTCCGGGTTCTTTGCCACGGGAAGGGTGATGGTCGTCGCGAACGGAGCCGCGATGGCGGAGGCATCCCACCCGCTCCATACCAAGCTGTAACCGCGCTGCAGCAGGAAGGTGTTCGCCAGCTCTTCGGAATCGACGACCGAGCCGGGATTGTTGCCTCCCGCGCCGCGATTCAAACTGCCAAACCCTTTATTGCCTCGGTTCGGGGCTTCGTACATCACCTTGTGAGCGCCTCTCTTCAGGTCGATCGGCTTGAGGATGTAGAAGTCGAACGAGTATTCGATCCGTCCGCTGGGATTCCGCGCCAGCTTCAGATCGACGATCGCGGCGTTCTTTGGATCGTTCGGATCGAGCTCTCCGAATGCCTTCCCGGCGATCTTTTCGTACTGACCGACGCCAGGGAACGAATGGCCGCCAAAGGTCGGCGATTCTTTCGTCGTGATCTGGATCTTTGTAACCTTCGCATCGGCTCCGGACACGACGGCGAGGCTGAGGACGATCGCGGCCAGGACGATCTGGAAGCGTGTTGCCACGTGCGCGATACTAGCCGATCGCCCAGAACCGGAACAAGTTGTCGGCAACGCGCCGGCCGAGAACTGAGTCGGGCGATTCCGAAACCCGGGACCGTTTCCGGGTACAGTGGTGTTCGAGACGCAACTCACCGCCGCAGAACACCAACGATCTGCGACTCCTATTGAGCGCCGCAATTGGCGGGGCCGCTTCGGCCGGCCCCGCACGACAAGGAGTTCCGCCGTGACTCGACGTTCACAGATCGCGCTCACCGCGACGCTGACAGCTGCGATTGTCGGCGCGGCATTCAGGCAGGGACAAGCCCAGGACCAGGCGCCGGCCGCGCAGGCAGGCGGCCGCGGTGGCGGTGCAGGCCAGGGTCAGGCCCAGGCCGCTGGCGGCGGCGGGCGCGGCGCGTACGAGCCGACGCTCTGGCTGCCCGACGATCAGTTCCTGCGCTGGCCCTTCACCGATCTCCCGTACGCCAAGATCGACGGTTTCAAGATCAAGGAATACATTAATCAGATCACCGCGATCTCGCGGAAGAGCCGCGATGACGGCAATCAGTACTGGGGCCGCATCGCCGGCACGCCGTACGACCAGATGACGACCGACTGGGTGATCGCTCAGTACAGGCGGCTGGGCCTCGAGCAAGTGCGCAAGCACGAGTTCACGCTGCCACCGCAGTGGTTCCCAACGTCGTGGGAAGTCTCGGTGTCGGGCAACGGCACCACAGTCCCGATCAAGACGGCGTTTCCGCTCTATGCCTCCGTCGGCACACCCGACGGGAAGCCGGTGAGCTGGGAACCGGTCTGGGTCGGCACCGGGATGGAGGCCGACTTCCTCGGACGCGATGTCCGCGGCAAGGCAGTGATTGTGTATGGCTTTCCAGATCCGGGTGGACGCGAGAACACGGCGACCACCTTCGGCGCGGTCGCGCGCGCCGATCGCCTGGGCGCCGCGGCGGTGTTCGAAATCCTCGGCATTCCCGGAAACGTGACGAACGAGCCGGCCGGCGGTGCGACGATGGCGCCCGCGAAGATCCCGGTGTTCGTCGTCGGCAACCAGGATGGCGCGGCGATCCGCGACATGATCGAGAAGGGCTACGCGCCGCGAATCACCACACGGCTGCAGATCGACATGAGAACCGGCTTGAAGAGCGCCGAAGTCTTTGGCGTGCTGCCCGGGATGACGGACGAACAAGTTGCAGTCATGGCGCACACCGACTCGTTCTTCGAAGGCGCCATGGACAACGCGTCCGGCGTGGCGACCAACGTCGCGCTCGCCGAGTACTACGCCGGCATCCCGAAGAAGAATCGCCACCGCACGATGACGTTCTTCACGACGTCGGCCCATCACTCCCCCTCGGGCAACGACGGCGGGATCCGCTGGGTCGCCGCCAATATGAAGGACATGCTGGCCAAGACGGCCGTGCTCGTGAACTGCGAGCACACCGCGCAGACGGCGACGTTTGTCATCGGCGGCTCCTTCGTCGCCTCCAACACGGTCAGCGCGCGGCGCTGGTTCGTCGGCGGGAGCGATCAGCTCAAAGCCATCGTGACCAAGGCGTTCCATGACTACGGCATCGCGCTGTACTCGCGGCCAGAGCCGCGGCCAGGCGGCGAGCTGGGACCGATGTCCACGGAAGCCCCGAGCTTCCACATCATCGATCACACGGTCTATCACACGGACCTGGATACGCTGAACGCGGTCCCCGCCTACGGCCTTGAGCAGTCGGCGCGCGCGTTCGCGAAGATCATCGACGAAGTCAACAAACTTCCTCTCACGCAGCTTCGAGTAAATATTCCGACCGCCCCGACGACGACGGGCAGCCAGAACCGCCGGAACTGAGCTGCTGTGTGACTGAGTTGGCGGGCCGTCTGGGACGAGTTTCGCAACTGGTGCGCAACCGCGGCCGCCTGAACTGCTCTACAGATCACCGACGTAAAGCATTATGACTCAGGACGATATGCGGTTCCGTGGTGGTGAGAGACTAACCTTCGACAGCCTCTCGTGGGCTTCCTCGGAAACGCGCCCTCGTCGTCTTGACCCGCACAACGAACGGCGTTCTCTGCTCGGGTCGCGATTTTGAGGCCCGAGCGGACGGAGATGCTTCGCGTCGTGGTTCACGAGAAGGGTGATGGCCACGAATCCGCGCTGGTGGTCTGTAAGTACCGCGCCAGCGAGCGCAGCGAGCGGTGGCGCGGTCAAAGAAAGTACAAGTACTTGCCTCGAGAGTACGTACCGTAGAATCCGACTCCCTCGGTGTAGTACGTCCCCGTCATACAGTACGAACGCGAAGTGCGCACCACCAGGTGCGCCCACCATCTAGGCCAAATGGTGGACACCGCCGAGCCGTCCGTCACGCCGAAGCGTTCCCGACCGCTTGGCGGCTCGCAGGCATCCCGGGTTCTCAGGCTATTCTTCTCAATGCAATGATTCGGTTGATCGGTCCCGGCGGATCCGGCAAGAGCACGATCGGTCCTCTTCTGGCAGAGCGCCTCGACGTACCCTTCCTTGACCTCGATCAGTATTTTGCCGGCCGGGTTGGAGACATCGGCGAGTACATCGGTCGGCACGGATACGACGCATATGCGCGAGACAATGTTGAGGCGTACTGTTCGTTGTCCCGCGACGGAGTCCGGTCTGACGTTGTTGCGTTGTC
>DASZFS010000078.1:0-2475 GCA_035939575.1 Vicinamibacterales bacterium | reverse complement strand
GCAGCACGCCGTCGACCGACGCATGGCCGAAGTCGCGCGCAATCTCGTCGAGCCGCGAGAAGCGGTCCTCGACCAAGGTGAGCCGGCCTTCCGACGTATCGACCAGGTCGAAGCCGCCAGCGACGGCGTCGCGGTCACGGTCGATGCCGATCGCCTGCGCGCCGGTCGTGGCGAGGATCGCGCGCGTGTGCCCGCCCGCCCCAAACGTGGCGTCGATAAAGACGCCGCCGGGACGGACGTTGAGGAGCCCGATCGCCTGGGGACCGAGCACGGGAATGTGACGGGCTGGTCCGCCAGCGACACCGTCCCCGGTGTCGCGGCCCGTCGTCATCCCCGTGCTCCGTGCGGATCGTCCGCCGCCCTCCGGGAACCCAGCTGCTTCTTGAGCGCGCGCACCTTCTCGGTGGCCTCCGCGAGCTGCGCGCGGAAGTGCTCCGGTTCCCAGATCTGAAACTTGTGACCGAGGCCCACGAACGCGACCGCTTCGGCGATCCCCGCGTGGGTCTTGAGGGCCTCGGAGAGGATCACCCTCCCCTCCCCGTCGATCTTCAACGTCTCGCTCGTGCCGTAGAACGCCGCGGAAAAATCCTCCCGCTCGTCCGAATAGGGCGGGAAACGTCCGACCAGGCTCTCGATCTCCTTGAGCAGCGCATTCCCCCCGGCGTCGAGCGCCGGCCGGTCGAGGGTGGGATAGCAGTAGAGGCCCTCGAAGCCGTCGCGGGCGAGAACCGCACGGTAGGGTGCCGGAATCGACACCCGCCCCTTGGCATCGAGGCGCAACGTGTAGTTGGACACGAAGAGGTCCATGTCCCCGGTCACCGGCGCCCGCCGACCACACGCGCCGATCAAGGGACGCTACGCAGCGTGGGAAATCATGGGATACCATGGGACACTGTGGTCGTCAATGGAACCGTCTCGGCCGCCCGCCCGCGGCGCGCGTCCGCCGGTGCCGATTAACGCGGCTTAAACTTAAGAAAGGGTTGCGGAAGCCAGAGGACAGATGTCGGATGACGGATGTCGGATAAGCTCTATGACGGGAAAAGACTTTTTTCCGTCCTCCGACATCCGACATCTGTCATCTGGAACCGCCATGACGATCATGTATCACGAGGGCAACCGCCGCCTGCAGGATGCGTTCGACAGCCGCCGCATCTCCGACCGGCTGGAGGAGAAGCTCACCCGCACGGCGTTCACCGACGACGACAAGGCCTACGTCGAAGCGGCGATCTTCTTCTTCATCGCGACCGCGGACGCGGAAGGCCGCCCCGACTGTTCGTTCAAGGGCGGCATGCCCGGCTTCGTGCGCGTCACCGGGCCCTCGCAGCTCGCCTTCCCCGACTACGACGGCAACGGCATGTTCAAGAGCCTGGGCAATCTCCTGGTCAATCCCAACGTGGGTTTGCTGTTCATCGACATGCAGAAGCCGCGCCGGCTGCGCATCAACGGCACCGCCACGGTGAGCCGCGACGACCCGCTCATCGCGCAAACGGTGGGCGCGCAGATGATCGTGCGGGTGAACGCGCACGCGATCTTTCCCAACTGCCCGCGCTACATCCCGCAGTTCACGCTCGCCGAGCCGTCGATCTACGCGCCGCGCCCGGGCGGCGATTTCCCCGAGCCGAAGTGGAAGGAATTCGCCGACTTCAAGGGCTACATCCACCCGCGCCAGCCGACGTTCCGGGGGGCGACCAAAACTTAACGATCGTGTCGTCCACGGTGACGTTGCCGGTCTGGCTGGTCGCGATCGTCGCGGCGCTGGCGCTGTGGTCGGTGCTCGACCGTCTCCTGATCCCGAGCGTGCGCTGGCTGCTGCGCCGGCGGATCAACCGGGCGATCGATGAGCTCAACACCCGGCTCAAGCTGCGCATCCAACCGCTCAAGCTCGCCAAGCGCCACGCGCTGATCGATCAGCTCGTGTTCGATCCGGACGTGCTCCGGGCGATCAAGGACTACGCCGCTGCCAACGGCGTGCCGCGCGAGGTGGCGCAAGCACGGGCGCGCCGCTACGCCCGCGAGATCGTGCCGTCGTTCTCGCATTATGCCTATTTCGGCGTGGGCACGCGCGTCGCCCGCTTCGTGTCGACCTATCTCTACCGGGTGCGCCTGGGTTACCTCGACGAAACGGCGCTGCAGACCGTCGACCCGGACGCCGCCGTCGTCTTCGTCATCAACCATCGCTCCAACATGGATTACGTGCTCGTCACCTACATGGTGTCGACCAGCTCGGCGCTGAGCTACGCGGTCGGCGAGTGGGCGCGGGTGTGGCTGCTGCAGAACCTGATCCGCTCGATGGGCGCCTATTTCGTGCGGCGCGATTCACGCGAGCCGCTCTATCGCAAAGTGCTGGCGCGCTACGTCCACATGGCGGTTGCCGGCGGGCTCGCCCAGGCGATGTTTCCGGAAGGCGGCCTGACCCGCGACGGACGGCTGCAGCCCGCCAAGCTCGGCCTGCTCAGCTACATGGTCGCGAGCTTC
>DASZFS010000077.1:0-34950 GCA_035939575.1 Vicinamibacterales bacterium | reverse complement strand
TCGTCTTCGTCCATGGCGCCGGCTACGCGCAGAATGCGCACAAATACTGGGCCAGCTATTACCGCGAGTACATGTTTCACAACCTGCTGGCATCACACGGCTACGTCGTGCTCGATCCCGACTACCGCGCCAGCTCGGGCTACGGCCGCGACTGGCGGACGGCGATCTACCGTCACATGGGCGGCCACGATCTCGACGACGTCGTCGACGGCGCGAAGTTCCTGGTGGATAAGCAGCGGGTGAACGCGAAGCGCATCGGCGTGTACGGCGGCAGCTACGGCGGCTTCATCACGTTGATGGCGATGTTCACGTCGCCCGACACGTTCGCCGCCGGCGCGGCGCTGCGACCGGTGACCGACTGGTCGCATTACAACCACGGCTACACGTCGAATATCCTGAACGAGCCGCAGGCCGATCCGGAAGCCTATCGGAAAAGCTCGCCCCTCTACTTCGCCGAAGGATTGAAGGGCCACCTGCTGATCCTGCACGGGATGGTCGACACCAACGTGCTCTTCCAGGATTCCGTGCGGCTCGTGCAGCGGTTGATCGAGCTGCGCAAGGAGAACTGGTCGATCGCGCCGTTTCCGGTCGAGAACCATGGCTTCGAGGAGGAGACGAGCTGGGCCGATGAATACAAGCGCATCCTCAAGCTGTTCGACGATCACTTGAAGGTTCCGGGCAAACCTGGCCATACGGGGAACAATGACGCGCGACGAACTTCTTGATCTGTTCCGGCGATCGGGCGCGCTGCTCGAGGGCCACTTCCGCCTGTCGTCCGGCCTGCACAGCCCCGGCTACCTGCAGTGCGCGCTCGTGCTGCAGCATCCGGTGCACGCGGAAGCGCTCGGCCGCGCGATCGCCGACCGCACGCGCGATCTCCGCCCGACCGTCGTCCTCTCGCCGGCGCTGGGCGGCGTGGTGATCGGACACGAAGTGGGTCGCGCCCTGGGCGTCAGGGCCGTCTTCGCTGAGCGGCAGGACGGCGCGCTGACGCTGCGGCGCGGCTTCATGCTGTCCGAGACCGATCGCGTCCTGGTCATCGAGGACGTGCTGACCACCGGTGGCTCGACGCGCGAGACGATACAGCTTGCGGCGGCCGCAGGCGGCCGCGTCGTCGGCGCCGCGTCGATCGTCGATCGCAGCGGCGGGAGAGCGAGCGTCGACGTTCCGTTCGCGTCGTTGCTGACGATCGATCTGCCCACCGATGAGCCGGACAAATGCCCCCTGTGCGCGGCCGGGCTGCCCGTCACGAAGCCAGGATCGAGGCCCGTCGCGACCTAGCCATCAGCCATTCAGCCATGTCCAGCTTCAAGCTGACCCTTGCATACGACGGGACTGCCTTCGTCGGCTGGCAGAGGCAGGCAACGGGCACGTCCGTGCAGGGGCTGATCGAGGACGCACTGCGGGCGCTCGACGGCCGCGACGTGATGGTGACCGGCGCGGGCCGCACCGACGCAGGCGTCCACGCGCTCGGGCAAATCGCCGCGTGCTCACTCGCGCGCGACCTCGATCCGGCGACGCTGGCGCGGGCGCTGAATGCCCGCCTGCCGCCTGAGGTGCGCGTGCTCTCGGCCGTCGAAGTCGGGGCCGCATTTCACCCGCGCTTCTCCGCTCGGTCGAAGACCTATCGCTATCGAATCTGGAACGGGGACGTCGCCAGTCCGTTCGAGCGGCGCTATGCGTGGCATCTTGTCGGGGCGCTCGACGTGGAGGCGATGAGGCGCGCTGCGCGTCTTCTCGAGGGCGCGCACGATTTCGCGGCGTTTCAGGCCTCGGGGAGCGGGACCCAGAGCACGGAGAGAAGGATTCTGTCATTGAGGATTGAGGATTCCACCAATCAATCCTCAATCCTCAATCCTCAATTCTCAATGATGCGTTCTCCATTGATTGCACTCGAGATTGAGGGTGAGGGCTTTCTTCGACACATGGTCCGTGTCATCGTCGGGTCGCTGGTGGAGGTTGGCCGGGGCCGAAGGGCGCCCGAGTGGATCGGCCACGTGCTCGTGTCGCGCGAGCGGGCGATGGCCGGGCCGACGGCGCCGCCGCACGGGCTGTTCCTCGCATCGGTCAACTACACAGGCGCGCTTGCGGATGGGCCTTAAAAGCTTGTATTATCAAGGTTTGCAGCAACAAATGGATCGTGGGGACTGTGATGTCGCTTGAGCAGCTCCTGGCCTGGATCCCGCCAGGATCGCCTGACGAGACGCTGGCCCGGCAGGTCAACTTCGATCTGCTGCCCGCACACATCGCCATCATCATGGACGGCAATGGCCGATGGGCGGCGCAGCGCCATCTGCCGCGCGTCGAGGGCCATCGCGCAGGCATCGACTCGGTCCGCGACGTCGTCGAGACATCCGCGCGCCTTGGCATCGACGTTCTGACCCTTTACGCGTTCTCTGTCGAGAACTGGAAGCGTCCGAAAGCGGAAGTCGCGACGCTGATGATGCTGCTCAAGCGCTACATCCGGCTCGAACTCGGGACGCTCCTCAAGCACAACATCCGGTTCCGCGTCATCGGCCGCGCAGAAGAGCTCGCGCCGGATGTCCAGCACGAGCTCGAGATCGGCGTGCGGCAGACCGCAGCCAACACCGGCATGCTGTTCAACATCGCGCTCAACTACGGCGGCCGCGCGGAAATCGTGGACGCAGCGCGGCGTGTGCTTGCGGCGAAGTTGAACCCCGACGACCTCGACGAGAAGCGCTTCAGCGAGTTCCTCTACACCGCGCATCAGCCCGATCCCGACCTTCTGATCCGGACGAGCGGCGAGATGCGCGTGAGCAACTTTCTGCTCTGGCAGATCGCGTACTCCGAGATTTGGGTGACGGAAACCTTGTGGCCCGACTTCCGCCGTCGCGACCTGCTGGAAGCGGTCGTGGCCTACCAGAAGCGCGACCGCCGCTACGGCGGCATCAAGCCGTCGCCAGTGGCGCTCAGTGTGAAGTGAGAATCCGCGTTCGTGTCCGCCAGCGCCCGGCGCCCGGCTCCATTCGCGGAGCCCGGAGCATGCGGTGACCCGGGTCCTGAGCGGCGCCGTCCTCATCACCATCGCGGTCATCGTCATCTGGTTCGCGCCCCCGCCTGTGTTCTTCGCTGTGGCGGAGCTCCTGCTCGTCCTGGCCTTCATCGAGTATTGCGCGCTTGCGTCGGCGGGCGGACTTCCCATCCCGAGGTTCGCATCAGGCGCGGCGACCGTTGCGGCGTCGATCGGCATGACGTCGTCGTTCTGGGTGGGCGACCAGCTGATGGCGAACGCCGTCGCGCTGGACGCGGCGCTGCTGTCGGCGTTCGTCGTGCTGGCGGCGACGTCGATTGTGTCGTGGCACGGCGGGCAGGACGCGCTCGGCCGCGCGGCCGCGTCGGTGTTCCCGATGCTGTATCTCGGGTTACCGATTGGCGCGATGGTGTCGCTGCGCAGCCTGCGCGGCCGCGAGGCCCTGTTCCTGCTGCTGCTGACGGTCGTCGTCAGCGACACGGCGCAGTACTACACGGGCCGGGCGTTCGGCCGACGCCTGCTGGCGCCGACCATCAGCCCGAAGAAGACCGTTGCAGGCGCCGTGGGTGGCTTCGTCTTCGGCGGCTTGCTGCTCGCGGCTGCCGGCGCCTGGTGGCTGCCGTCCATGCCGGCGGCCCTGCGCGCGCTGCTCGGAGTCACGATTGTCGCCTTGGGCATTGCGGGCGACCTCTTCGAGTCGATGTTGAAGCGGAGCGCGGGTATGAAGGACAGCTCGACGCTGATTCCCGGGCATGGGGGTGTCCTCGACCGGATCGATGCGCTCCTTTTTGCCGCGCCGGTGTACTACGTCCTGCTCAAGTACGCGTGATGTTGCTGGAAGCACCATGAAGCACATCGCCATCCTCGGCTCCACCGGGTCTATCGGCCAGAACGCGCTCGCCGTTGTCGATGCCCACATTGATCGGCTGCGGATCGTGGGGCTCGCCGGGGGCGAGAACGTCGATCGCCTCGCCGAACAGGTCGCGCGCTACCGACCGCGCATCGTCGCGATGTCCAGTGGCGACGCCGTCGATCGGCTGAAGGGCCGAGTCGC
Organism: Vicinamibacterales bacterium; assembly: GCA_035939575.1. Taxonomy (GTDB): domain Bacteria; phylum Acidobacteriota; class Vicinamibacteria; order Vicinamibacterales; family CAVVIG01; genus DATKHR01. The sequence continues at coordinate 30,904 of DASZFS010000077.1, read as the reverse complement.
CTCGAGCGTGGCGATAGGCGGCACGGGGAGAGACGGTCTCGTCGCCGTCGCGACCCATCCGGACGTGGAGCTGGTGCTCTGCGCTTCCAGCGGCACGGACGGTCTCGAGGCGGTGCTGGCGGCGATTGAGCACGGCAAGACCATCGCGCTGGCCAACAAGGAAGTGCTGGTGATGGCGGGCGGGATTGTCACCGAGGCGGCGGCACGGCGCGGCGTGGCGATCCTGCCCGTGGACAGTGAGCACAACGCCATTCACCAGTGTCTTCACGGCCGCAGCGCCAGCGAGCTCTTACGGCTGGTCCTGACCGCTTCGGGCGGACCGTTTCGCGGTCACACCGCGTCTGATCTTGCAGGGGTCACCGCCGCCGCTGCGCTGAAGCATCCCACGTGGCGGATGGGCCGGAAGATCACGATCGACTCGGCGACGCTGATGAACAAGGGCCTCGAGGTCATCGAGGCACACTGGCTGTTCGGCGTGAGCGCGGAGCGGATTGACGTCGTCATTCACCCGCAGTCGGTCGTTCATTCGATGGTGGAGCTCACCGACGGCTCGATCATCGCGCAGCTGGGCGTGACGGACATGCGGTTGCCGATTCAGTACGCGTTCTCGTATCCGGACCGCTGGCCTACGCGGCTGCCGTCCCTCGACCTGATCCAGGCCGGGCCGCTCGAATTCCACCGGCCCGACCTCGAAGCGTTTCCGTGCCTCGGCCTCGCTTACCGGGCGCTCGAGTCCGAACGGAGCCAGCCGGTTGTGCTGAATGCCGCAAATGAGATCGCGGTCGCGAGGTTTCTTGACGGGCAGCTCAGCTTCACCGGCATCCCGCACGTCATCGACGACACCATGCGCGCGCACCACGCTGCGAAGGTGTCAACGATTGCCGAAGTGCGCAGCGTCGACCAGTGGGCGCGCCAGCAAGCGCAGGAGTCTGCCCGCAGGGTAGAATTGGATCTGACATGATCACCATCCTCGCGTTCGCGTTCGTGCTCGGGGTGCTCGTGTTCGTGCACGAGTTGGGCCACTTCCTCGCCGCCAAGCGCGTCGGGATCCGCGTGCTCAAGTTTCAGCTCGGCTTCAACCCGACGGTGCTCAGCTTCCGGCGTGGAGAGACGGAGTACGGCATCGGCGCGCTGCCGCTCGGCGGGTACGTGAAGATGGCGGGCGACAATCCTGACGACGTGCCAACCGGCCGATCGGACGAATTCCTGGCGAAAACGAAGTGGGAGCGCTTTCAAGTGCTCATCATGGGCCCGGCCATGAATTTGATTCTCGCCTTCGTGCTCACGGCTGTCGTGCTGTACCAGGGCGTCGATATGCCGGTGTTCCAGGATCAGCCGGTTGTGATCGGCGCGGTGCCTGCCGATACGCCGGCGGCGAAGGCGGGACTACAGCCGGGCGATCGCGTCGTGTCGGTCGCGGACCGGAACGTCGACACCTGGGAGCGCTTCTTCCTGGCGATTGGAACGCGTCCCAATCGCGAGGTATCGCTGAAGGTGCTGCGACACGGGACGCTGTTGACCAAAACGGTCACACCCACCGTCGCGCCGGGCCAGAGCCGTTTCGAGATTGGCGACATCGGTGTGCTGCCGGACGTGCACCCCCACGTGCCATCGCTCGTTGCGGGCGATCCCGCCGAGAAGGGCGGCCTGAAGGTCGGAGATGTCGTTGTCGCCGTCGACGGCCATCCCATGACCTTCTCCTCCCAGTTGAAGGAGGCGATCGCGAAGCGTCCCAATCAGCGCATCGTGTTCACGGTTCTGCGAGACGCCGTTCCGCAGACGGTCGAGATCCTTTCCACCCAGCACGGCAGCATCGGGTGGGTGGGCATTGGCATCCAGGACGAGATCAAGAGCGTCAAGCCGGGGGCGGTCGAGGCGCTGGTCCTCAGCGTGAAGAAGAACGTCGAATACGCTGGCCTGATCTTCCAGACCGTGTGGGGGCTCTTGACGCGCGAGACATCGCCGAAGCAGCTGATGGGGCCGGTGGCGATCGCGCAGATGTCCGGCGAGTCGGCACAGTTGGGGTGGATCGCCCTGTTCGGCCTGATGGCCTCGCTCAGCTTGAATCTCGGAATCCTCAACCTGCTGCCGATCCCTGTGCTCGATGGCGGCCACATCTTCATCATGGCGCTGGAGGGCGTTGCGCGCCGTGACTTCAGCGTGAAGGTGAAGGAGAAGATGCTGTTGGCGGGGTTCGTCGCGCTCATGGTTCTGATGGCGGCGGTCATCTACAACGACCTCACCCGTATCAGCTGGATCGAGCGCCTGATGCCCTGGCGCTGAGCATCGACTAGAGCACGCTGGCGCATTCGACGAGGGCCTCCTGCCCCACGGCGTTACACAGGCGAGACCGCATTTCCAACAGGGATTCCGTTAGAATCTGATCAAGCCCGAAGCTTGTCCGTTGGCGAGTCGGGCGGGAGGTTCTGGCGTGACATTGATGAGGCTCGATCGGCTTCTCCCCTTCGCCGCATGCGCGCTGCTCCTTGGCGCTTCAACCGCTGTGCCGGCAGCCCAGCTCTCAGTCACCAGCGCGGACATCCAGCGTCTCCAGGACGGGATCGCGGACGCCTCGCGTGACATCGCGCAGACGCAGGGCCGCGACGCGGCTCTCGCCTCGCAGCTGCAGGCCGAGCTCGACGACGTGCGCGATGAGACGGCCTATCTGAAGGTCAAGCTTCGGCGCAACGAATCGATCGCCAGAGGCGAGTACAGCGATCTGCGGGACCGCATCGACAACATCCGGGATCGAGCGCGCGGACAGGCACCGGGTGGCTACACCCCCCCGGCGGCGCCTCCGCCACCGCCCCCGCCAGCACCGGCCCGATCGGCGAACGAAATTCCCGTGGGAACCGAGTTCGACGTCCGGCTGCAGTCTCCACTGAGCTCGGCGGCCGTCCAGGTGGAAGATCGCTTCGAGGCCACGACGCTCGTCGATCTGCAGGATGAGCGCGGGCGCGTCATGGTGCCCGCCGGGTCCGTCATGCGCGGCATCGTCAGCTCGGTGACGAAAGCGACGCGCACCGAGCGGACGGGCAAGCTGACCGTGGCGTTCGATCGCGTGACCATCGGCAGCCGGTCGTATCCCATCCGGGGAACCGTCACCCAGGCGCTGGAGAGCGAAGGCATCCGCGGCGAAAAAGGAAAGATCGGCGTCGGCGCCGGCGCGGGAGCGATCATCGGGGCCCTGCTCGGCGGCGTCAAAGGGGCGCTCGCTGGCGTTCTCATCGGCGGCGGCGGCACGATCGCCGCGACGGAGGGCAAGGACGTGGAGCTGCCAGCCGGGACCGTGCTGCGCGTCAGACTCGACTCACCGCTCACGATGCAGCGATGAGCGTGACCAGGAGACTGATGGTCGCGTGCAGTTGCCTACGCCCTCGATTTCTGACGACCCTGTCCAGCCCTTGAGAACCTTGGACAATCTTGATCTGGGGGCGAGGCAACTGCACGCGGCCATGAGTCTCCGGCCCGTCTCAGAGTCGCCAGCCCGCCTCAGAGTTATTCAGCCCCCCTTCGCGACCTCCCGCATCGCCTCGCGCGCCGCGCGGATCGTCGCGTCCACGTCGCTTGCGCGATGCGCCCCTGAGAGGAACCATCCCTCGAACTGTGAGGGTGGTGGATAGATACCCCGTCGCAGCATCGCGCGGAAGAACTGCGCGTAGCGCTCCGCGCTCGCGCTGGTCGCCGACGCGTAGTCACGTACCGGACGATCGGTAAAGAACGGCGTGAGGATGGAGCCAACGGCGTTGATCTGGAGCGCGACGCCGGCGTCGCGCGCCGCGTCGGCGAGCCCGGCCGCGAGGCGTACGCCGAGCGCAGCGAGATGCGCGTACAGCTTCGGCGTCAGGCGGTCAAGCGACCACAGGCCCGCTGTCATTGCGAGCGGGTTGCCCGACAGCGTGCCAGCCTGATACACGGGCCCTGCTGGCGAGACGAGATCCATGAGGTCCGCGCGGCCGCCGTACGCGCCGACCGGCAGTCCGCCCCCGATGATTTTTCCGAGGCACGTGAGATCGGGCCGGACGCCTGCCAGCGCCTGCGCACCCCCCGCAGCCGCCCGAAACCCCGAGATGACCTCATCGAAGATGAGCAGCGCGCCGTGGGACGCGCAGATCTCACGAAGGCCCTTCAGAAAACCGTCTCGCGGCGGGACGACGCCCATGTTGCCCGCGATGGGCTCCACGATGACGGCCGCGATCGCAGCGCGGTTGCCGTCGAAGGCACGTGTCACCGACTCCAGATCGTTGTACGACGCAACGAGCGTATCGGCTGATGCCGCCCTGGTGACCCCGGGACTCGTCGGGGTCCCAAGCGTCAACGCACCAGACCCGGCCTTGACCAGGAACGGATCGGCGTGGCCATGGTAACAGCCCTCGAACTTGAGAATCCGATCGCGGCCCGTCGCCGCGCGAGCGACGCGCAGGGCGCTCATCGCCGCTTCAGTTCCAGAGCTGACGAACCGCACGCGCTCGATCGCCGGCATGAGCGCGCGGACGCGCTCGGCGAGGTCGACCTCGAGCGGGCTCGGCGCGCCGAAGCTCGTTCCGCGTTTCGCTGCCGCAATGAGCGCTGTGATGAGGCCGGGTGGCGCGTGGCCGTGAATCAGCGGCCCCCACGACATGACGTAGTCGATAAAGGTCCTGCCGTCGATGTCCTGGATGCGCGCGCCCGACGCGCGGCGAATGAAGAGCGGCGACGCGCCGACCGCACGGAACGCCCGGACCGGGCTGTCCACTCCGCCGGGCAGCACCAACTGCGCCCGGGCAAAGAGGCGGGCTGACCTGGGGGATCTCAACGGTACATGATCGCCGCGAGCTCGCCGATGGCTGCGGAAATGAAACGCTGTTCGTCCTTGTCGTGCGTCCGGTTGCGCGCGGCGTCGAAGGCGCGCGACGCGCTGTCGAAATCGCGTTGGATCAGCAACGTCGATGCAACGCCGAGCGTGGCGCGGTAGCTCGCGGGATCGCGGTCAATCGCCCGCTTGAAGAGCGTGGCCGCGGTCGCCATGTCGCGGGCGACCACCGCGATCCGTCCAGCGGCCGCGAGGTAGTCGGCGTCGGCATCTGCGGGCACCGTCAACAACGCAGACCGCGCCTCGTCGTTCTTTCCGTCGCGGGCCGCGTCGCTGGCCGCCTTCAACACCAGTCCTCGATCTCCATCAGGTATCCGCTCGGCTTTCAGAATCAGCTCCCACGGCATCGACAGACCGGAGGTGCCCTGGCTGACGGTCGTCAGAAGCCGCGGCGGCAGAACGACCGTCTCGGGAAGAAACCCGGGCGCAAGCACTTCGAAGAGCCACACGCCCGGCTGAAGAGCCCCGATGCTCCACGCTCCCTTCGCGTCGGTGCGCGCGGAAAAGAGCCGTTGGCCTGAGAACGTCCCGGCCGCATATCCGTAAAACGCTTCGATGCGGACGTCGGCGTCGCCGACAGGGGCGCCAGCGTCGGTGACGACGCGGCCCCTGATTCGAAAGACGGCGTGCTGCGCCGATGCTGCGGTCGCGAGAAGGAGCATGGCGAGCCCAGCGAGCACAACGAGACCAGCCTTGGCCGTCCGAAGGCGATTCATCTTCGACCTCCCGGTCAGCAGCCGCGTGCGATCAGTGCCCCGCGGCCCCGTGTCCCCGTATCACAACACCCGGCTTCTGCCCGGTATGGCGTCCATTGTCGAGCACAACGCGCCCGTTGACCATGACTGTCGAGATGCCGACCGGATACTGAAACGGATCGGTGAACGTCGCGCGATCCGAGACGGTCGCCGGGTCGAAGATGACCAGATCGGCTGCGAACCCCTCCTTGATGAGGCCGCGATCGCCGATGTGCATCTGCTTCGCCGTCAGTCCGCTCATCTTGTGGACGGCCTCCTCGAGCGACAGCACGTGTTCGTCGCGGACGTACTTGCCGAGGACGCGCGGGAACGTGCCGAAGTTCCTGGGATGGGGTACGCCCGCCCGCAGAGGGCCGCTCGTCGCCAGCGCCGATCCGTCGGATCCGATCGACACCCAGGGCTGCTGCAGGGCAAGCTTGAGGTCGTCCTCGCTGATGATGAACCAGACGCAACTGACGTTCCCGCGATTCGCGATGAGCATGTCGAAGACAAAGTCGTACGGGTCTTTGCCAGCCTCCCGCGCCGCATCGTCCACGCGCCGCCCTTCGAACCGCTTATAGGCAGACTCGAGACGCTGCGAATCACTCGAGCGGGCGGAGTCAGTCGAGCGCTGTGGCGGCACAGACGCAATCTGGACATTGTGCCAGGTGCCCGCCGAGATCAAGCGGTTTTCCCACGTCGGATGCGGGTCGTCCATCTCCGCGCGGATCTTCGCCCGCGTGGCCGGGTCCTTCAGGCGGTCGGCGAGCTTCGCGCCGCCCCCCTCGTGCGCCCAGGGCGGAATCGTCTGCGACAGGCCCGTGCTGCTCGCGACATACGGATATTGATCGGCCCACACCTCGAGCCCGCGCTTCTGCGCCGCCGCGACGATCGCAATCACTTCCTTCATCCGACCGAAGTTCGGCGCGCCAGTGACCTTCAAATGAAAAATGTGCACCGGAATCTTCGTGGCCTCGCCGATGGCGATAGCCTCCTCCACGCCCTCCCGCAGCTTTTCGCCGTCGTACCGGAGGTGTGACGCGTAGATGCCCCCAGCCGCGGCAGCTGGCCTGGTCAACGCGATGAGCTCGTCGAGTTTCGCGTAGGCATTGGGCGAGTAGATGAGGCCCGTGGAAGCGCCGTATGCCCCTTGCTTCATCGCGTCCGTGACGATCTCCGTCATCTTCGCGAGCTCGGTCGGGGTCGGCGCCCGCTCGTCGTTGCCCATCACCGCCTCGCGCACCTGTCCGAGGCCGACGTACGAGAGCAGGTTGACCGAGATCTTCGACTTCTCGACCGCGGCGAAGTACCCGGCGAAATCCGTCCACGGCCGCTCGGTCGTGGCGCGTTGCGGCGCGACGGATCCGCTCTCGCCGATCACCTCGGTCGTGACGCCCTGCCGGATCTTGCTCTCGGCGTTGCCGTCGGTGAGGAGGGCATAGTCGGAGTGTGAGTGCGGATCGATGAAGCCGGGCGCAAGGACACGGCCGCCCGCGTCGATGATCCGCGTCGCGGCGCCGGTCACGCGGCCGCCGGCCCCGGTGGCGATGGTCACGATGCGGCCGTCGCGGACGCCGACCGAGCCGGTGATCGATGGTCCGCCGGTGCCGTCGATGATGCGGGCGTTGGTGATCAGGAGGTCGAACGGTCGCGGCGGCGCCTGCTGCGCGCGTGCCAGAGCGAGAACGCCGAATGCAAGGCCGGATGCCAAGGCCACACGCTTCACGACAACCTCCCGGTCAGAGCTTCAACGCGGACAGGCCAGAGCTACTCGACGGTGAAGTGGTAAATCATCCCCAGGTCGAAGTGGCGCCCCTCTTCCTCGAGCATCGTGCAGATCAGGAGGTAGGTGCCCGGCGTCAGCGTGACGCTGAACCACGCGTCGGCATCGGGCGCCAGCTCGAGGACGCCACCCATCGCCACGCCGCCGCGCGGCGCACGCCCACCGTCGTTGAACCACGTCCGCTCCTGCCACTCATCGACGCCTTCGGGCAGCCTTACGAGCAGCGCCTGGTGCGGCTCAGAACCGTTGTTGTGGATGCGCCAGATGGACTTGCCGACGCTAACCGGCGCCGTGAGCTGAAAGCCATGGTCGTGCATTGTAACGGTGAGGTCCTCCGTCGGCGGTGTGCCGCCTGATACGTTGGGTCCGACCTCGACCGCCGCGAACATCCCTCTCTGCAAGTGGGTCCCGCCGTCGCGCGATGGATAGGCGCACAGCGCCACATAGCTTCCGGGCGCGAGCGACGCCGTGAACTCCTCCGTGCCGCCCGGCGCAATGGTCCCGATCCCCCCGGACGACTCGAGCCATGCCGGGATGGCGTCCGCCGTCTTCTGCCAGGCAGCGAAGTCCGACAGCGAATGGCCGGGTCCGATCCGCACGAAGCGCAGGGAGTGTGGCTCGCTTCCTTTGTTCTCGAACGCAAACGTCGTCAGGCCCTGGGGGATGCGAGCGGGCATCGCGAGGGCATAGTCAGTCGCCTGAATCTGAACCGCGGGAAGCGCGACCGCGAGCGCGAGCGCGGCAATCATGCGATGGCCCGCGCGGCTTCGCGCGCATAGTAGGTGAGGATGATGTCGGCGCCGGCACGCCGGATCGACGTCAGCGTCTCGAGCATCGCGCGCGGCTCGTCAATCCATCCATTCCGGGCGGCCGCCTTCAGCATCGCGTACTCACCGCTCACGTGATAGGCGGCAGTCGGATAGCCGAAGGCGTCCTTCACGCGCGTGATGACGTCGAGATATGTGAGCGCCGGCTTCACCATCACGATGTCGGCGCCTTCCTCGATGTCCTCCTCGACCTCGCGCAGCGCCTCGGCGACGTTCGCCGGATCCATCTGGTGCGATCGCCGATCGCCAAACGCCGGCGCGGAGCCGGCGGCGTCGCGGAACGGGCCGTAGAACGCAGAGCAGTACTTCGCGGCATAGGCCATGATCGCAGTGCGTGAGAATCCCCGCTCGTCGAGCGCCTGTCGGATCGCGCCAACGCGGCCATCCATCATGTCGGACGGCGCCACGATGTCCGCGCCGGCCGCCGCGTGCGAGACGGCGGTGCGCGCCAGCTGTTCGACGGTGGGGTCGTTCGCGATCTGCTCATCGATCACAATGCCGCAATGGCCGTGGCTGGTGTACTCGCACAAGCAGACGTCCGTCACGACGAGCACGCCAGGGACGGCTCGCTTGATCGCCCGGATTGCTGTCTGGACGGGTGCCTCGGGATCGTACGCCGCCGACCCGATGTCGTCCTTGCGATCGGGCAGCCCGAACAGAATGACGCTCAGGATCCCATCGGCTTTCGCCGCCTCAACCTCTTTCACCGCCTCGTCCACCGAAAGGTTGAAGACATCCGGCATCGACGGCACTTCGCGCCGCACGCCTTCGCCCTCGCAGACAAACAGCGGCAGTATGAACATGTCCGGTGACAGACGCGTCTCGCGCACCATCGCCCGCAGCGGCTCCGACTGGCGAAGGCGGCGCAGCCGCCGCGTGATCTTGAGCGTCGTGTGCGTGTGCAGGTGGTTCATGTCAATCGGTTCTCGGTTGCGTAGTAGTTGACGATGGCGTCGACGAGCGCCGGGACGGTGTGAACGGCCGGCATGACGGTTGTCTCGATATTCGCCTGGGTCGCGGCTTCCGCCGTCAGCGGTCCGATCGTCGCGACTACCGTCGACCGGAGGAGATCCGCGGCCGGTTCCGCGCCGAGCACGCGCACGAAGTTGCGCACGGCCGACGGGCTGGTGAACGTGACGACGTCGATGCGCCGTTCGAGCAGCATCCGGTAGATGTCGGGCTCGCCCTCGGGCTCGATGACCATGGTTCGATACGCGATGACCTCGGTGACGTCGGCGCCCTGCTTGCGTAGCTCGTCGGCGACGACCTCCCGTCCGATGTCCGCGCGCGGCAGGAGGATCTTCAAGCCGCGAACATGTCCGCCTGGCGCGTTGTCGGCAATCGCGCGTACCATCGCCTCGGCGCGGAACTCGCCTGGCGTGACGTCCACCTTCAAGCCGTATTTGGCGAGCCGCTCGCCGGTGGCGGGGCCGACGCCGCACAGCCTGGCGCGACCAAAGGCCCGGAGGTCTCGCGCACCAGCCAACAACCGCCCGACGAGCGCTTCAACGGCATTCACGCTCGCGAAGACAACCCAGTCAAACTCGTCCAGCCGCCCGCACGCGTCGTCGAGCGGAGCGTAGTCTTCCGGTGGCGCAATGCGGATCATTGGGGCTTCGATGGCATCCCCACCCATCGATTCCAGGCGCTGTACGAGCTCGAACGCCTGCTCGCGAGAGCGCGTGACGAGAATCCGCTTACCGAACAGCGGACGCGCATCGAACCAGCGCAAGTGCTCGCGGAGATTGGCGACCCGTCCGACAACGACGATAGCGGGGCGGCGCTCCCGCGACTTCTGGGCCACCTTCGCGATTTCATCGATCGTGCCCAGCAGCGTCTGCTGCGTAGGCAGCGTGCCATCGTACACGACGGCCACCGACTCGTCGCCGGACCGTCCGTGCGATACGAGCGCGTTGAGGAACTCGGGCACCTGATCGGGCCCCGCATAACAGACGATCGTGCCGTCGAGCCGCGCGAGGCTTTCCCAATCAATCGACGCGCGCGACTTGCCCTCGTCCTCGTGCCCGCGGACGAACGTCAGCGTATCGCCGCCGCCGGGATACGTAACGGGCACGCCCGCGTAGCTGGGCACCGCAACGCCGGCCGGCACGCCGGGGACGACCTCGAATCGTACGCCTTGCTCGTGCAGGAACAGCGCCTCCGCCCCGCCGTGATCGAAGACGAACGGGTCGCCCCATTTCAGGCGCGCGACGACCTTGCCCTCCCGCGCCTTTTCCGCGAGGAGATAACAGATCGCCTCCTGCTCGAGCGCCCGCGGCGCTGCCGTGCCGACGTCAATCGTCTCCGCATCCTGGCGCGCGTGGCGGAGGAGCCGGGCGTGGACGAGATGGTCGTACAGGACGACGTCGGCTGACGCCAGACACTCACGTCCGCGGACGGTGATCAGCCCCGGATCTCCAGGGCCCGCGCCAATCAGATAGACCATGCTCTGTCAGTTCCTGTGCTGTTCGAGGATCCCTGCGGCGCCCTCGCTCAGGAGTTGCCGGGCAACCTCGACGCCGAGCTGCCGCGCCTGCTGCATCGGTCCCCGGGCGTGGCCTCGAACCGCGCGACTGCCGTCCAGGGAGACCACGCATGCAACGAGATCCAACTCCATGGCCTCAATGGATCCCGAGGTCTCTGACGTCTCTGACGTTTTCCCCGGTCGCGGCGTCGCCAATGCACCTATGGGTGTCTGACACCCGCCTCCCAGCGCCTCGACCACGGCACGCTCCGCATCCAGAGCGGCAGCGGCCTGCGGATCGTTGATCTGCGATACCGCATACCGCACCGTATCATCGTCGGCTCGAATCTCGATCGCCACGATGCCCTGGCCTGGCGCGGGCACGCAGACTGCGGCAGGCAGCGCCATCGAGATGCGACCGTCAAATCCCAACCGCCGCAGGCCCGCGGCGGCCAGGACTATCGCGTTGTATTGGCCCTCATCCAGCTTCCGCAGACGCGTGTCGAGATTACCGCGAATCGGCTCGAAGCGCGCGTTTGGAAACAACCGTGTCAACTGGGCCACGCGGCGGACGCTGCTCGTGCCAATCCCGGGTGTCTGCCCAAGGACAGCCACCAGATCCTCAATCGTCATCAGCCCTGATCCGCCGGCCGCGACGGGGAGCACCACGGCGTCGAGAGGGTTGTCACGTGGCAGCGTGCCGGCGATCACCAGCGACTCCGGGAGAGCAGCGGGCATGTCCTTGCTGCTGTGCACGGCGAGGTCGATTTCACCTCTGAGCAGCGCGTCCTCGATTTCCTTCACGAAGAGGCGCTTGCCGCCTGCCTCGGAGAGCGGGGCCTCCTGCAGGCGATCGCCTGACGTCTTGATCACGACAATGCGGCACGGCGGGCCGCCGATGGCGGCGATGCGTGCGGCGACCGCGTTCGCCTGCCACAGCGCGAGCTGGCTCCCACGCGTGCCGAGGCGGAGGTCGTTCACGCGGCTATCGCACCGGCCGCGGCCGGTTGCGCGCGAACGGCTCGACGCGCCGCTCACCCGACGCCCCCGAGGCCGCCGGCGCATCCCCCTCGGCGAGTCCGAACAACCGCGTCAACGCGTCGCTGTACGCCGCCACGAGGTCGGCGTCGGCGGCCGCCTTGAGCTGTTCGGTCGGAGTCAGGAGCAGCTTTTCGACGATGAGATGCGTGACCTCGTCCACGCGTGCGCGCGCCTCGGGTGACAGGGATGACAGCTTGAAGTCGAGCCGCTCGAGCTCAGCGCGGCGGATGGCCTCGAAGCGTTGACGAAGGGCGACGATGGTCGGCACGGCGCCGCGGGACCGGAACCAGGCCGCGAATCTGTCGATCTCCTCCGACACAATCGCCTCAGCACGCGTGACCTCGCTGCTGCGGCGCGCCATGTTCTCGCGGACGGTGGCCTGCAGGTCGTCGATGTTGTACAGAAAGACCTGCTCGATTTCGCCGGCCGCGGGCTCGACGTCGCGCGGCATCGCGATGTCGATGATGAACAGCGGCCGGTTGCGCCGAGGCCGCATCACGGCTTCGATGCGGGCCTTGGTGAGAATAGGCGCGCCCGCCCCGGTTGCCGTCATGACGATATCGGCGGCGCCGAGCGTGGAGTCGAGCTCGTCCCACGGTGCGGCGCTGGCGCCACCGATGGCCTCGGCCGCGCGCGCGGCGTGCGCCATCGTGCGGCTGACGATCGTGACGTGCTGCACGCCCTGGGATTTCATGTGCAGCGCGGTCAGCTTGCCCATCTCGCCCGCGCCAACAACCACAACCACCCGACCTTTGAGGTCACCGAAGATCTTTCGCGCGAGCGACACCGCGGCGTATCCCACCGAAACCGCGCCGGAGCCGAGCGCCGTCTCAGTCCGAACGCGCTTGCCGACGGCGAACGACGAGTGGAACAGCCGGTTCAAGACCGGACCTGCCGTCCGAGCGGCCGTGGCGGCCGCGTGCGCATGCTTCACCTGACCGAGGATTTGCGGCTCACCGACGACCAGCGAGTCGAGCCCCGCGGCGACCCGGAACAGGTGCCGCGCGGCCTCGAGGCCCTCGACGCCGTAGACGTGCGGCGCAACGTCGGCCGCCGCCACGCCGTGGAATTCAGCGATGAACCCCGCCAGGTCGGCGCGCGTCGCAGTCGGATCGCCGCAGGCGGCGTAGATCTCCGCGCGGTTGCAGGTCGAGACGACGATGACCTCGTCGGTCGTCCCGCGACCGGCGATCGACTCGAGCGCCGCAGGAACACCCCGCGCCGTGAAATCCACGCGCTCGCGCAGATCGACCGGCGCGGTCCGGTGGCTCATGCCCACTAGGAGGAGATGCATGGGACTTAGAAATTGTGGCTGGTCGTCATGAGATAGCTCACCGGCACGAGATTCAAGAGCACGATTGCGAACCCGAGCGCCGAGAGATAGGCTGCGCGGCGGCCGCCCCATCCAATGCGGCGCGCCGCGAACAGCTCGAACGAGTACAGGCACCAGCAGAGCACCGCCACGAAGATCTTCGGATCCTGCAAATGCATGCCCTGCACGCGGACACCACCCGCGTAGCCCCCCTGCACCTGCGCCGCCCAGAACGCCCCCGCGGTGATGCCAATCGTCAGAAAAATCCATCCGACGACGATCGCAACCTGATTCATGCGGTCGAGTACCTGCAGCGAGGGCAGCCGCGCGTAGAAAAATCCGAGGTGCTTCGCTTTGATCTCCTTGAACAACAGCACGTAGGTAATACCGATCACGCAGGCGAGCGCGAAGCTGGCGTATGCGAACAGCAACGAGGAGACGTGCAGGCCGAAGAGCGGCCCTCGCAGCACTGCGGCGCGATCCTCGACGCCGGGGCGGAGAGCCGGAATGGCCTGCAGCGCCACCAGCAACGGCAGGATGAAGACGCCCATCGCTCGTTCGTCCGTGGTCATCTCGATATAGAGATACGCCAGCCCGAGCAGCCAGACGAACGTCGAAATGGCCGACGTCGGCCCGCCCACCGGGAGGCCGCCCACCTCCATTGTCTGCATGCCGATGACGAAAGTATGCGCGAGGGCGGCGAACACGAGGAGCGTCGTGGCCGAGCGGCCAATGGCCGCGTTGCGTCGTGCGAAATGCCAGCCGTATGCGACCATCGCGGCCGCATACAGGGTCAACGGAGCCGCATTCACTGCAGACCTGCCGGACCGGCTCCGCCACTGCCCTGGCGCGCGGTCGGCGCAAAATAGCCTTGCTTGGTGCGCGCCTGGACACCCGGCCGATCCACGCGCACGACCACGCGGCGCCAGGAGCCGTCGCGCTTCGGGTTCCTCGACGAGTAGCCTACCGTGTACTGGCTGGACAGCTCGTCGGCGATCAGTCCGTACACCGACGCGAGCTCGTTCACCTGATTGGGGAAGAACGCCCGCCCTCCGGTCTGCTGCGAGAGCTGGCGCAGGACGAATTCGGCTTCCTTGAAGCCTTTCGATGCGGTAGATGCGCTCTCCGGGCTGCGCAGGCCGATGGCGTAGATGGCCGTTTCGGAGCGCTTGGCCAGGTCCAGGACCTCCTCGAAGGGCAGGAGACTCGACGTGTCCTCACCGTCCGAGAGCACGACGATCGCCTGGCGCCTGATCTCATCCACATTCTTCGCGATCACTTTCTTGAGATCCTTCAGCGCAATGTAGACGGCGTTGTAGAGCGACGTCGATCCGCCCGCTGAGGTCTTGTGAATCGCCTGCTCGAGCTCTGCGGCGCTGTTGGTAAACGGCTGCAGCACGATGACACGGCTGTCGAAGTCGATGACCTCCGCCAGGTCCTGCGAGCGGAGCTTCCTGGCGAAGCCGATGGCGGCTTCCTGGGCCGCCGCGAGCTTGGTGTCCATGCTCGCGCTCGTGTCGAGAAGCAGCGCCAGGGCAATGGGGAGGTTGGTCTTGGTAAAGAACGTGACGTCCTGTTTGACGCCGTCTTCGAACACGTTGAAGTTCTCGACCGCGAGGTCCGTCACGTACCGGCTGTTCCCGTCGGTGACGATGACGTTCAGCGACACGACGTCGACGCCTGCGCGAAACGGCTGCTGCCCGGCCGGTGCCGGCGGCGCCGGGGTTTGCGCGCCCGCGCTGACCACGCCGACCATGATCGCCGCGAGAAAGAGGGGTCTGACCCCTTTCATGGCCGCGCCAGTCCTTCCCTCACCGGCGTCCCGCGCGCGGCGAGACCGGGCCTGGCCACCGACACGGTGATCTTCTCAGGGGGAATGAGCGACTCGGGTCGTGAGTACGTGACCCTGTACTGGTGCGTCAACTGATCCGCGAGCTGCTTCAGCTTGGGCGTCAGCGCCATGCCGGTCAGCAGTTGCGCATTGTACCCACCCGTCGCCCGGGGCCCTTCGTCGAGCACGATCGCGCGCTCGCGGGCTTCGGGCCTCAGGCTCGTATCGGCTTGCCCGAGCATCAGCGCGTAAAACGCCACCCCCGTCGCCTTCAACGGATCGAGCGCCTGATCGTGCTGGCGGTTGCTGTACTCGATCCCTGATGTGGCGATGGCGATCATCACGGGCCGCACGGCTTCGCGCTTCTTCAGTCCCTGCGAGACCTCCACGATGGCGTCGAGCAGATACATGCCGGAGCTCCGCAGCGACCAGACGCGGTCGACGCCCTTCGCGATCTGGGTCGGATCGGTCGAGTAATCGGACAGGATGGTCGGGCGCTCGCCGATGCCGATGATCGCGATCTCGTTCCGTCGACCGGCGGCATTGGGTGCCGTGAGCGTGGCCACAAAGGGAGGCAACGCCTGACGGATATGCGCGATCTCGCCCTGGGCGGCCTGGCTTGTATCCACGAGGATGGCGATCTGCATCGGCTCGTCTGCCGGGCCGACGCGCAGCACTTCGCGCGTCCGGTTGTCCTCCTTGACGACGAAGTCGGTCGGGCCGAGGTCGGCCACGGGCGCGCCGTCCTGATCGACGACGCTGACGAACATGGAGTGCTCCCGGCGGTCTTGACGGTCCTGACGTGACTCCCCGGGTGATCCCGGAGCGGCCGGCGCAGCCGCTGCGCACAGCCAGAGTCCCGTGCCGAAGAGGACGCCCGACACGCCGACGACGGCGGTAAACGCGCGCGGACGGGTCATCTTGTGAGTATAGGTCAAAAACTGTTTGTACTCTATAAGTTGCGGGAAATTGCGCGGGCGAGTCAGCGTGTGATATAAACCGCTCGGCTTCCCGGACGCCACGCGCGCCGTTTCCTAAATGCTTTCAGCCTACATTCCGATTGCCATCTTCGTCGCCGTCGCGACCGGTTTCGCGGTGTTCACGCTCGTTTTTACCAGCCTGATTCACCCGAGCAAATACAACAAGGTCAAGCTCGAGCCGTATGAGTGCGGCATCGAGCCGGCAACCGACGCGCGGGATCGGTATAGCATCCGGTACTACCTGGTCGCGATGCTCTTCGTCATTTTCGACGTCGAGACGGTCTTCATGTTTCCGTGGGCCGTCATCTTCGACAAGCTCCTGCTCTTCGGGCTCATCGAGATGCTGGTTTTCATCTTCATTCTTGTCGTCGGTTACTACTACGCATGGCAGAAGGGCGCGCTGGAGTGGGTGTAGATGGCCGACGACCCTAAGGTTCCCGAGGCACCTCGGCCGGCACCCGCGCCTTCTCCGGCTGCCAAACCGCCGGCACCCGCCCCCAGAGCGGCGGCCCCGGGCGGCGAGGTGCATGCCAAGGCGGCGCCTGCAACGGGCCCGCCCGATCCGCCACCGCCGGCCGGCCTCGCACCCCCGGCGTTCATCACGTCGCTTCAGATGGCGATGCCCGATGGCGTGGCCGCCCTCAGCTACTATCTGGGCGACTGGACGGTCATCGTTCCGGTCGCGCACATCCTGGATGTCGCCAGGTATCTGCGCGGCGCGCCGGACGCGCGCTTCGACTATCTCTCGGATTTGACCGCGACCGACTGGCCACCGCGCGCGGAGGGCCGCTTCGACGTCGTGTACTGTTTGTACTCGACACGACAGCGTCATCGTGTGCGCTTGAAGGTCAAGGTGGGCGAGCACGACGGCTTGCCGTCTGTGACCGGCATATGGGCCGCGGCCAACTGGCTCGAGCGTGAAGTCTGGGACATGTTCGGCGTCAACTTCACCGGTCATCCCGATCGTCGGCGCATCCTCATGCCCGAGGACTGGCAGGGTTTCCCGCAGCGCAAGGACTATCCGCTCGAGGGTCCCGGCGAGTTGTTGATGGAAAACCCGCTCGACTGGCTGCGGCTCCGCCAGGCGAAGGAAGAGGCTGAGATTGAGTAGAACTCAGAAGTTAGAAGTTAGAAGTTCGTTAGGGTAGGAAGCCAGCAATCAGGACCGAAGGATCATCCGTGGCAGCCATAGAGCAACAGACCGTCCGGGGCGCGATGTTCGACACGGACGAGCTCGTCATCAACATGGGCCCGCAGCATCCGAGCACGCACGGCGTGCTCCGCGTGGTGCTGCGCCTCGACGGCGAGAAGGTCGTCGATTGCGACGTCGTCATCGGCTATCTGCACCGCGGCATCGAGAAGCTGAGCGAGAACCGCAACTGGACGCAGATCATCCTGCTCACCGACCGCATGGACTACGTGGCGGCGGCGACGAGCAACGTTGGCTACTGCGAGACGGTCGAGAAGCTGCTCCAGCTCGAGGTGCCGCGACGCGCGCGCTACGTGCGGACGATCCTCTGCGAGCTGCAGCGCATCGCGAGCCACTGCCTCTGGGTGGGCACGCACGCGATGGACATCGGCGCGATGACCGTGTTCCTCTACGCCTTCCGCGAGCGCGAGCTGATCCTGGATCTCTTCGAGGAATTCTGCGGCGCACGCCTCACGTACAACTCGATGCGGATTGGCGGCCTGCCGCTGGACATTCCGCCAGGCTGGGACAAGAAGGTCCTCGAGTTCTGCACGATCATGGACTCGAAGATCGACGAGTACGAGACGCTGCTGACGCACAATCGCATCTGGCTGGAGCGGACGAAGGGCATCGGCGTCATCTCGGGCGAGGAAGCGACGGGCCTGGGCCTGTGCGGACCGGCGCTGCGCGGGTCGGGCGTCGCGCGCGACGTGCGCAAGGATGAGCCTTACGCGGCGTACGACGAGGTGGAGTTCGACGTGCCGCTCGGGAGCGACGGCGATACCTACGATCGCTACCTGGTGCGGATGGAGGAGTTCCGCCAGTCGCTGCGCATCATCCGGCAGGCGACCGAGGGCATTCCCGAAGGCCCCATCGTGGGCAAGGCACCGCGCCTCATCAAGCCCGCGGCCGGGGAGACGTACCACGCGATCGAGTCACCGAAGGGCGAGCTCGGGTACTTCATCGTGAGTGACGGCAAGTCGACCAACCCGTATCGCTTCCGCGTACGGCCGCCGTCGTTCTGCAATCTCCAGGGGCTGCGCCGCCTTGTCCGCGGCCACCTCGTGGCGGACGTCGTCGCGCTCATCGGCTCGATCGACATCGTGCTCGGCGAGGTCGATCGGTGATTGACTCCTTCGTCATCCCGCTGCTGAAGATCGTCATCGTCCTGAACGCGACGCTGGTGGCGGTCACCTACATGGTGCTGCTCGAGCGCAAGGTCATCGCCTGGGCGCAGTCACGGCTGGGTCCGATGCGCGTCGGGCCGTACGGCATTCTGCAGCCGGTCGCGGACGCCGTGAAGCTGATGATCAAAGAGGACATCACGCCGGTCCGCGCCGACAAATGGGTGTTCACGGCGGCGCCGATCATCGCGATGGTGCCCGCGCTCATCGTCTACGCGGTGATTCCGTTCGGCCCCGAAGTGAATATGTTCGGCCGGAAGGTCTCGCTCTTCATCACGGACATCAATGTCGGCCTGCTCTACGTGGTGTCGGTGGCTTCCGTCGGCGTCTACGGGATCATTCTCGCGGGCTACGCGTCGAACTCGAAGTATCCGCTGCTGGCGAGCCTGCGGGCGTCGGCGCAGCTGATTTCGTACGAGGTCGTCGTGACGCTGACGCTCGTGAGCGTCATCATGATGGCCGGCACGCTGAGCATGGTCGGTATCGTGCGCGCGCAGGAGAGCGGACACGTCTGGTTCGCGTTCGTGCAGCCGGTCGCGTTCGTCCTGTTCTTCATCGGCGGCCTGGCCGAGACCAACCGCGCGCCGTTCGACCTGCCGGAAGCGGAGCAGGAGCTCACCGGCGGCTTTCACACCGAGTACAGCGGGATGCGGTTCGCGCTGTTCTTCCTGGCTGAATACGCGAACATGATCGTCGTCTCGTCCGTGGCGACGACGCTGTTCCTGGGTGGGTGGCTGCGGCCGTTCCCGAACGTCGCGTGGCTCGGGTTCCTCGACTTCGTCCCGGCGTGGATGTGGTTTCTCGTCAAATCCTTCGTATTTCTCTACATCTTCATCTGGGTCCGCGCGACGCTGCCGCGCTACCGCTACGACCAGTTGATGCGCCTTGGATGGAAGATGCTGATCCCGCTGGCCATCGTCAACCTGGTCGTGACCGGGATCGTCCGGCTGCTGCTCCTGTGAAGGGTGTATGGGCGAAGCGATAGCCTTCTACTTCATCGCCGCGTGCATCCTCGGGTTCGCGGTGCTCGTGGTGAGCACGAAGGACACGGTGCACAGCGTGCTGTTCCTGGTCCTGGACTTCCTGTTCGTCGCCGCGCTGTACGTGCTGCTCCACGCGCCCTTTCTCGCAGCGATCCAGGTGCTCGTCTACGCCGGCGGCATCGTCGTGCTGTACCTCTTCGTCGTGATGCTCGTGAACCTCAAGCGTCCACCCGAGGCGCACCAGGATCCTCATCGACGAACCAAGCTCGGCTTCGGCCTGGCGGCGGCGGTGCTGGTGGAGCTTGGCGCGATTGCCGGCTACAGCTCGGTGCGGCCCGCGCCCGTGGCCGTAGCGGCGGCGATCCCCGTCTCGGGGAACACGGAACAGGTTGGCTGGCTGCTCTACACGAGCTACCTGATTCCTTTCGAGATCGCGTCGATGCTGCTGCTGGTCGCGATGATCGGCGCCATCATTCTCGCCAAGCGGGAATTGTAATTGGGGATTGAGGATTGCGGATTGAGGATTGTTGTGAGAGTTGGGGATGTGGGATCGAATTCAATCACCAATCAATCCTCAATCCACAATCCACAATCCGCAATACAGAGATCATGATCACACCAACGCATTACATGTTACTGTCGGCGGCGCTCTTCATCATCGGGGTGATCGGCGTGATGGTGCGTCGCAACATCATCATCATCTTCATGTCGATCGAGCTGATCCTGAATGCGGTCAACATCAACCTGGTTGCGTTCTCGGCCGAACTCCAGAACGTGGTGGGCCAGGTCTTCGCCGTCTTCGTCATTGCCGTGGCCGCGGCCGAGGCCGCAGTGGGGCTGGGGATCATCCTGGCGTTCTATCGCAACAAGGAAACGGTCAACATCGACGAGATGAATCTCATGCGATGGTGAGCCGCCTGCGTTCTCGGCGGTGCACTGACGAATTGCCACGTCACCGGGTCGTAAGTCACACATGCGCTACATCTGGTTAATTCCGCTCCTCCCCGGCATCGGCGCCGCCATCAACGGCCTCGTCGGGATCCGTTCGTTCTCGCGCAAGATCGCAGGCGGGCTGGCGACGGTGATGATGCTTGGCGCGCTCGGGCTCGCGGTCGTGGCATTCTGGCAGCTCCTCGGGCTGCCGCCCGAGTCGCGCGCGTTCGACATCAACGTCGCCGACTGGATTCCGCGGATCCCGCTCGCGACCCACGACGGCATCGGCAACTTCCAGGTCAGCTGGGGCTTCAGGCTCGATCCGCTGTCGGGGATGATGCTGCTCATCGTCACCGGCATCGGAACGCTGATCCATATCTACTCCACGGGGTACATGGTGGACGAGCCGCGCGGCGGCTTCGCGCGATTCTTCTGCTACCTCAACCTGTTCTGCTTCTTCATGCTCATGCTCGTCCTGGGAAACAACTTCCTGGTGATGTTCGTGGGCTGGGAGGGCGTCGGTCTCTGCTCGTACCTCCTCATCGGCTACTGGTACGAGAAAAAGTCCGCGGCGGACGCCGGGAAGAAAGCGTTCATCACGAACCGGGTCGGCGACTGGGGCTTTGTCCTCGGTGTCTTCCTGGTCTTCTATCAGTTCGGCACACTGGACTTTCGCGCGGTGCAGAATGCCGCGGGCGCGATGCCGATCGAGGGCATGCAGTTCGGCGTCATCTCCACCATCTGCCTGCTGCTGTTCATCGGCGCGACCGGCAAGAGCGCGCAGATCCCGCTGTATGTCTGGCTGCCTGACGCGATGGAGGGGCCGACTCCGGTGTCGGCCCTCATCCACGCGGCGACGATGGTGACCGCGGGCGTCTACATGGTGGGCCGCAACGCCGTGCTCTTCTCGCACGCGCCAATGGTGATGGAGATCGTCGCGATCGTCGGCGTGCTGACGGCGCTCATGGCGGCGTCGATCGGCCTGGTGCAATACGACATCAAGCGTGTGCTCGCGTACTCGACAGTCTCGCAGCTGGGCTACATGTTTACGGCCATGGGGGTCGGTGCGTTCTCCGCGGGCGCCTTTCATCTGATGACCCATGCGTTCTTCAAGGCCTTGCTCTTCCTCGGCAGCGGCTCGGTCATCCATGCCATGGGCGGCGAGCAGGACATGCGCCGCATGGGGGGGCTGAAGAAGTACATGCCCGTCACGTTCCTGACGATGTTCATCGGCACGCTGGCGATCGCCGGGATTCCGCCGTTCTCTGGCTTCTTCAGCAAGGACGAGATTCTCTTCCGCGCCTTCGTCGCGAACAAAGCGGTCTGGTTTCTGGCGGTGGTCACCGCGATGATGACCGCGTTCTACATGTTCCGGCTCGTGGCGATGACGTTCTTCGGCCCTTATCGCGGCCCGGCGTGGGAAACCAGCAGTCATCACCCGGTCGCCGATAGTCATCATTCGCCGGTCGATGGTCATCACGCCCCATCTGACGGCCATGGTGCGTGGCACGGCCCGCACGAATCCCCGCGCGCGATGACGTTTCCCCTGAATGCGCTCGCGGTCGGCGCCCTCGTCGCTGGCTTCGTGGGTGTTCCGCTGGCGCTCGGGGGCAGCAACCAGATCGAGCGCTTCCTCGAGCCGAGCTTCACGGCCGAACATTCCATTGCGGATCGCGGATTGAGGATTGCGGATTCAAGTGGCGATGCAACCTCGCAATCCGCAATCCGCAGTCCTCAATCCGCACTGCCTGTCGAGGAGGTCTCGCGCGGCGTCGAGCTCGGGCTGATGGGCTTTTCGGTCCTGGTCGCGCTCTGCGGGATCGGCTTCGCCTGGAAGTTCTACGTGACGAACCCCGAGATCTCGGAGCAGCTCGCCGAGCGCTTTGCCGGCGCACATCGGACGCTGTCCAACAAGTACTACGTGGACGAGCTCTACGATGCGACCGTCATCTCGGGCACCTTCAACGCGGGCCGCGGGCTGTGGACGTTCGATCGACACGTGGTGGACGGGGCCGTCAACGGCGCAGGCTGGGTGACGGTGGTGGGCGCGTGGTTCTCGGGGCTGACCGATCGGACGGTGGTCGATGGCGTCGTGAACTTCGTCGGTTGGGTCGTCCAGGAGTCGAGCCACGGCTTCCGCCGCGTGCAGACCGGGCTCGTACAGAACTACGCGATGTTGATGCTCTTCGGCATCTTCGCGTTTGTGACGGTGTACTTGTTTGTCAGATAACCCGATGGGTTCGCGAGGTTCGCCGGGTGCTCGAAGTTCTATAGGTTCGCCTATGGAGCGGCGGGAACCTTGAGAACCTGCGGAACCACGCGAACCGAGCGAACCTGTCGAACCGCGAGCACCGAGCGAACCTAGCGAACCCAGCGAACCGATATGAATCACTACTTATCCCTCATCCTCTTCACCCCGCTCATCGGGGCGCTGCTGTTGTTGTTTGTCGACAAGCGGAACGACAACGCCATCCGCTGGATCGCGAACATCTTCGCGCTCGCCGGCTTCGTCATCTCGGTGCCGCTCTGGTTCTGGTACAACCCCGCGAACCCAGAGTTCCAGTTCGTCGAGCGGGCGCCCTGGATTCCGTCTGTCGGCGCGGACTATTTTCTGGGTGTGGACGGCCTGACGGTCCTGCTCATCCTGTTGACGACGATGATGGGCTTCATCGCGGTGCTGTCGTCGTGGACGGCCATCACCGAGCGCGTGAAGGAGTACTACATCTTCCTGCTCGTCCTGCAGACCGGGATGCTCGGCGCGTTCATGGCGCTCGATTTCCTGCTGTTCTTCCTGTTCTGGGAAGTGATGCTGGTGCCGATGTACTTCCTCATCGGCATCTGGGGCAGCGCGAACCGGCTGTATTCGGCGATCAAGTTTTTCCTGTACACCCTCGTCGGCAGTGTCGTCATGCTGCTCGGCATCCTGGCGCTGTACTTCTACAACCACAGCGTGACCAACGTGTACACGTTCGACGTCACGCAGTTCCACCGGCTGAGCGTGCCGTTCAACCTCCAGTGGTGGGTCTTCCTCGCGTTCTTCCTCGGCTTCGCCATCAAAGTGCCGATGTTCCCGTTCCACACGTGGCTGCCCGACGCGCACACGGACGCGCCGACGGCTGGCTCGGTGATTCTGGCCGCGGTGCTCCTGAAAATGGGCACCTACGGGTTCCTGCGCTTCAGCCTGCCGATCCTGCCGGATGCTTCGCGACACTTCGTGCCGATGATGGTCCTGCTGTCGATTATCGGGATCGTGTACGGGGCGCTCGTCGCGCTCGCGCAGAAGGACTGGAAGCGGCTGGTCGCGTACTCGTCGGTGAGCCACATGGCGATGGTCATGCTCGGCATGTTCGCGCTCAACCCGGTCGGCATCACCGGCAGCATCGTGCAACAGCTGAACCACGGCATCTCCACCGGCGCGCTGTTCCTCATTGTCGGCATCGTCTACGAGCGGCGCCATACCAGGGAAATCTCAGAGTACGGCGGGCTGTCGAAGGTGATGCCGGTCTACGCCGCGATCTTCCTCGTGATGACCATGTCGTCGATCGGGCTGCCGACGCTGAACGGCTTCATCGGCGAGTTCCTCATCCTGCAGGGCGTGTTCGTCGCGAGCAAGGTGTGGGCGGCGTTCGCGGCCAGCGGCGTCGTTCTGGGTGCGGCCTACATGCTGTACCTGTATCAGCGGACCATGTTCGGCAAAGTCGAGAACCCGAAGAACGAGCGGCTCCTCGATCTGAACCAACGGGAGTTCGCGACGTTTGCGCCGCTGCTCGTGCTCGCCGTCTGGATGGGCCTCTACCCGGCGCCGTTTCTGCGGCGCCTCGAGACGTCGGTACGGCACATCGTGTCGCGCGTCAGCCCCGAGTACGAGGCGAAGTACGCGGCCAACTGCGACCCGACGCCAACGCCGGAGCGGATCGCGGCCATGGAGGCCCCCGGGGCGCTGGGAACGCCGTCCAACCCGGCGGCCAGGTTCCTCGCGGCTGTCCCCTGCGACGTCAACGGCAACCCGCTGCCCGCCACGCCTCGAGAGCCTCAGGGGCCGGGGGACAGGCGCTAGCCGATGCCTCCTGGAATCTCGACAAGCGACTTCTACTACATCCTGCCAGAGCTGGTGATCACGGCGGGCGCGCTGCTGGTCCTGGTGGCGGACGTCCTGCTTCCGCGCGCGCAGCGTGGCGCGCTGGGGTGGGTGACGCTGGGCGTGCTCGCCGCCACGCTCTACGCGTTGACGCCGTTCCGATCGACGCACGTCGAGGTGGCCCACGGCCTCATGGCCGTCGACCAGTTCGGGCTCTTCTTCAAGGCCGTGTTTCTCGTCGCGGCGGCCATCACTGTGCTGATGTCGATGCGCTACCTCGAGATCGAGGGGGCATCGCCCGGCGAGTACTATTTCCTCATCCTGTGCGCGACGCTCGGCATGATGGTCATGGCGGGCGGCATCGATCTCATCACCATTTTCATCGGCCTCGAGACGATGGCGGTGTCGTTCTACATCCTGGCTGGCTTCATCAAGCCGAACCAGCGATCGAACGAAGCCGCCGTGAAGTACTTCCTGCTCGGCGCGTTCTCGCTCGGCATCCTGCTCTACGGGATGTCGTTGATGTACGGGCTGTCGGGGACGACCAACCTCCGGGTCATGGCGCCGCTGTTCGTCGGCCAGGAGCGGGATCCGCGGCTCGTGCTCGCGGTGATTCTGGTGGTCGCCGGCGTGGGATTCAAGATTGCCGCCGTGCCGTTCCACATGTGGGCGCCTGACGTATACGAGGGCGCGCCGACGCCTGTTACGGCGTTTCTGTCGGTTGGCTCCAAAGCGGCGTCGTTCGCGATGCTGCTCAGGATCTTCATCGAGGGTCTGCCGGCGATGAGCGAGGACTGGCGGCTGCTGTTCTACGTGCTGTCGATCGTCACGATGACGGTGGGGAACATCGCCGCGGTGTCGCAGTCGAACATCAAGCGCATGCTGGCGTACTCGTCGATCGCGCACGCGGGGTACCTGCTCATCGGCGTCGTTGCCGGGACCGCGCGCGGTGTCACGGCGATGCTCATCTACCTGCTGATCTATTCCTTCATGCAGCTCGGCGCCTTCGCAGTCGTGGTGCTGCTGCGGCGCCAGGACGTCATCGGCGACGAGCTGAAAGACTTCAGCGGGCTGCATGTGCGGCACCCGTTCGCCGCGTTCGCGATGCTGTTGTTCATGCTGTCGCTCGGCGGCATTCCGCCGACGGCCGGGTTCATGGGCAAGTTCTGGCTGTTCGGCGCGGCCATCGACGCGGGGTACTACGGGCTGGCGGTCATCGGCGTTCTCAATAGTGCGGTCTCGCTGTATTACTACGTCCGCATCGTGGTGTTCATGTATCTGAAGAAGGAGACGATCGGCTCGGAGCCGGTGTCGAGCCCGTCCTTGACCGTCGTCCTGGCGGTGGCGGTTGTGGCGACGCTGGCGCTGGGCATCTATCCCCGCCTGTTGTTCGAGCTGGCCGACGCATCTGCAAAAACTCTTGGTGCGGCTGGACTGAGCGCCACACTTCGGTAGTTCAGTCGGAGACCGACGCGCCGGAGAGGGCCCGACACGGCTACCAAGAGTGTCCGGACTGCCCATAGTGAACTTTTTCACAAGGTACGCTATACTCCCCCCGGAAATCGCGACCGACGGTCAGTCGAAAAGGGGTGCGCCCCTTTTGTGCCATGCCAGGTGATAACGGCAAGAACTTTCTGGAGCGCTCGACCGAGAGCCTTCAGGAGAACGCCGGACGGGCAGGCCCTGCGGCTGGGGCAAGCTACACGCTCATCGGCGCAATCCTGCTGCTCGGAGGCGTTGGCTACGCGGTCGACGCCTGGCGCGGCACGTCCCCGTGGTTTCTGATCGGCGGACTCCTCCTGGGCATCGTCATCGGCATGTGGGAGCTGGCCAAGACCGTTTGGCGCAAATGAAGGCGGTGCGGTGGATGGCCGCGGGCAGCGTGGGATCTGCCGGGTTGGTGATCGGCGCGGGCGGACGGCTGATGGCGATGGAGGTGGCGCTGGGAATGCTCGCGCCGCTCGTCGCGGCCGCCGTTTCCTGGGTGCTGATCGAGCGCACGTATCGACGGGATCCCGCGCGGCTGACCGGTCTGATGATGACCGGATTCGCCGCGAAGATGGTGTTTTTCGGCGCCTACGTCGCGGTCATGTTGAAAGTCGTCGGGCTGCGACCGGTGCCGTTCGTCGTCAGCTTCACGAGCTATTTCATCGCGCTCTATGCGGCCGAGGCACTCTTGATGCGCCGCCTGTTCGCGGGCGGATAAATACGATGTTCGTCCAGGAAGCCGTTCAGGAACACGCCGGGCGCGCGGCCGACGCCGCGAGGACGGGCACTACTGCCATCGAGGGGGTTGCCGAGAAGTTCAACGCCGGCAAGACCATCATCGAGCACGTGTCGAACAACATCGAGCACCCGATCTTCCGCCTGCCGAAGATCCTGGGGATCGACTTCTCCGTGACCAAGCACGTCTTCATGCTGTGGCTGGTGGCCGGGATCGTGTTCCTGGTCGTCACGTGGTTCGTGCGGCGCTACCTGCGGCAGGACAGGCTCGTGCCGTCCGGGTTCATGAACGCGCTCGAGGCGGTCGTCGAGTTCATCCGCGACACCATCGTGCTCCCCAACGTCGGCAAGAAGTGGGTGAACACCTGGACGCCGCTTGTGCTCACGTTCTTCATCTTCATCCTGTGCGCGAACGCCATCGGCCTCATCCCGATCTTCGACGTGCTGGGCCTGATCGATCGCTACGTGCTCCGGACGGGGGAGCACTCGTTCATCAAGAGCCTGCTGCACGGCGGGACGACCGCCACCGCGAATTACAACGTGACGGCGGGCCTCGCGGTCATCACGTTCGGCGCGATCATGGTGGCCGGTACCAAGGCCCACGGGTTCGTCAAGCACTGGGTGAACCTGGTGCCGCCCGGGTTCGCCTGGCCGATCTACGTCCTGCTCATCCCAATCGAGATCATGGGCATGTTGGTGAGGCCGTTCGCGCTCACGATGCGGCTCGCGGCGAACATGACGGGCGGGCACATCGCGATTCTCGCGATCCTGTCGTTCGTGTTCCTGTTCGCCGAGATGTTCAGCCGCGCTGTCGTCGGCGTCGGCGTCGGCATCCTCGTCTCGGTCCCGCTCGCGGTCGGCATCTCCGGGCTCGAGATCATCG
This sequence comes from Vicinamibacterales bacterium, assembly GCA_035939575.1. Lineage (GTDB taxonomy): Bacteria > Acidobacteriota > Vicinamibacteria > Vicinamibacterales > CAVVIG01 > DATKHR01. The sequence continues at coordinate 3,607 of DASZFS010000077.1, read as the reverse complement.
TCGTGCTGGTGCAAGCGTACGTGTTCACGCTCCTGACGGCGGTGTTCATCGGGATGGCGATTCACGCACAACATTAATCACGGTCATCATTAATCGCGCTGATCACTAACTGACACCGGGTTCGTTTCAACGCTCAATGGAGGGATAGACGATGACAGGGTCACTGCACTACTTCGGCGCGGCGCTCGGGCTCGGCCTGATCGTCATCGGGGCGGGACTAGGCATCGGCAGGTTCGCGGCGGCGGCGGCCGAATCGATCGGGCGGCAGCCGGCGGCGGCCGACAAGATCACCGGCGCGATCAACCTGCCGCTGTTCCTGTTGGAAGGCGTTGCGATTCTCGCGGAAGTGTTCGTCCTCCTCATCGTGTTGATGAAGTAGGCGCGGAAGGATTTTCGCCATGGATAACCCGTTGGTCCAGCCCGATCCCGGGCTGTTCATCTGGACGATCCTGACGTTTCTCGTGCTGCTGGGGCTGCTCGCGAAGTTTGCGTGGCGGCCGCTGCTCGCGGCGCTCGACAGCCGTCAGAATGCGATCCGTAAGTCGCTGGACGACGCACAGCAGGCGCGGCAGGAGTTGGAGCGGTTGAACCAGGAGTCCGCGCTGATTCTGAACAGGGCGCGGGCGGAGGCCGACCAGATTATTGTCGGCGGCCGTGCGGACGCCGAGCGGCTGCGCGAGGACATGAAGCAGAAGGCGCGCACCGAGGCCGATGCGATCGTGAAGAACGCCGGGCGCCAGATCCAGCTCGAGACCGCGCGCGCGCTCGAGCAGATCCGGACCGAGGCGGTCGATCTGTCGGTGATGATCGCGTCGAAGCTGATTCAGCGGAATCTCACGAAAGAGGATAACGAGCGCCTGATCGAGGAGGCGCTCAAGCAGGTCGAAGGCCCCCGTCACTGATGGGCTGAGATACGGCCGTTCGAATCCCCCTAGACCAACAAATTGGATTTCCGGGTCATTGTCTCCGGATGTCTTACTGACAGTCGGCTGCAAATGATTGCACCGATGTAGCTTCGGTGTTACTCTCACGAACCCCGAGGTCCAGCACGGCATTTGCGGTACGTGCTGTACCTCTACCCATAGTCGCGCACTGTTCGGACAGCGTGCGCGCACTGTTCGTTGTCGGAATTGCGGTATCAGGAAATGAGGAGGACGTTCATGAGACGTCGAGGGTTGAATCTGGTCGTCGCCGCGTTGGCCGTATGCCTGGCAACGTTCACGGCGTCGACCGCGTTGGCGCAAGGCGGCGGCGCCAGCACGACCGGCTCTATCAACGGCAAAGTATTGGACAACAGCGGCGCGGTGCTGCCCGGAGTCACCGTTTCCGTGACCAGCCCGTCGCTGATGGGCGTGCAGACGTCGGTGACCGATGGCGGCGGCATCTACCGCTTCCCAGCGCTGCCGCCCGGCACGTATACCGTGACGTTCGAGCTCCCGGGCTTCACCACGCTGAAGCGGGAGAACATCCAGATCGCGATGGGGTTCACCGCAGCGGTGAACGTGGAGCTGGGTGTGGCGTCGCTGCAGGAGACGGTGACGGTTACCGGTGACTCGCCAGTCATCGACACGACCAATACGCGCGTCCAGCAGAACTTCAAGCTCGAGGCGCTCCAGGAGATCCCGAACTCCCGCGACATCTGGTCGCTGCTCGCCGTGACGCCGTCGGTGACGATGGGCCGCATCGACGTGGGCGGGAACCGCGCAGGCACCCAGACCGGCTACGTGGCCTACGGCTACGGCGGTCAGAACCGTGTGCTCGTGGAGGGCATCAACACGACGGAAGGGACGAGCGGCGCCGGCTTCTACGTCGACTACGGCTCGTTCGAGGAAGTGTTCCTCGGCACGATCGGGCAGGGCGCCGAGATGCCGACCCCGGGTGTGCAGAGCCAGATGCTCGGCAAGTCGGGCGGCAACAAGTTCCAGGGCGAGATCTACGACGACTACGAGACCAACGGGATGCTCTCGGACAACATCGCGTCGAACGTCCCGAGCCAGTTCCTCTACAGCCCGACCAATACGAGCGGCATCCGCGACCACAGCAACGAGACGCTCAAGTACCGCGACAGCAATATCAACGTCGGCGGTCCGATCAAGAAGGACAAGGTCTGGTGGTACTTCTCGTACCGCAATCAGAAGACCTCCGTCGGCCAGCCGAACTTCATCGGCAACGCGGCGGGCACGTCGTTCGACACGCTGCTCTGGAATCCATCCGGAAAGACCACGTATCAGATCAACCAGAACAACAAGTTGATCGGCTACTACCAGTGGGGCCAGAAGGTGCAGCCGAACCGCCTGCCCTCGTCCAGCTTCAACTACACCGATCTGGGAACGACGCTCCACCAGACCTCAGGGAGCTGGATCTACAAGGGTGAGTGGAACGGGACGATCAGCAAGAACATGTACGCCGAGGCGCGCTACGGCGTGTTCGGCTACTACTTCCCCCTCATCACCAACACCAACACGACACAGTACGAGATCGTCAATTCCCAGCTGTCACAGTATTTCAACGGCGATCAGAAAGAGCAGACCGATCGCCAGCGGCGTCAGGCGACCGGCGCGCTCACCTACTTCAAAGACGGTTGGGGCGGCAGCCACAACTTCAAGGTCGGCGGCGAGGTGCTGCTCGAGAGCGGCTGGTACGGCTACACGCAGGTGTACTCGGGCAACATCCGCGAGAACATCGGCAGCAACGGCAACCCCTCCAGCGTCATCATGGCGGCGCCCACGGCGACACAGGTCGGCAACCTCGGCGCAGGGCCGAACGGCGACTTGACGAGCATCGACAAGGTGACGACCTACGACGCGTTCCTTACGGATCAGTACGCCATCGGCCGAGCGACGTTCAACCTCGGCGTCCGGTTCGACCACTACGACGTGTGGACGCCGACGCAGCAGCAGCTCGGGTATACGTTCCCCACGGGTGTCCAGATCGCGGCGCTGACATTCCCTGAGCAGCACTATCTCAAGTGGAACTCGTTCGTGCCGCGGCTCGGCATGACGTACGACCTGTCCGGAAACGGCAAGACGGTGCTGAAGCTGAATTACGGCCTGTATCGTTTCAACCCGGGCGTCGGCGTCGCGAACAGCGCGAACCCGAACCAGGCGAGCAAGACGATTCAGTACCAGTGGCTCGACAACAAGACGTGTGCGGGCTGTGTCCCGGGCGACAAGACCTACCAGCCGGGTGAGGAAGGGCCGATCCAAGCGAGCGCCCTGGCAGGAACGATTACGGTGGATCCGAACATCAAGCAGCCGTACTCGAATCAAGCGACGGCGTTCGTCGAGCAGCAGCTGACCGAAGGCGTCGGCGCTCGCGTCGGCTTCGTGTATCTGGGCGTCACCAACCAGATCGGCACGTTCCAGCCGCTCCGTCCGATCAGCGCGTACACGGTGCCGTTCACGGTGACCGACGCGGGTCCTGACGGGGTCACCGGAACAGCGGACGACGTGCAGCGTCAGTACCTCGGCATTCCGAACGCGTTGATCTCCGGATGCACGGCCACGACCACGACGCCGACCCCGACCTGCGCGTACCCGACGAACAACGTCATCTCGAATTCGCCGGACAACGGCAAGTACAAGACGGTGGAGTTCTCGCTCAACAA
>DASZFS010000076.1:0-15359 GCA_035939575.1 Vicinamibacterales bacterium | reverse complement strand
GCCGGAATCGACCATAAGCGGCGCGGCCAGAGACCCGCGACCGGTTTTGAAGTGTGTACTCTTCGACCATCTCGAATGGAACGTTGACGTGAAAGCGATCGTCCGTGCGGAATGAGGTTGTCAGAAGCGCCCGCAGGGACTCATCGCGAATCACCAACTCGGTCTTGAGGACGCTGCCCGTCGCCGCCTCGATCCAATAACGACCGGAAGCGATCAGATCGTGATCTAAGGTTGGGTTCCGGACAAACGTGGGATGAGACCGTTCCTCGTAATTGACGATCCAGACACCCGTGCCGAGCCTCGTGTCTTCCTTGCCGAGGACGTATCGAAAGCGCGATTGGTTGGTCGTCTCCAGAAATCCGAGGGCGAGAAGCGGCATATTGACGGTGCGAGACACGTTGCCGATGTTATAGCGCGTGCTTTCGTCCAGAATGCGCCCGGCCTGTGCGACCGCGTCCTCTGTAGGGTGAAGCATGAGCGCCGACAGGCGGTCCTGGCGTTCGCGCACCGGTTTGCCGTCAACGTCAAACGTGTCCCGGAAGGAGACCCACGCGTCGACCCCGGGGAGCTTCACGAGCAGGAAATCGGACACGAGCTCGCGGCGTTCCAGCCCGGAAATGGAAGCCATGGCGGCTCGCCGCGTCGCGCTCACGGTTTGCTGGCCGGAAGCCCACTGCGTGTACCGCTCTTCTGACACGACGTTAGCGAAGTTCGCATTGAATCGAGCGACGTAGGCGCCGGCACGCGTCAGCAGCTCCTCGAGGCTCGGCGGAGGTGGGCCCGACTGGGTGGCAAGAATCCACGCCGCAAGAAGCGGAATGAACACGCAGGCTGACATGCTACCAGAGCGCCGTCAGGCGGGCGATCCATTTATGCGATCAATTGTTGCGCGCTCGGCCATCCCTCCGCGTCGAAGTCCGGCCACCATACGCAACCCCGTTGTACCGCCGTGCCGACCGACAGAGAGCCGCCCGATCCCGCGAACTTCCTATTGGTCCGCAATGCACCATGTGAACGCGGAATTAATGGGGACGCACGTGCCCTGGTGCGGACGGTTTGCCATTCGCGTGCGGCTTCGTCTCGGCGACTGCTCGACTAGCGGAAGGAACTGATCGATGTCTGGCCGCGGGCGCCGCGGGACGACGCGTGTTCGCGGCCCAGCTCATCGATCAGATCTTCCAGCGCTTTCAAGAACCGCGAGCGCTGGCCCGGGGGACACTTCCCCCATTCGGCAGCGAGGACTCTTTGAAGGTGCGCGGGCTCGCGGCGTACGAGCGCGAGGTCTCGGAGAGCGTGCTTGACGGAGATTTCGCCCGCCGCGACTCTTGGCAGCAATGCCGGCGCGTGCCGGGCGAGACGGTCGACCCGCTTCACCGTCGATCCTGAAATGCCCAGGGACGCGCCGACGATATCGGCGGTTTCTTTCTGCCGGTCTTTGTGCCGGGTCCCGGACTTCGGGAGAGCCTTCTCGCCGCGCGGTCTTCCCCTGGCCTGGGCTTTGCGGGCGCGAGCCGCGGCCTTGACGAGACCAATCGATCCGGCCAGCTGAGGAAACTGCAGGAGCGCCAGCTTCTGAATGGCGTAGATCTGATCCTTCGCCAGGTGCCGCCGCATGAGATTCAGCGACTGAACCTCGAGCCACGGATCCTTTCCGTCCCATTCCACCGTCCTACAGCGGATCCCGAGCTCCTGACACGCCCGGTATCGATGCCGGCCGTCCAGGATTTGCCCGCCGTGGACGAGGATCGGCGTCTTGACGCCGTATTGGCGAATGTCCTCCTTGAGGGTCGCAAAGTCGTCGTCGGACATTTCCGGAAATAACGCGGCGAGAGGATGAGACTCCATGGAAGCGCTCAGGGCTCGGTGGAATCTACAACGTGCCCGCGGCGGACGTTTGTAGCAAGTTGTCGCGCTGCGGGGCGGTCCGCTTGCGACAATTTGCGACACCATTCGAGCTCTGAAGCTGTTAGTGTCCGGCGCGCATGAGACGAGCCGTCGTGTCTGCGGCGATCTTCCTGTCGTCCGCCACCGTGTGTTCCGCCCAGAACACAGGCGACATCTTCGGCAAAGTGACCGATACGTCTGCTGCGATCCTGCCGGGAGTCACGGTTACCGTGTCCAGTGCCGTCCTGCTGCAGCCACGGGTGGCCGTGACGGGCGAGACCGGCACCTATGACTTCCCCGGCCTGACGATCGGCACCTACACTGTACGGTTCGAGCTGGCCGGCTTCTCAACGCTGGTCCGCGAAGGAATCCAGATCGAGGCGGGCTTCAATGCGCAGATCAACGCGCAGCTGTCGGTCGCGAGCGTGAAAGAGGACGTCGTTGTCGTCGGCGCGAGCCCGATCATCGATCTGCACAGCACCACGTCGGGCGAGCACCTCAACGCCACCGAGCTGGAAACGCTGCCGAGCGGACGCGACGTGTTCAGCATGTTCCAGAAAGCGCCGGCGATCATCGTCAACACGGCGAACGTCGGCGGCAACGCGCTCGGCGCCCAGACCCTCTTCATCTCGCGAGGCGCGAATGCCAACCAGGTGCGGACGTATGCCGACGGCGCCGACACCGGCACCGGTGCGAACGTGCCGTTCTACATCGATTTCGACTCCATCGAGGAGCTTCAGATCAACACCGGTGGCGCCGACGTGACCATGCAGACGTCCGGGGCGACCATCAACATGATCAGCAGGAGCGGTACCGACACATTCCGCGGATCGACGCGGGCGTATGTCACCGATCAGAAGCTCGAGGCGAACAACATCGACGATTCGCTGCGGAAGCAGGGAGCGTCGGCGGGCAGCCCGCTTCTGAACGTCAAGGACTATGGCTTCGAGCTGGGCGGCCCGATCCAGGCGGGGCGCGTCTGGTTCTGGGCCGCGCTGAGCCGGCAGCAGGCGAGCGACGGCGTCCTCGGGTTCTACCAGAACACCGCCGCGTGCGCGCCGGTTGCGGCGAATCCGATTGCCTACTCGATTTCGCAGGTCCGCGAGTGTCTGAACCCGGCGACCTCGGATCTGAAGCACATCAACTACAAGATCACGGCGCAGCCGTTCAAGGGCAACCAGTTCTCGCTTCGCAACAGCTACGACCTGAAAGAGGCGATCAATCGCGGAGCCGACAACCTGCACGCGCCAGCCGCGACCACGAGGCTGCTGGCCATCAACGACAGCTCCTACGGGCCCAACCTGTGGACCACCGGCTGGCCGCCGCTGTGGCGGTTCGCCGACCAGCATGTGTTCAGCGATCGATGGCTCCTGGAGGCGGCCTACGCGCGGTTCTGTCCGTGCACGAACATCGCCCTGGCGAGCGATTCACTCGTCGACGTGCAGCCCGAGCAGGAGATCAGTACCGGCGCCTTCGATCGGTCGTTCAGCTCGAGCATCAACTTCACCGTCAAGAACAACGTCGATCTCACGACCAGCTATTTCCTGCCCGGGAAGTGGGGCGGCGACCACAAGCTCAAGGCCGGCTTCAAGTATCTCTACTATCCGATGATCGTGACGGCGCACACGGGGGGCGACGTCACGGCGCAGTTCAACAGCGGCGCCCTGCCCGCGTTCAGCACGCCATTCGCGGCGCTCTTCTCTCGCGACAGCATCCGCAATCAGTATCTGTACCAGGAGTCGCTGTACTTCCAGGACACGTATACCCACGGGCGGCTGGCGTTGAACCTGGGACTGCGATGGGATCGGCAGGACGATCGACAGGGAGCGGCTACCGTGCCGGCGTCGCCATTCCAGGGTCAGATGACGGCGAACGGGGTGCCCTTCACGTTTCTGCCCGCCGTCACCTTTCCGGGGATCGGGAGCGGGGTGGTCTTCGACAACGTGGCGCCTCGCCTCGGTGTGACCTACGACGTGACCGGCAACGGCCGGAACGTGCTCAAGGCGTCGTTCGCGCAGTATTACGACCAACTCAGCCCCGGGCAGATATCGGGCACGCTCAACCCCATTGGCGCAGCGACGATCCAGTTTCCCTGGACGGACCTCAACGGCGACAAGATCGTGCAGGCCAACGAAGTCAACACGAGCAAGACGTTGTCCTTTGGCGGGGGTTACAACCCCGCCAATCCCGCGCAGACGACGAGCCCCAACCAGATCGATCCCAATCTCAAGAATTCCCGGGCCGACGAGGTCGTCGTCGGATTCAACAAAGAGGTGTCGGGGATAGGCATCAGCGTCAGCTACATCTGGCGGAACTACAGCAATTTCATATTCAACCAGATCCTCGGGATCAGCGCCGCGAGCTACGCACCGGTGACGTTCACGCCATCGGCCGCCGCGTGCCCGGCGGGGGCTCGATGCGGACCCATCACGTACTACGTGCCGAACGTTCCGCTGCCGAGCCCGTTCATCCTGACCAACAGACCCGACTATCACCAGAGGTTCCAGGGCTTCGAGGCCGTCGGGCGCAAACGCGGGAGGCAATGGAACGTCGAGGCCAGCTTCGCGTTCAACAGCACGGTCGTGTTCTACGATTCACCCGCGTCGTACCAGGATCCCACCAACATCGCCATCGCGAACGGGGCGCAATACGCGCCGGCGCTCACGACGAGCGGCTTCGCCGCGCAGAATCCGAACGCCAAGTGGATCGCCCGGCTCAACGGCTGGTACCAGCTGCCATACGAGATCCGCGTGGCCGCGACCGTGGACACGCATCAGGGGTATCCGTTCCTGCAGTCGATCAACGTAGCGGTGCGGCCGAACTCCGCGGGTGCGATTCAGGTGCTGCTCGATCCGCCCGGCGACGTACGCCTGCCGAACTTCTATCAGACCGATTTTCGCGTGGACAAGACCGTCATCGTCGGCCGCCTGCGGGTGAAGCCGACGCTCGACGTGTTCAACCTGTTCAACAGCAGCACGATTCTGGGCCAGAACGCTATCCAGAACGCCACCAACGCCAACCTGATCAGCACGATTCTCGCTCCGCGCATCGCCCGGGTTGGCGTGGTCGTCACCTTCTGATCCATCACGGTTGTTGGCTCCGCGAGCGTCGTGCTATCGCGCGGCGGCCCGCATTCCGGTGTACAGGAACCGCTGCACGCGCTTGCTCTCCCAGGTTTCGCCGACGTAGATGTTGCCCTTCGAATCGGTCGCGATGCTGTGCGCCGCGCGGAGCTGGCCGCCGTTGTTCCCGCCGGTTCCGAACGAGCCGAGCGTCTCGAGCGAGTCGCGCGACAGGATCCAGATCTTCTCGTTCATCCCGTCGACGACGTAGAGGTACTGCTGTGCCGCATCGGCGGAAAAGGCGACTTCGTACACCGACCCGCCGAGGGTGTTCGGCGCGACCAGCCCTTCCTTGACGAACGTCCCGTCCTTCTTGAACACCTGGACGCGGTCGTTGGTGCGGTCGGACACGTAAAGGAGACCGTCCCTACTGAGGGCGATCCCGTGCACCTCGCCAAACTGCGTGCTTCGCGCGCCCGGGTCGTACCTGGTGGGAACCGCTGCATCGTCCGGCTGCCTGCCGTATGCGCCCCAGTGGCGCTTGTAGGCGCCGGTCGTGCCATCGAAGACGATGACGCGGTGATTCTTCAGCCCGTCCGCCACGAATACCTCATTGGTCGCCGGGTCCACGGCGATCTGCTGGGCGCCGTTGAGGGTGCTGGTATCGTTGCTGCCCTGGCTCAACCCGCCTTTCTTGCCGATCTGCAGCTGGAACTTACCCCAGCGGGTGAACTTCAGGATCTGGCCGTCGCCCGGTCCATCGGCGCCGACCCAGACGTTGTCGTTGTAGTCGCTGAAGACTGCGTGCTCGCCGTACGGGCCGGTCCCCATCGCCGGATCGGGGCTCTTCGGTCCGGGGGTCGGCCAATCGAAGCCCTGGCCGGGGCCGCCCCATGACGCGAACGCGTTGCCCTGCGAGTCGAACACGATCACCGGCGGCGCGGGCTTGCAGCACTCCGCGAGGGGGCCCACGCCGGCACCGCCGGTGTTATTGCCACCCTGGCTGCTGGCCGTGCTCCCACCGCCGGCGGGCGGCGCGACAGCGCCGTACCTCGTCAAATCGGTCGCTTCCCTTTCCGAGTTCTTCAGGGTCGCGGGACGCTGAACAATCCAGACGTTGTCGCGCGCATCGACATGGACGCCGACGACTTGACCGAGCTTCCACTGCGCCGGCAGCGGCTCCCTCGGCCACGACTTGTCGTACTGGAACTGGGGAACCGCGCGCGACAGACTTTTCGCCGCCGGGCCGCTCGCCGCCGCGGTGTTCTGGTCGGCGCTCGAGCGCACACCCTCGAACGCGGCGATCGTGCCAACGCCGATGCACATGCCGATCGCGAACACCTGCATCGCTTTCATGACAGTGACCTCACGCCCTTGAACAGGAAGCGCTGCACGCGCTTGCCCTCCCACGTTTCGCCGATGTAGATGTTCCCCTTCGCGTCGGTGGCAATGCTGTGCGGCGTGGTCAAACAGCCACCCGCGTGTCCGGGGCAGCCGAACGATCCGATGATATCGAGCGATTTCCGCTCGAGGATCCAGATCTTCTCGTTCCGGCCGTCCGGGATGTAGGCGTAGCGCTGTTCGGGATCCGGCGAGAACGCGATGCCGAACACGGTGCCGTTCAGCGTCTGCCGCTCGATGCCCTTCTCCGCGACGAATGTGCCATCGGTCTTGAACACCTGCACGCGGCTTCCATTGCGATCGCAGGCATAGACCAGGCCATCGTTGCTCACGCCGATGCCGTGAACGGTCGAGAACTGCTCGAACAGCTTGTTCGGGTTGTACTGATAGCGAACGGAATCGTCCGGCCGCTTTCCGTAGGCGCCCCAATGGCGCTTGTATTTCGCGGTCTCCTCATCCAGTACGAGCACGCGGCGGTTGACGTAACCGTCGGAAATGAACATCTCGTTCGTCTTCACGTATTCAGCGATTCCGGAAGCCTGGTTCGCGTTCTCGATGTCGTTGCTGTCCGCCCGCGGCCGCTTCGTGTGGCCGTACTGGGCGAGGAACTTGCCGTTGCGCGTGAACTTCAGGATCTGGCCATCGCCCGGACCCGTGGCCGTCAACCACACGTTGTCCTTGTGGTCGACGAACACGCTGTGCATGCCTGTCGGCTGCGCACCGGCGGTTGGATCCGGACTCGGGCCGCCGTTGGTCGGCCAATCGTACTCATGCGTCGGGCTCGGTCCGCCCCATGCCTGCACCACATTGCCGGCGTAGTCGAACTCGATGACGTACGGTGCTTTGACGCAGCACTCGCCGAGCGGCGGGTCCTGTTCGCCGTGCAGTTCATCCGGCCGGAGAGTCGGCGCGCGATGCACGATCCAGATGTGCTGCTTCGCGTCAACCGCGAGACCCACGACGGTGCCCGTCGTCCAGTGATTCGGCAGCGGCTTCGGGAATGTCTCGTCATACTCGAAGTACGGCACCTGCCGCGCGGCGGCGCCTTCCTGCTTCACCCTGGCCGCGCGGAGCTGGTAGCCGCTCAAGGCGAGCAGCGCACCGACGAGCATGCCTGCTGCAAGTGTCTTCACAGGTTTCATAAACGGTTGCTCCAGGGTCTACTTGCGGGGGGCACTCGGCCGGGACGCCGGCTGATTGTGCTCCGGGAAGCTGTGGAATGCGAGGTAGGCGACGCCGCCGGCGGACACCTGTTTCCACCAATGCGGCATGCCGACCTCCACGGTGATCATGTCGCCCTTCGTCATCTGGAACTCCTGGCCGCCTTTGATCCCCGAGCCGGTCCATTCGCCGGGCCGGTTCTCTTTCGCGTCGACGAGCTGGCCGCCGAGGACCAGAGTTCCCCCGCCGTCCTCGATCAGGAACACGTGTCCGAACGTCGAGTGCACCTCGGCGGCGCTGACAGGCGGGGTCGCGTCCTTCTTCCCAAGGCTGACGCGCACCCCGAGGTCGTTGTCGCGGGGAACGAGCTCGTTCGTGCCGCCGCCGGCCACATTGCCGTGCAGGACGGCGTTGTCCAACGTGGCGTGGGGGACGTACACGATCCGTGGCGGGAACTTGGGCGGACCGTCGGCCGCGGCGAGAACGCCCGCGAGCATCAAGGCGGCCGAGAACGCGGCGTACAGACCTCTGATCTGCATACTCTCCCCTCCGGCGGGCCGACGACCGTGAATGTAGAGCAGAACACACTGGCCGTGTGTCGCAAGTTGTCGTATGGCCACCGCGGGCCGGAAAAAACCTGTGGCACAATGCGCCCATCGTGCGCCGCTCCCGCCGCCCGGATGGTCCGCGCGCGTTCAGCGCTCTCGTCGCGGTGGCCCTGGCCGTCACGGTCGATTGCGCGCGACCGCCCCCTCCGCCTCCACGAACGATCCTCCGACTGACCGGCACGCGCCTGATGGAGGCGTTCGCGGGTGAGTACGCGAGCGCGTTTCCCACTGTCGACGTGCAGCTCTCGTCGGCCGCCAATCCGCTGGCCGCGGTCGACGCGATCGAGCGCGGCGAAGCCGACGTCGGTGTCTCGTTCGCCGACGCCGTGTACTTCGCGCACAACCGCAGCGACCAGCCCTCCGATCCCGCCAAGCGGCTGCGCGCCATCTCGGCGCTGAATGTCGCGCCGCTCATCCTGATCGTGAGCGCCCAGTCGGGGGTGCGAACGGTTGCCGACCTGCGGGGCCGGACGGTCCGTCTGTCCGGCGGCTCGCGAAACGATCCGCGCTTTGGAAGCGGCGTCCAATTCCCGCTGGGCGCGACCGGCGGCGCGACGACCGACGTCACCGCGCTGTCCCACCTCGTGCTCGCCGCCTACGGCGTCGATCCCGCCTCCGTTCGCGACAAGGCGCCGCTTCCGCAGTCCGCCGCTCTCGCGCAGCTGCGCGACGGCCAGCTCGAGGCCATGTTCACGACGATCTACGACTCCGCCGAGGCGGTCGCCTCCGTGGTCCAGGACGGCGCGCGGATGATTCCGCTCGAGGGCCCGCCGGTCGACAGGCTGCGCCGCGAATACGCATTCGTGCGGCCGGTCGCGATTCCCGCGGGCACTTACCCGCGGCAGACGACGACGTTCCGCACGGTAGGTGTGGATCTCGTGTTGATCTGCCGCCGCGACCTGACCGATCAAGTCGTCCACGACGTCACGAAGGTGTTCTTCGCCGCGCTGCCGCGGCTCTCGGCCACGCAACCCTCACTTCGTCTGGTCGATCTCGAGCAGGCACCGGCGACGCCGATTCCGCTCCACGACGGCGCGGCGCGGTACTACCGCGAGCGGGAGCTGTTGAGGTGAAACAGTGGATGCCGGGCCCACGCAGCGCCCTCGTGCTCGGCTTGTGCCTGTCAGCCGCGGCGCTCATCGGTATCGGCTATCGTGCGGTCACCGGATGGCAGCGCAGCGCGCAGCTCCTGGCGGCGCGGCGCGCCGAATCCGCGGCCGATCTCGTCGTGACGGCGGTTACGCGCGACATGCGCGCCGCGCAGGCCACGGTCCTCCCGCAGCTGCGCCCGGACGATGTGTTCGACCTGCGCGATCGGATCGCGAGCGCGTTCGCGCGGTACCCGTACCCCGAGGCGTTCTTCGCGTGGCGCGGATCGATCGCGGCCTCCGCCGTCACGGTCTACTGCCGATCCGACCGGGCGCCCGAGTGGGTGCAGATCGATCCGACGGCGATTCGCCTACCCGTGGTCATGGGGCACGGCGGTGAGGGCGCCACGCGGTTGATCGACCGACTGAGAAAGGACGTCGCGCTGGGCCGGCGTTTCTCGGCGTTCGACCTGGCGCTTGGCGGCATCCCGCATCAGGTCATCGCGTCGATTCGCTACAACGACGCGTTTCACGAGGCGCCGGCCGAAGTCGTCGGGTTCACGGTGAACCTCGATTGGGTGCGCCGGCATTACTTCGACGAGCTCACGCGGCAGGTCGCGCCGATCGCGGGCGGCGGGAACGGGCTGACCGTCGTCGTGATCGACGGGCGCGGGAGCGCGGTCGACCGGGCGCCCCGCGGCGTGCGGCCCGACGCCTCGGCCCGGCGAACCTTTCCGCTGATGTTCTTCGATCCCATCCTCGCGGGCGTCGACGCGGCGCCCGACATCGACCCCACGCCGTGGGCGGCGGAGGCGATTGTCGCCGACGATCCGACGCTCGCGACGGCGAACCAGGGCGCGGGGCGAACGCTGACCGTGGCGGCCATCAGCGCGGCAACCCTCGCGCTCGCCCTGATCCTGACCGTCCGGGCGGCGCGGGCGAGCGCCGCGCTCGCGGCGATGCGGTCCGACTTCGTCGCGACGGTGACCCACGAGTTGAAGACGCCCATCGCGACGATTCGCGCGATCAGCGAGACACTCGCGTCGGGGCGCAGCACGACAACCGACATGTCGCGCGAGTACGCCCAGATGGCCGTCCACGAAGCCAAGCGGCTGACGCGGCTCATCGACAACCTGCTCGCGTATTCGCGTGTGACGGACGTGACCGAGATGTACTCGTTCGAAGCGACGCCGCCGGAGGTGGTCGTGCACGACGTCCTGCGGGAGTTCGGATCGCAGCTCAAGCACGATGGATTCGACGTGCGCGTCGACGTACCCCACGATCTGCCGCTCGTGTCGGTCGATCACACCGCCATCGGCCTGCTCCTCGGCAACGTGATTGACAACGCCGTTCGCCATGGCGGTCACGGCCGCTACCTCGGCATCACGGCTCGACGGGAGGCGAATGCGATCGCGATCGAGATCTCCGATCATGGCGCCGGCATTCCGGAGCATGAACTGCCCCAGGTCACCCGGCGCTTCTTCCGCGGCCGCCAGGCCCGACCCGGCGGCAGCGGCCTCGGACTCGCGATCGCCCAACGGATTGTCACCGATCACGGGGGGTCATTGGCCGTCCGGAGCGCGATCGGCCGTGGAACAACCGTCGTCGTCGCACTGCCGATGGCCGTCGGGCAGGACGAGCGACGGCACAGTGAGGAGCGCCAGCCGATCAGCCCACGATACCGGGCCTGAAGCGATAGCCCGTCCGCTCGTTCCCCTCCCGCATGGAGCGGTGGCATGCCGCGCAGGCTTTGTCGACCTCCTCCACGGCATCGATCGCGGCCGCCTGATCCGGCTCGCTCTTTCGAAGTATCGCGTCGAGATCGTCGAGCGCATCGAGCATCTCGTCCGACAGACGAACGCCGTCGGCACTGCGCTTTGCGGACAGAAACGTCCTGGAGGCCGCCATCTGCGACCTGACGATCGCGACCTGGGTGAGCTCATCGCCGCGGACGCTGTTCAACAGATACGCTGGCGTTGGCGTCATCATCGTGATCACGGCAAATGCCTCTCCAGCGTCCTTCATCGCGGTCCGGAACTCGTCCACCGTCGCGACCTTCGGCTCGACCGCGCTTGCCTGTACGAAACCGAGCACGGCCATCAGCGCTACAAACCGCGACACCGGGCCGACCGACGATGTGGTAGCGTTCAACTCGTGCTCCTATGCCATCCTCGGGCTGTATCCGGGGTGCTGTTCGCGCTTTTGATGGTGTCGCCCCTCGTCCTCGCGCAGAGCGCGAAGGGGACCGTCTGGTCGGGCGTCTATACCGATACGCAGGCCGAACGCGGACGAAAGGCCTTCAGCCGGTCGTGCGCCGGCTGTCATCATGATGACCTCAGTGGCGGCGACGACAACCAACCCGCGCTGCAGGGTCCGAACTTCACGTCGAAGTGGGACGGCGCGACACTGGCCGAGCTGTACGACTTCATTGCCAGCAACATGCCCAAGAGCAACCCCGGCTCGCTTCCGTTGTCGGACTGCGTCGACGTGGTCAGCTTCGTGCTGAAGACCAACGGCGTGCCCTCCGGCCAGACCGAGCTCACGACCGACATCAAGGCCCTCGAGCAGATCGTGTTCACGGCCAAGGCTCGGCCATAACACCCATCGCGCGCGCGGTCATGAACACGCCTGCGAGCAGGAGGACGGCGCCGACCGGCACGAGCAGCACGCCCAATCCGGGATCCCCGCTGTAAAAGCTCACGCCGCCCAGAAAGAAACCTCCGGGCAGGCACACACTGGCCGCGATCAGACATCTCGACGGGAGCCGCGGATTCCAGCTGTCCGGGGCGCCGCGGGCGCGCCGCGTGAGCGCGAACGCGATGTGGACGAGCGCGAGTCCCACGCCGTGCGCGTGCCCGAGCGTCCACATGAGGCGCCGCGTCTCGTTCGAGACGTCGACATAGGCGGGGACCTTGAAGCCGTTCAGGAGCTCCAACGCCATCCCGATGAACGCGTAGACGAACAGCGACCACCAGCCGAACCACAGATGACGGCGTGTGTAGTCCATCTACTCGCGCATGAACACAAACCGGTTGTTGCGGTTGCGCAGCAGCCGGTCGACCTCGTCGCGGCGCAGCCCACCCTGCGCGTCGATCAGCACCGCAGCGTCGTGGCCGTGGTGTGTGCGCCGCCACGCGTCTGTCGCCCGAAGCCGAGCGCGGCGCCGCTCGCCCGCCGAGGCCAGGTAATCGTAGTCGAACCGCTCGAATCCAGGAAGCGTCCGGAGCGACCGGTACGCCACGAACCTGACGGCGTCGTATGGATCGTCGAGCAGCACCGCGAGGAATGGCGCCATCGATTCCGCTCCGGACGCGCCGCTTGCCTCGAAGCGGCCGAGATTGTAGGCGGCGAGCGCGCGCTGCCTCGCATCGCCGCGCATCATCCAGAGAATCGACGCCGCAATCGTCGACTCGTCCGGATCGAGCACGGGTGCCGGCACGCCGTACCAACGACCAAGAGCCTCCGCCGCCCATCCCATCGACCGGTTCGCGTGACAGAGGTTGCACGCGTTCGGCCGTCCCGTCCGCACGCTGACGCGCACGTCGGGACTCGTGACCTGGTGGCTGCGGAGCCCTTTGAGCAGCCCGTACGTCGTGTACGGCATGTGACAGTTGTAGCAGCTGCTGCCCGCCGATTCCGCCTTGTGATGGGTATGCCGGCCCGGATCGGCGGCGAGCGAGCCGTGACATTGCAGGCACGCGTCGTTGCCGTCCATGCCGGGCTTCAATTGATTGGCGGCCCACGCGTGTGGCGACCTCGTGTCGCCGACCGGCTGATGCATGGCATGGCACGACGAGCAGGTCATCGTGCCGCCACGCCCGGCGCCGTTCACGTAGCAGGGCGAATCGATCAACCCGTTGTACTCGCGGCCGGAGACACTCACCATGCCGTCCGGCCAGAAGGAGTCCGCGACGAATCCCGGATCCTGCTGGAGGAGTCGCATCATCGTGGCCGATCCCGAGTCGCGGGACGGCTGGGCAATGAAACGGGTATCGCGCAGCTCGCCACCTGGCCGGTACGCGAAGCCTTGCTGATTCGCGGCGCGCTCGCCGCGTTCATCGTACGGCTCCCACACGCTATGACATTGCCCGCAGACCTCCGACGAGGCTTTCGGCGTGAGGTTGTCGGGCTGCACCGTCGTCGGATCGGTGCCGTTGGTGAGATGCAGGGCATAGCGGCGCAGCGGGTTCCAATTGGCACGAACATGGCTGGCGGCGGGACCGTGGCACGCCTCGCACGCGATCCCAAACTCCGCGACGCGCGTATCGGCGTCAATCTGATCGAGCGGCACCGTCCCAAGCGGCGGGTCGACCAGCGAGCGCCCCCCGGTCGCGTGACAGCCGACACAGATGGCATTCCAGTGTCCGGTCTCCGACGGCGCTGTTACGACCGGCGGCTGAAGAAACGCTGCGGTGCGCAGAATCCAGCGCCGTTCAGCCGTGAGATACGTCACCGGCAGCTGGCCAAGCAGCCGGCCTCTGCCCTGCGGGTACCAGAAGACCTGCTGGTGATGCGACCCGGTGACGAGGAGAATCTGTCGACGGATGCGCCGCTGAACGCCTCCGGGGGAGTCATCCGGATCCGTGAATTGAGCCCAGTATCCATCGGCGTCGCGCGACAGGTGCACGCGCCCGGCCGGCGCGTCGAGATCCACCTCGCGAAAGTCCGGGACGACCGTTTCGGGCGTGGGCCGCGTGGTCATCGTGCGGTGATATGAGGCGCGCCAGGTCTGGTATTCGCGCGGATGGCACGCGCGGCAGGCCGAGGAGCTGACGTAGCCGTCCTCCTGGACCTGAACGGGGCGGCTCGAGATCGCGCGTTCAGGAACAACGCGCGGTGTCGAGCGAACCTGGATCAAGCCGACGAGGACGGCGCCTGCGATGAGCAGCGGCAGGTGGAGCCGCATGTCCGAGTGCCGCGTACTTCTACTTTATCGGTACCGCGAGATCATCGGGCAGCGGCACGTTACCCCGCTGCACGTTGCGCAGGTCACGGCCCGCCTTGCAGCGGTCGGCCAGCGAGCCGCCCGGCGGCGGCGGATTGACATTCGCGCCGTGGCCGCAGGGGCCGAACATCCACCGATACAGCTCCTCGTCGCTGGGCCGATCGACGGAAAGGCCGCGCTCGGTCATCTGGTCTCGGATGTAGCGCCCCATCTCCGGGTTCTTGATCTGCTGGCCGCCGTAATTCTTGCCCCATTCGGCCGAGATCAGCGGCGTCCAGCCCAGGATGTCCTTCACGTCGAAGCTTGCGCCGTGGTCCAGCAGCAGCTGCACGAGCGGGATCGGGCCACGCGCTGTCGCGCCGAGGAGGGCCGATTCGGCGTAGTGATTGGTCGCGTTGATCGGCGCACCCAGGTCGAGCAGGAACTGAGCCGCGGCGATGGCGTCCTCGTCGGCGTGCGTGTCCTCGCCCGGATTGAACATCTCGACGCCGACGGCTGCCATGAGCGGCGTGGTGCCGCTGTAGGTCCGGATGTTCGGATCGGCGCCGAGGGTGACCAGCAATTTCATCAGCTCCAGGTCATCCGCCTTCGCGGCCATTGCAAATGGCGTCGCGCCCGCGCCGAAATTGTTGCGCACGTCGTCGTTGATCTTCTTCTCCATCCGCTGGTTCACGTCGGCGCCCGCGCGCACGAGCTTCTTCGCGAGCTCGAGGCCGCTGATCCTGCCGGTGACCTCGGGCCAGGGGTAGCGATTGACGTCGAGGCCTCGGCGCGTCCGCGCCAGCTGATGCAGGGGGCCCCAGCCCTGACCGGCGGCGTTGGGGTCGGCGCCCCGATCCAGCAGGTACGCGGCAAGCTCCCAGTGAGCGTTCGCGATCGCGACGACCAAGGCGCTCGTCTTGTCGGGGAGCGTGTCGTTCACGTTCGCGCCCAGGTCGAGCAGTGTTGTCACCGCCTCGGCGTTGCCGCGGCGGACGGCGAAGAGCAGTGGCGTCGCCGCGTCAGGCCGCTGTCGATTCCGGCCGCCGTAGCCCGAGGCGCGCGGCACATACCCCGTCCGGGATTCCTGCTGTGGGCCAGTGGCGCGGGCATTGAGGTCCGCGCCGGCTTCGACGAGGGTGCGGATGGCGGCGGCATTATTGTTCGACGCCGCCCACATCAGCGCCGTCTGTCCGCGTCGCGTCTCCCGCGCGTTCACATCCGCGCCATG
>DASZFS010000075.1:0-13992 GCA_035939575.1 Vicinamibacterales bacterium | reverse complement strand
TCGCGCGCCGCCTCGTCGGCCTTCGGATCGCCGGTGGCCGGGCGCCGGCGTCCGGCGCGATCGTGATGTCGGGCGATCGGTCAGTGGGGCGCGTGACGAGCAGTGCGTTCTCGCCGGCGCTCGGGTGTCCGATTGCGCTGGCATACGTGCACCGGGATTTCACGGAGGTCGGCACCGAGGTCTCCGTTGATGGCGCCGCTGCCTCGATCAGCGCTCTCCCGTTCGTGTGAGCTGTTCGATGAGCTCGGCGTCGGCCGGCGGAAATCGGAGGCCGGAGAGGTCACGGCGCTCCACCCACTGCATCTCCTGGCCGATCTGAGGGATAGGCATACCCCGTAAGCGGCAGCGGAAGAAGTGCAGCGCCACCAGTCGATCGCGATATTGATGCGTGGTCGAAAAGATCTCGTCGCCGACCGCTGAATCCACGGCCAGCTCCTCGTGCAGCTCCCGCGTCAGGCAGTCGTGGAGTGACTCCCCAGCCTCGCATTTGCCGCCGGGGAACTCCCAGTACCCCTCGAGATGCGCGCCCTTCTGCCGCCGGGTGAGCAGGAATCGCCCATCCTCCTCGATGACCGCGGCCGCCACTACGAGCGTCATCGGTCCGGAGTGTAAGGGAAGGCGCGGCAGTCAGAAGACATCGGGCAGACGAGGCATCTTGGGTTGCGGGCGACGCACACCATGGCGCCGAAGTCCATCAGCCCCTGGTTGAAGTCGAAGACGTGGCGGGTCGGCACCAGCGCTTCAGACAGCGTCCAGAGATGGCGCTTCATCGCGTGGCTCTTCGGGTCGCCCGTGCCGACGAACACGCGAAACAGCACGCGAGCCACGTTTGTATCGAGAATCGCGGCGCGTTCACGGAACGCAAAGCTGCGGATCGCGCCCGCGGTGTAGGCGCCGATGCCCTTGAACGACAGCAACGTGTCGTGGTCGGATGGAAGCACGCCGCCATATTTTGCGACGGCTTCGCGGGCGATTGACTGCAGGCGCTTGGGCCGGATGTTGTAGCCGAGCGGATACCAGGTGCGGGTCACCTCGTGCTCCGGTGCCTCGGCGAGCGCGTGGAGCGACGGATACTTGTCGAGCCACTCAGCGTATTTCGGCAGCACGCGCTCGACCTGTGTCTGCTGCAGCATGATTTCGGACACGAGGATCCGGTAGGGGTCGTCGGTCTTGCGCCACGGGAGATCGCGTCCGTGACGGCGATACCAGGTCAACAGGCGCTGCCGGAACCGGCGTCGCGCGGCGGAAGACGGCTTCGCTGAGGGTGCTGGCGGCTTCGCGGACCGTGCTGGCGGTTTCGCGGACCGTGCCGATCGTTTCGCCGTCATCTCGTGGTCATTTCGTATAATCCGGCCGTGAAACTGTACACGCGCACGGGCGACGCGGGCGAGACATCGTACTTCGACGGCACGCGGGTGCGGAAAGACGATCCGCGCCTCGATACGTACGGCGACGTTGACGAGCTGAACGCGTGGCTCGGCCTCGTGCGGGCGTCACGCCTCGACCCGGGCCTGGAAGAAGAAGTCGCGCAGATTCAGCGCGATCTCTTCGCGCTTGGCGCCCAGCTTGCCGATCCCGGCGAAAAGCTTGCGGCGCGCGTGACCAAAGCCATCCTCGCCGACGCTGACGTCGCTCGCCTCGAGGGTCTGATCGATCGCTACGACGCGGAGGCGCCGCCGCTCCGCCGGTTCATCCTCGCCGGTGGAACACCCGCCGGCGCCGCCCTGCACGTCGCGAGGACAGTCTGCCGCCGCGCAGAGCGCCGGATGGTCGCGCTCGTCCCGCCGGTCGATCCTGTCCTGCTGCGATATGTGAACCGGCTGTCGGATCTGCTGTTTGCGCTGGCTCGAGTAGTCAATCATCGCGGCGGGGCGCCCGAGACCGAGTGGTGAACGCGGGCGTCGCGAGCGTTGATATCGCGCTTCACCGCGTCGAATACTGACCGGGCGAGCTCCTGCGATACGCGCTCACGGATGGCGCCGCATGGCACGACCAGCCTGCCATTGACGGCCTGGATGGCCACGTCCCAGCGGTCGCGCACGATCCCCGTTTCTTCAACAGCTCCGGCGGTTTCTTCAACAGCTCCCGCTTGTGGAGCGCCGCCGGCCGGTTCGGTGGTCCCCTGCGGGGAGTCGCCGCGATCGAGATGGGCTTCGGCGATAGTGTTGCCGTTGATGAGCAGCCGGGCGGAGACGATCAGATCCTTATCGATCGATCGTTCGCCGTAGTAAAAGCGCACCGCGTCCTCGCTGAAGAGCACGAGATCGTCCTCACCGGGAATCTCGACGATGACGGTGCGTCCGAGGGCGCGTTCCGAGTCCCGCGCGCGCTGCCGCCGCTGGCGCACGTACTTCAGCGTTGTCGCCAGGCTCGCGGCGAGGAGCATCAGGAGAATAGCGACCACGCCGGCCACCGCGTCGCGCATCACGCCGTCACCCTCTCACACCCAGGCCGCGCCCTGTCTTAGAATCAGTCAGTGACCGCCAGGCCCGAGCCGATTGCGCGCGCCTACCAGGCGTGCGAGACGCTCGCCCGCTCGCATTACGAGAACTTTCCCGTCGCGTCGCGTCTGCTGCCGGCGGCCATGCGGCCCCATGTCGCCGCCGTTTACGCGTTCGCGCGCGTGGCGGATGATATCGCGGACGAAGGCACCGCGTCCGCGACCGATCGCCTCGACCGTCTCGACCAATGGCAGCGACGGCTGCACGCGGCCGTCGCCGCCGACAAGGCCGACAGGGCCCAGGCCGCACAGGACAATCTCGATAACCTGATTGTGGCGGCGACCGCGGAGACCATTCGGTCGCTCCATCTGCCGTTGTCGCTCTTCGACGATCTCGTGAGCGCGTTCGGCCAGGATACCATGACGACTCGCTACGACTCGTGGCCCGATCTCCTCGACTACTGCCGTCGATCGGCGAACCCGGTCGGGCGCCTCGTGCTGCGCATCGCAGGACATCAGGACGATCGCCTCGATCGATCGTCCGACGCGTTCTGCACCGCACTGCAGTTGACAAATTTCTGGCAGGACATGGGGCCGGACTGGACCGCGGGCCGCCTGTACGTGCCCCGGGAGGTCTACGAGACGTTCGGCGCCAGCGAAGAGCAGCTGCATACGTCCGCTGTCGGCGCAGCCTGGGTGGGTGCGATGACAGAATGCGTGCGCGTCACCAGCGGGCTGTTCCAGCATGGCCGAGCCGTCTGCGACGGCGTGGCCGGCCGCCTTCGCTACGAACTGCGTCTCACCTGGCTCGGCGGGCGCCGGATTCTCGAGCGCGTCGGCGCGCGCGGCGATCGCATGATGTCCGAGCGACCCACGCTCGGCGCTGCTGACGTGCCCGTCCTCGTCTCGCGCGCTCTTCGATGGCGAGCGTTCAACTGATGGCCCGCCAGACGAGCTTCTACTACTCGTTCCTGGTCTTGCCAGCCGCCCAACGCCGCGCGATCGTGGCGGTCTGGGATTTCTGCCGGGCCGTCGACGATGCCGTCGACGAGCTGCCGTCCGGGCCGGGTGGTCCGCCCGCCGGCCGGGACGCCGTGAGCTTCTGGCGGCGCGAGCTGTCCGCGTGTTACGGTGCCGGGCGGCCGTCGACCAGGCAGGGCCGCGACCTGGAGCCGTTCGTCCGCGCCTACGACCTTCCGCGGCAGGCGTTCGAGGACGTCATCGTCGGGGTCGAAATGGATCTCGATATCTCGCGGTACGATGACTTCGATGCGCTGTTGCAATACTGCCACCGCGTCGCGTCCGCGGTCGGCGTCATCTGCGTCAAGATCTTCGGCTGCCGGCATCCACGTTCCGAGGAGTACGCGCTGCACCTCGGCGTCGCGCTGCAGCTGACGAACATCCTTCGCGACGTGGGCCCGGATCTCCAGCGGGGGCGCGTGTATCTGCCGGCCGAAGACCTCGCGGCATTCGGCTGCTCGGTGGATGATCTGGAGAAGGGGGTCATGACCGCCCCGTTGCGCGCCCTGGCGGCGTTCGAGTGCGAGCGGGCGCGCGGCTTCTACCAGCGCGCGATCGATGCGCGCCCCGGCGAAGATCGCCGGCGGCTCGTGGCCGCCGAGATCATGCGAGCGGTCTACTTCGAAACGCTGCGGCGGATCGAGCGTTCGGGCTACGATCTGTTCTCCACCTCAACGCGGGTGCCTCGCCCGAAACAGGCGCTCATTGCGGTACGTCAATGGCTCTGGCAGGCGTGAATTCGTTCGACGCGGTTGTGGTCGGTGCCGGCTTCGCCGGGCTGAGCGCGGCAGTCCGGCTGACTGACGCCGGCAGGCGCGTGCTGGTGCTCGAGGCGCGTTCGCGATTGGGCGGGCGCGCGACGGCGTTTCACGATCGCGAGACCGGCGAGCTCGTGGACAACGGGCAGCACGTGCTGCTCGGCTGCTACACCGACACGTTCGCCTTTCTTCGGACCATCGGCGCCCTGGACAACGTCCGCGTCGGGGCGCAGCTCGCGGTCACGATGATCGATCGGGAGGGCCGTCTCAGCCGGCTGACGTGCCCGCCGTTGCCGCCGCCGCTTCACCTGGTGGCCGGCGTTCTTGACTGGTCTGCGCTGTCGTGGGCGGACCGGCTGTCGCTGCTCGGCATGGCGCGGCCCCTGAAGATCGCGCGGCAGGAGCTGCGGGGCGGCGAAGCGAAGGCGGCATCCGCAGGCGAAACGGTGGAGGGCTGGCTGGTCCGCAACGGCCAGACGAGCCGTCTTCGCGAGATGCTCTGGGATCCACTCGTCCTCGCCGCGCTGAACCAGCCGTCCAGCCGGGCGGCGGCGCCCCCGTTCGCGCGCGTCCTTGCCGAGATGTTCGGCGGCGATCCGCGGGCGGCCGCCATCGCGCTCCCCACACGGCCGCTGCATCTGATGTATGCCGAGCCCGCGCGGGCCTACATCGAGGCGCGCGGTGGAACGGTTCTGACCGGCGAGACGGCGAGGCTCGAGGTCGGCGCCGGCGCGAACGGGTCGATCGTCATCCACGGATCGGACCGGAAATGGTCGTGCGCGGCGGTCGTGTCCGCTGTGCCGTGGTTTGCACTTCCCGACCTGTTCGTGACCGTGCCGGCAGGGCTTGCGGCGACTGTCGACGCGGCGAAGCGGACGGCAGCCTCGCCGATTGTCACGGTGAATCTCTGGTTCGATCGCCCGGTCATGCCGGGCGACGAGGCGTTCATCGGGCTGCCGGGACGGACGCTGCAATGGGTGTTCGACAAGCGCGCGGTATTCGGCGGGTACGCATCACATCTGTCGCTCGTGTCGAGCGGCGCCGACGAGATCCTCGGCTGGACCAACGAGGACCTGATCGCGGCGGCGCACCGCGAGCTGCTGGAGGCGATCCCGGACATCCGATCGGCGCGCCTCCTTCGCGCAACCGTTGTCCGGGAGCCGCGCGCCACGTTCTCGCTGGCCCCGGGACAGCCACCGCGGCCGTCGACGAGAACCTCCGTGCGCGGCATCGTGCTGGCGGGCGATTGGGTCGATACCGGGCTCCCCGCAACAATCGAGGGCGCCGTCCGCAGCGGCCACCGCGCGGCGGAGGCCGTCATCAGTCAATGAACGCGCTCGTCGTTCATTACAAGGAACTTTCGCTCAAGGGCCAGAACCGTCCCTGGTTCATTCAGTTGCTCGTCCGCAACATCAGGGACGCGCTGAAGGGCCTGCCGATCCGGTCGGTGCGGACGGTCGCCGGCCGCATCGAAATCGAGCTGAAGAGCGATGAATCCCGCGCGACAGCTGCAACGGCCGACGAGCGTGGCGCCATCCGCGATCGCCTGTCCCGCGTGTTCGGCATCGCAAATTTCTCGTTTGCGAGCCGGGGCGTGCACGACTTCACGAAGCTCTCCCAGGCGGTTCTCGAGGACCTTCAGGATCGACGCGCCGGCTCGTTCCGCGTCTCGGCGACGCGGTCGGACAAGCGGCTGCCGTTCACCTCTCCGCAGGTGGAGCGTGAAGTCGGAGGCCTCATCAAGCAGGCGACCGGATGGCGCGTGGATCTCGGCCAGCCAGAGCTGACGATTCACATCGAGATGTTGACCGACCACGCCTTCTACTTCTTCGGGAAGGAAGCCGGCGCCGGGGGCTTACCGACCGGCACCGGGGGCCGCGTGGCGTGCCTGCTGTCAGGAGGCATCGATTCCCCAGTCGCAGCCTACCGGTTGATGCGGCGCGGGTGCTCGGTGCTGCTGGTGCACTTTCACAGCTACCCGATCCTGTCGCGCGCGTCGCAGGAGAAAGTCAGAGAGATCGCCGCGTTGCTGACCAGGCATCAACTGCGATCCCGGCTGGTGCTCGTGCCGTTCGGCGAACTGCAGCAGCAGGTGGTCCTGTCGGTCACACCCGCGCTGCGCGTCGTCGTCTATCGACGGCTGATGTTCCGCATCGCAGAGCGCCTGGCATGCCGGTGGCACGCGCGCGCGCTCGTGACCGGGGAGGTCATCGGCCAGGTCGCCTCGCAGACCCTCGACAACATGACGACCATCGCCCGGGCGACGGCGATGCCGATCCTCCGGCCGCTCGTCGGCATGGACAAGGACGAGATCACGGCCGAGGCGCAGCGGATCGGCACGTTCCCGATCTCGATCATCCCGGACCAGGACTGCTGCACGCTGTTCACGCCGCGCCACCCGGCGACCCGTGCGCGCGTCGAGGAGGTCGAGGCTGCCGAGCAGGCCCTCGACATCGAGGAAATGGTCACCCGCGCGGTGGGGGCGACCTGCGTGGAGGACTTCAAATATCCGGTGTTAGAATGACCGGCTCGGAGAGGGAGCCTGCATGTTTCAATCTGTGAAGGAAATGACGACGCTTGGCCCGTTGACTGCCGACACGATCGATCGCCTTGTCTGGACGGCGGTGTTTGGGGCGGACGCGGAGCTGCGCGGGACGGCCCGATGGAATATCCGGACGGCCGCGGCGGCCGCGGGCATCCGGCCCGCGTCAATTCACGACCTGTACACCGCGATGGGGCGCGGAGCCGTCGGCGGGTTTACCGTCCCGGCCATCAACGTTCGCGCGATGGCGTACGACACCGCCCGCGCGGTCATCCGGTCCGCGAAGAAGCTCAATGCCGGCGCCTTCATCTTCGAGATCGCGCGGTCGGAGATCGGCTACACCGAGCAGCGCCCGCACGAGTATGCGGCGGTCGTGCTGGGCGCGGCGCTCAGGGAGGGCTTCAACGGGCCGCTCTTCATCCAGGGCGATCACGTCCAGACCAACGCGAAGAAGTACAACAGCCCCGACCGCGATAAGGAGCTCGACGCGCTGCGCGCGCTCATCAAGGAAGAGATCGCGGCCGGCTTCTACAACGTCGACATCGATACGTCGACGCTCGTCGATCTCTCCAAGCCGACGCTCGCCGAGCAGCAGGAGGTGAACGTGACGCTCGCGGCGGACTTTGCCGTGTTCATTCGCGGGCAGGAGCCGCCCGGTGTCACGGTGTCGGTCGGCGGCGAGATCGGGGAGGTGGGCGGCAAGAACTCCGACGTTCACGAGCTGCATGCCTACATGGACGGCTTCAACGCCAAGCTCAAGGCGCGGGGGGCCGGGCTCCTCGGCCTGAGCAAGATCAGCGTACAGACCGGCACGGCGCACGGGGGGTTCATCAACCCGGATGGAACCGTTCGCACGGACGTGAAGATCGACCTCAAGACGCTCGAGGAGCTGTCGAACGCCGCACGGAAGGACTACGGCCTGGGCGGTGCGGTGCAGCACGGCGCCTCGACGCTGCCGCCCGATGCGTTCAACGCGTTCCCGCGCGCCGGCGCCTGCGAGATTCACCTTGCGACTGATTTCCAGAACATGGTGTACGAGCATCCGCAGTTCGCGCCCGATCTCAAGGAAGAGATGTACGCGTGGGTGCGCGAGCATGCCGTCGAGGAGCGCAAGCCGAACGACACCGAAGAGCAGTTCATCTACAAGGCACGCAAGAAGGCCATTGGCCCCTTCAAGAAACGCATGTGGGGCCTGCCGGAAGCTGCGCGACAGGCCATCGGGCAGTCGCTGGAGGAGCGTTTCACGTTCCTGATGCGCCAGCTCAAGATCGACGGCACCGCCGCCGCCGTGTCACGAACCGTACCGATCCCGGACCGGCCGATCGACCGGGATGCGGAGATCGTTGCCGCAGGCGGCAAGATTACCGCTTCCGAGAGGAAGGCCGAGGGGCTGGCGGACTAGAGACGGGATGACGGAGGCCGCTCAAGTAGTCGCGCAGCCCGTCCTCTGTGCTGCGGAACGCGAGCTCGCCCCACGGGATGTCATCTGTCGCGAACTCCGCAGCTTCGAGGCATTCGTCGTCCGCGCGCAGGTCGCCGCCGATCGCGGTGGCGGCATAGACAACGATGACCGGTACGCGCCCGGGATACGAGTAGATGTTCACCAGGCCCTCGAGTTGGACGATCAGCGCGCATTCTTCCCGGGCCTCTCGGACGGCAGCGTCGGTCAGCGGCTCACCGCGGTCGACGTAACCACCCGGATACACCCATTTGCCGTAACCAGGCTCGATCGCCCGGCGTACGAGGACCAGCTTGTCGCGCGCGGTCCGGATAATGGTCCCGACGGCGACCTTCGGGTCGAGGTAGAACACGAACCCGCAGCGCGTGCACACCGGACGGATCGGCTCGGTGGCTTTCAGCCGCTGCCGCTCGAGTGCGGCCCCGCAACGCGGGCAGAATTGGTAGGTATGCGAGTCATCATGCACGCGGCCAGTATAATTCCCTGGATATGTCGATCCTGAAAGTCGCGCGCATGGGTCATCCCGTCCTGCGCGCGAGAGCGCGGCCGATCGAGAAAGCCGAGATCCGCGGCGCCGCGATCCAAACGCTGATCGACGACATGCTGCACACGATGGCGGAGTATCACGGCGTCGGACTTGCCGCGCCGCAGGTCCACGAGAGCGTGCGCCTGTTCGTCGCTGCGCTGGATCACCATGATGATGGTGATGATGATGATGATGGCGACGGGCGGCCGGAGGAAGCGCCGGTCGCGATCATCAACCCTGAGATTCTGGTCGTCGGCAGCGACGTGATCGAAGACTGGGAGGGCTGCCTGAGCATCCCCGACATCCGCGGGCGCGTACCGCGGGCGCGCGAGATCCGGGTGCGCGGGTACGATCGTCACGGCGAGCGCATCGAGCTCAGGGCGCACGGGTTTCCCGCGCGCGTCGTCCAGCATGAGACCGACCATCTCGACGGCGTGCTGTTCGTCGATCGGATGCGGTCCTTCGGGTCGTTGACGTTCCTGGACGAATACTCCCGCTACTGGCTCAAGGACTGAGGCGACGACGCGTCCCGTCTTCGCTTTTCTTCCAGGCTGCGCTCCGACTGCAGGCGCTCGAGCTCGACGGCCGAGTGATCGGCGAACTGCATGGCCTGCGCGATGGCGCGGTGGCCGGCGACCTCGGCTATCGCGCGGTGCATCAGCTGGCAGATCCGCCGGTACGACGGATGGCCCTGCGGGGCGGTGCGCAGCTCGATGACGTGCATGGCTTCGCGCGCGTTCATGTCCATGTAGAAGCGAACCCGGAACGCCATCACGACGCCGTAAGCGGCAACGTGGCGCAGGCCATCCCGCAAGAGCCGGTCGTGAAGCGCGGCGGAGCGTTCCATGACGTCGCGCCACTCGGCGAGCGCGCCGGCTTCCTCGATGGCGGCTGGCTCCACGAATCCGTGCTGTGTCGTGAGCGGCTGCCATTCCAGCGTCAGCAGCCGATGGCGCTGAAGATCGCGGAACGCCCCGTAATCAGCGAGCACATCAAACCGGTAGCTCGTGCGCTCGAAGGCCCGGCCAGGCTTGTGGCGGCGGTTTGCCCGCGAGCCTGTGTAGGCGCGGAGCAGTGCGACCCGCTCGTCCGTCGACAGCTGGCGCGCGACCGCAAGAAGCTGATCGTCTGGCAGCGAGGAGGCGGCGTACAGCGCGGCCGCCACGACCTTGGTCTCGCCCTCGGGATCGAAATCGGTCAGCGTGACCTCTCCACGGGGCTCCGCGTCCAGCGATTCGACGAACGGCCGCGCCACGGCGTTGAAGCGCGCGCGGGTGTCGGCGAGATACGCCGTCCACTGTTCCCCGCGGTTCGGCTGGTCGATCCGCGCGAGGAACGCCGGGATGACGTGCCGCAGCTCGGCGAGCATGTCCCGGCCGGCCAGTTGCACTTCCTGGAGCGGGTGGGCGAGCATCCGCAGCAGCAATGCCTCGAATGCCTGGCCCGTGCCGAAGAGGCCGACGTTCGAGGTCGTCGCCGCCGGCAGAAGCCCGCGGAGGGTATCCAGCGCCTTGGCCCGGATGACCGACTTGTAGACACCGTCGGTGTCTTCCGGCGACTTCGGATACCGCTCACGGAAATGGGCCTCCAGCCTCGGAATCCAGCGCGCGTAGGTGTCGAACGCCGCGTCGAGCGTCTGGATGTACAAGGTGCGCAGCGGTGATCCGCTCAATTCCGCCGGCACGTGGTACTTCCAGGCGCCGCCTGGGCGATCTGTGTACGGAACGTAGCGCGTTGACTGCTCGAGATACGCCATCAGGCGTCCCCATTCGAGCACTTTGGTCAGCACGTTCGACGCGGCCTCGCACGCGATGTGTGCGCCGCCGAGCTGGGCGACCGAGTCGTCGCCGTAGTCGCTGAGGACGCGGGCATAGAGCCGGTTCGCGCGCTCGGTGCCTACATCGATCGACTGTGTTGACAGGGCCGCCGGGGGCGACAGGGTCGCCGCGGCTGCGTCCCCGTCGGCGCGTTCGGTGGCCGAGCTCAGTTGCCCGTGGAACTCGTCGAGGAACAGGCGGCGCAGCGATTTCGCCGAGCGCGAGTAACGCGCGAAGAGCGCCCCCTTCACCGTTTCCGGCAGGTTCTTCAGCGCGAAAATCGTACGGTCGGTATTGGTGAAGTACGGCGCCAGCGCGCGCGTCTCTTCGGCAGTGAACGCGTCGGCGGTTGCGAAGGAGGGAGCCACGATGGTCGGGTATTCTACCTCGCATGACCGCTTCGGCTTACCGGCATCGGCTGACCGTGCGATTCAGCGATTGCGATGCGATGGGGCACGTGAATCACGCGGTGTACTTCACGTATCTCGAGCAGTGCCGCCTGACATGCTGGCGCGAGCTGACGGGCGCACCGTCGCCGTACGCGCGCGTTATCGTTGCGAAGGCGACGTGCGACTACCGGTCGCCGGCGCATTTCGGTGACGAGCTCGAGGTCGCGCTTGGAGTCGGTGAGATCGGGCGCTCGAGCTTCACGCTGATGTACGAGATCACGCAAGCGGCGACCGGTGCGCCGGTCGCCAGCGGCAGCACGGTGATGGTCTGCTACGACTTTGAGTCGTCTCGATCCATGCCCCTGCCGGATCGTACCCGCGAGCTGCTGGAGCGGCTACGGGGATGAAGTGAAGTTGTGACTTTTGAGTCTTGAGTTTTGAGTCTTGAGTCTTCTGGGTCAGACGCCGTTACAATTGAAGGATGGTCACGATCTTCGGGAAGGACGGCTGTCCTTACACGCAGGCGGCGCGAGAGGACTACGAGCGACGTGGGGTCCCATTCGACTATATCAACGTCAAGAAGGATGCGGCTGCGCTCGACCGCATGCTCCAGTACAGCAAGGGCCGCCGGGCAGTGCCGGTGATCGTTGAGGGCGAGCGTGTCACGATCGGGTTTGGGGGCACCTGAGGGGTTTGACGGCCGCCGTGGGCGGCCCCGCATACCAGCGGTCTGACCTGTGTTGACGCCCCTCTTCAAGCCCGTCCTCCTAACAGCGCGCAATCCAACGCCGATGACCGGCGAAGGCAACAACACGTATCTTCTCGCCGCAGGCGATGGGCCAGCGACGCTCATCGACGCGGGGGTTGGCCACCCCCAGCACCTCGCCGATCTTGCAATGGCGCTCGAGGATCGACGCGCACGCCTTGCGGACGTGCTCGTCACGCACGGCCACGCGGACCACGCCAGCGGGGCAGCGGCACTGGCCCTGGCCCACCCTGGCGCGCGGTTCTTCAAGCAGCCATGGCCCGGTCAGGACGAGCAGTACGCCGTCGCCTGGCGGCCGCTCGCTGACAGCGACGGCGTCGTTGCCGGCGGCGAGCAGCTGCGCGTCGTCGGCACGCCGGGGCATTCTCCCGATCACCTGGCGTTCTGGCACGAGGGGAGCCGGACGATGTTTACCGGCGATCTTGTCGTGCTGGGGACGAGCGTCATGATTCACGCGAGCCGGGGCGGCGACCTGTCCGACTACATGCGGTCGCTGGAGCGCGTGCTGGCGCTCCGGCCGGCCGTGCTGCTTCCCGCGCATGGGCCGAGCGTGACCGACCCTGTCAAGCTTCTCACCGCCTACCTGGAGCATCGGAGAGATCGCGAGCGGCAGGTGATTGCGGCACTTGGCTCGGGCCACGCGACCGTGGAGGCTATCGCGGATAGCATCTATCATGGCCTCGACGCCGCCCTGATGCCCGCGGCGCGGGAAAACGTCCGGGCACACCTCGAGAAGCTGCGCATGGAAGAGCGCGCGTTCTGCGACCTCGACCGATGGAGACTGTAGGCACATGGACACGATCATCGATTTCGGCAAGATCATCGATTTCATCAACGTGAACCGCGAGCGGTACCTCGAGGAGCTGAAGGCCCTGCTGGCGATACCCAGCATCAGCGCACTGCCGCAACACGCTGGAGACGTGAAGCGCTGCGCCGAATGGTGCGCGGACGAGATGCGCCGCATCGGCTTGCAGAACATCCGCCTCATCGAGACGCCGGGCAACCCCGTGGTCTACGGCGACTGGCTGGGCGCGCCAGGCGCGCCAACTGTTCTCTTCTACGGCCACTACGATGTCCAGCCTGTGGATCCGCTCGAGCTGTGGGAATCCCCGCCGTTCGAGGCGACCGTACGCGATGGCGAGATCTACGCGCGCGGGTCGGCCGACGACAAGGGCCAGGTGTTCATGCACCTGAAGGCCGTCGAGGCCCATTTGACGCAGACCGGCCGGCTGCCGGTGAATATCAAGTTCATTCTCGAAGGAGAGGAAGAAGTAGGGAGCGTGAACCTGGATGACTTCATCCGCGCCCACAAGGAGGAGCTTGGCGCCGACGTCGTCGTGATCTCGGACTCGCCGATGTTCGCGCGTGGCGTGCCGTCGATCTGCTACGGCCTCCGGGGGCTGGTCTACTTCCAGATCGACCTCAGAGGCAGCAGCACCGATCTCCATTCCGGGTCGTTCGGCGGCGCCGTCGCGAACCCCGCGATCGTCCTCGCGCAGATCCTGGCCCAGATGAAGGACCGCGGCGGGCGCGTGAAGATTCCCGGGTTCTATGACGCTGTCGTGCCGCTGCAGGACGAGGAGCGCAAGGCGTGGGCGTCGCTGCCATTCAACGAGAAGAAGTACAAGAAGGACTTCGGCATCCCGAAGGTGTACGGGGAGAGTGACTACACGACGCTCGAGCGCACGTGGGCGCGGCCGACCTTCGAGGTCAACGGGCTGCTGTCCGGGTTCACCGGCGAAGGCGCGAAGACCGTGCTGCCTGCCGTTGCGATGGCAAAGGTCAGCATGCGGCTCGTGCCCAACCAGGATCCCAACGCAATTGCGCAGCTGTTCGAGGCGCACGTCCGCGACGTCGCGCCGAAGACCGTCGAGCTGAAAGTGACGCGCATGCACGGCGGGAAGCCGTGGATGACGTCGTATGACAACCCCTTCGTCCAGGCGGCCGGGCGCGCGATCGAGAAGGGCTTCGGCCAGAAGCCTGTCTTCACGCGCGAGGGCGGGTCAATTCCGGTCGTGTCAACCTTTCAAGAGGAGCTCGGGTTGCCGTCCGTGCTGTTCGGGGTCGGCCTGCCGGATGAGAACGCGCACGCGCCGAACGAGAAGCTCGACGTGGCGAACTTCCACAA
The DNA here is from genome assembly GCA_035939575.1 of Vicinamibacterales bacterium. Taxonomy (GTDB): domain Bacteria; phylum Acidobacteriota; class Vicinamibacteria; order Vicinamibacterales; family CAVVIG01; genus DATKHR01. Next base: position 147 of record DASZFS010000075.1, on the reverse strand, counting down.
CGGCGTGATTGCTTCGGCGATTCTTTATCAGGAAATCGCCGACACTCGAGGCGCGGCGGGGTGAAGACACTGCCGCGGCCTGACGACACTGCGGCGGGCTGAAGACTCATGGTCGCGTGCAGTTGCCTACGCCCTAGATTTCTAACG
>DASZFS010000074.1:0-31526 GCA_035939575.1 Vicinamibacterales bacterium | reverse complement strand
AAGGCTCGCACAAGCTCGTTTTAGGAATCGAGGGCGGAGGCAACTGCACGCGGCCATGAGTCTTCAGCCCGCTTCAGAGTCATGAGCGGGTTCTCAATCGAGCGAGATTCTTCGTAGCAGGTCGAAATCGCCGAGCATTTTGCCCGCGCCCAGCACCACCGATGACAGCGGATCCTCGGCCAACTGCACCGGCAGTCCGGTCTCTTCGCGCAGCCGCTTGTCGAGGTTTCTCAGAAGCGACCCGCCGCCGGTGAGGATGATGCCCCGGTCGAAGATGTCGGCCGACAGCTCCGGCGGGATCCGCTCGAGCGCATCGTGCACGGCTTGCACGATGGCCCGGACCGGCTCGCTCAGGGCTTTTCGGACCTCGTCGTCGGTCATCTTCACGGTCTTCGGTCGGCCTTCCGTGAGATGCCGTCCTTTCACCTCCACGCTCATCTTCGTCTCGAGCGGGTAGGCGGATCCGATGTCCATCTTGATCTGCTCGGCGGTGCGCTCGCCGATGAGTAGGTTGTGGGCCTTGCGCGTGTGCAGGATGATCGCCTCGTCGAGCTCGTTGCCGGCCACGCGAACGGACTTCCCGTATACGACGCCGGCGAGCGAGATGACCGCAATGTCCGTCGTGCCGCCGCCGATGTCAACGACCATGTTCCCCGCAGCCTCGGTGATCGGCATGCCGGCGCCAATGGCGGCCGCCATGGCCTCTTCGATCAGGTGCACTTCGCTCGCCTTGGCCCGAAACGCACTGTCCTTCACCGCGCGTCGCTCGACCTGGGTGATTTCCGACGGCACGCCAATGACGACCCGCGGCCGGAGCCACCCGGATCGGCGGTGCGCTTTGCGGATGAAGTGCGTCAACATCTTCTCGGCGGCCTCGAAGTCCGCGATGACGCCGTCCTTCATCGGCTTGATAGCCGTGATGTTGCCGGGTGTGCGGCCGAGCATCTCCTTGGCGTCGGTCCCCACCGCCTCGACGCGGCCGTTGACCTTGTTGATCGCGACAATCGACGGTTCACTGAGCACGATGCCTCGGCCACGGGCATAGACGCAGGTGTTGGCAGTGCCGAGATCGATGGCGAGGTCGTGCGAGAAATGGGAGAGCAGAGACGCAATCATGCGCCACCGCATGGCAACTTGGATGCCGGGACTTACAATTTGGACGACGGGGGAACGCCTTGAAATACGCGCAATTGGCCGGTGTGACGCCGGCACGGCATTACAGTTTCGCGCGTGAATCACAGTTCTGATCGAGCACGAGCGATCGGCTCGCCGGGTTCGCGCAGTTCGCGTGGTGCTCAAGGTTCATGGGTTCGCGCAGAACCACGCGGACCGGGCGAACCTGTCGAACCCCGAGCACCGGGCGAACCCACCGAACCCAGCGAACCGATATGAATCACTACCACATTGGGTTTTCGTCGTCGATTGACGTAGACTGAGCGCTGACCGCCGGAACCTCTGTTCTTCCCAAGAGTCCAAGTAGCCATGTCGTTGAGAAAGGCCGCGCTCGTGACGGCTGTGCTTGCCGCCATTGGAGGCATCGCCTGTCAAAACAGCCAGTCGGCCGGACCAGGCCCCGGTGGCATGCCGCCGACCCAGGTCGCGCTTGACGCGGCGCGCATGTCGCCTCTGGAGGAGGCGACGGAGTACGTCGCGACCGTCAAGTCGCTCAGGTCAACCGCGATCCAGCCGCAGATCGACGGCCAGATCATGCAGATTTTCGTCAAGTCCGGCGACCGCGTGGCCCTTGGCGCCCCCTTGATGCAGATCGACCAGCGGCGCCAGCAGGCCGCCGTGTCCAGTCAGGAAGCCGAGCAGGCCGCCCGGGAGGCCGCCGTCGCGTTTGCACGTCAGCAGGCACTTCGCGCGAACGAGCTGCTCGCGGCGGGCGCGATCAGCAAGCAGGAACAGGAGCAGGCTGCCACCGCTCTCCAGACGGCCGACGCCAACTTGAAATCGCTGCAGGCCCAGGTCCAGCAGCAGGTCGTTCAATTGCGTTACTTCACCGTGACCGCCCCGACGGCCGGGATCGTGGGGGACGTGCCGGTCCGCATTGGCAACCAGGTGACCTCGCAAACGGTGCTGACCACGATCGATCAGAACGGCACGCTTGAGATCTACGTTAACGTGCCGGTCGAGCGAGCGTCGGACCTCAAGCTCGGCCTGCCGATTCGCGTGCTCAGCAGCGATGGCGCCGAGACCCTCGCGACAACGTCGGTCAGCTTCGTGTCCCCGCGCGTTGACGACCAGACACAATCAGTGCTGGTGAAAGGGCAGGTCGCCAACGCCGACGGGAGGCTGCGCGCCGCACAGTACGTCCGCGCGCGCCTCGTGTGGAGGACCGGCTCGGGGCTCGTTGTGCCGGTCACGGCCGTGCTCCGAATCAACGGGCAGTTCTTTGCGTTCGTCGCCGAGGACGCGCCGGCAGCCGGGGGAGCGGGCGGTGGCGCCCGCCTTGTCGCCAGGCAACGAGCAATCAAGGTCGGCGCCATCGTCGGCAACAACTATCCCGTGCTCGACGGCATCAAGCCGGGCGACCGCGTCGTCACCTCCGGCGCCCAGAAGCTTGCCGACGGCGCCCCGATACAGCCGATGACACAACCGACGACGTAGCTGCCACGCGAGGACCAGCAACCAGCAACCGATTACCGAGCAACGAGTACCGAGTACCCACTGTGTTTGTAGACACCTTCATCCGCCGTCCAATTCTGGCCAGCGTCTGCGCGCTTGTGATCATCCTGGCCGGCGCGATCGCCATCCCGACGCTGCCGATCGCGCAGTTTCCGGAGCTGGCGCCGCCCCAGGTGTCGGTTGGCGCGTTCTACAACGGCGCGAACGCCGAGACCGTCGAGACCGCGGTCACCACTCCGCTCGAGCAGGCGATCAACGGCGTTCAGGGCATGCAGTACATGACGTCGACGAGTGGCAACGACGGCTCGTCGAATATCGTTGTCACGTTCGATATCAGCCGCAACCAGGACCTCGCGGCAGTCGACGTGCAGAACCGGATCTCACAGGCCGAGGGGCGGCTGCCCAACGAGGTCAAGCAGGTCGGGATCTCGGTCACCAAGGTGTCGACGAACTTCGTGATGGCGGCGGCGGCGTTTGCCGAGAACGGAGAGTACGACTCGCTGTTCCTCAGCAACTACGTCGATCGGTTCGTGGTGGACGAGATAAAACGCGTCCCCGGCGTCGGGAACGTCAACATCTTCGGCATCGGCCGCTACGCCATGCGGCTGTGGATCGATCCCGACAAACTGGCCGGGCGCAACCTCACCGCGGACGAGGTGGTCCAGGCCCTGCGCGAGCAGAACGTGCAGGTGGCGGCCGGTGCCGTCGGGTCCGAGCCGGCGCCGAGGGGGCACACGTATCAGATTAGCGTCCGCGCCGCGGGGCGGCTGACCGAACCCGCGCAGTTCGACGACATCATCCTGAAACGCTCGGCCGACGGCGCCCTCGTGCGCGTGCGCGACGTCGGCCGGACGGAGCTGGGCGCCGAGGCCTATTCGTCGGCGTCGCGCTTCAACGGCCGCGACGCCATTGGGTTCGGCGTCGCGCAGCTGCCGACGGCGAATTCCCTCCAGGTGTACCGTGACGTCACGGCCGAAATCGATCGGTTGTCGCGAAGATTCCCGCCGGGGATGAAGATCCAGGTGGCGTTCGACACGACGAGCGTCGTCTCGGAATCCATCCGCGAGGTCGTGACCACGCTCGCCGAAGCGATCGGGCTCGTCGTGCTGGTCATGTTTCTGTTCCTGCAGGACTGGCGGACGACGCTGATTCCGGCGATCACGATCCCTGTATCGCTCATCGGCACGTTCGCGTTCGTCAAGCTCTTTGGCTTCTCCATTAATACCCTGACGCTGTTTGGCATCACGCTCGCGACCGGACTCGTCGTCGACGACGCGATCGTGGTCATCGAGAACATCGAGCGTCACATCCACGACCGCGTGATCGCGGGTGGCGCAACGCTACAAGGACAACAGGGGCAACAAGGGCAACAGGGGCAGACGCCCGCAGTGGACTCACACGCCGCTGCGTCGGAGGCGATGTCGGAGGTCACCGGCGCGGTCATCGCGACAGCGCTGGTTCTGGCCGCGGTCTTCGTCCCGGTCGCCTTCTTTCCGGGGACGACCGGCCGTCTGTACCAGCAATTCGCGCTGACGATCGCCGTGTCGATGGTGATCTCCGCGTTCAACGCGCTCACGCTGACGCCGGCGCTGTCCGCGCTCCTCCTCGGGCACGTCGAGAAGCCGAAAGGCGCGTTCTTCCGCGTGGTGAACCGCATCATCGATGGCGGCACCGCCGCCATGGTCTCCGGCTTACGGGTGTTGATCCGCGTCCGCGTGGTCGTTGCGCTCGTCTTTCTCGGCCTGCTGGGCGCAACCTATTGGGTCTACAAGACCGTCCCGTCCGGTTTCGTGCCCGACGAGGACCAGGGCTACCTCATCGTCCTCATCCAGGCGCCACCCGGCGCCTCGCTCGACTACACGATGGGCATCATCAAGCAGGCCGAGCGGATCTTTCTGAAGCGGCCCGAAGCCAAGCAGATCTTCGCGGCCGGCGGCTTCGGATTCACGGGTAGCGCGCCGAACCTCGGCATCATGTTCGCCCAGCTCAAGGATTTCAAAGATCGCCAAGGCGACGCCCATTCAGCCAAGGCGTTGGTCGGTCAGCTCTTTGGAGCCTTCAGCCAGATTACCGGGGCCATGGTGATTCCGTTCCAGCCCCCGTCGATTCAGGGCCTCGGCCAGTTCGGCGGCTTCAGCTACGAGCTGCTGGACCAGAGCGGCGGGCCGATTCAGGGGCTCGAGACCGTGTCGCAGCAGCTGATCGGGCAGGGCAACCAGACGCCGGGCTTGACGGCGCTGTTCACGCAGTTCACGGCGAGCGATCCGCAGCTCCTGGTGAACATCGATCGGGAGCAGGCGAAGAGCCTGGGTCTGTCGCTCGGCGACGTCACGAACACGATGCAGATCCTGCTGGGATCCACGTACGTGAATGACTTCGATTTCAATAACCGGTCGTACCGCGTCTACGTGCAGGCCGACCAGCAGTTCAGGTCAAACCCGTCCGACATCGAGAAGTACTACGTGCGCACGGCCGCCGGCCACATGACGCCGCTGAGCAACATCGTCTCGGTCAAGGAGGCGACGGCGCCGAAGAGCATCCCCCATTTCAATCTGTTCCGGTCGGCGACAATCAACGGATCGGCCGCGCCTGGATTCAGCTCGGGAGAGGCGCTGCAGATCATGGGACAGCTTTCCGATCGCGCCCTGCCGCAGGGATTCTCGTACGCGTGGTCCGGCGTATCGCTGGAGGAGATCAAAGCCGGCACCCAGTCGGTCGCCATCTTCGGACTCGGCCTCCTCCTCGTCTATCTGACGCTCGCGGGCCAGTACGAGAGCGTGACGCTGCCGTTCATCATTCTCCTGTCGGTGCCGCTGGCGATCATGGGGGCCCTGCTGGCGCAGTGGGGCCGCGGCCTGATCGACGATGTCTACTGCCAGATCGGGCTCGTGATGCTGATCGGCCTGTCTGCGAAGAACGGCATCCTCGTCGTTGAGTTCGCGGAGCAGCTCCGCGCCAGGGGGATGACGGTGGTCGACGCGGCCGTGGAAGCGGCGCGCATCCGCCTGCGACCGATCCTGATGACCTCTCTCGCGTTCATTCTCGGCGTGATGCCCCTCGTGGTGGCCAGCGGCGCCGGCCGCGAGGCGCGGCACTCGGTTGGCACCGCCGTGGCGGGCGGGATGGTCGCGTCGACATTCCTCAACCTTGCGTTCATTCCCGTGTTGTACGTCGTCGTCAAGAGCATAGGGCGGCGGCGTGCGTAGTGGCCTCTGCGCTGGCCGGGCGGCGCGCCATGGAGGCCTGGCGGCGGCCCTCGGATCGCTGGCGCTGGCTGCCAGCTCGTACGGGCAGACGGCTCCCGTGCCTGTCGTGCGCGTGACCTTTCCGGAGGCGATCCAGCGCGCGCAGGACCACAATCCGACGCTTGCCGCCGCAGCGACAGGGATTCTGCGCGCGGAGGCCCTCCTGCGTCAGGCCCGCGCGGCCGCACTGCTCCAGGTCTCGGGCAACGTCACGACCACGACGCTGAACACGGGTGTGGATTTCTCTGGCGTGACCGTGACGCCGCGCAACCAGGTGACGGGGACGGTGACGGCGGACATGCCCATTCTGGCCGCGGCGGCATGGGCGCACCGGGCGCAGGCCCAGGACGCGAAAGACGTCGCGGACTTGAGCGTCGCGGAAACGCGGCGTCAGATCGCGTTCGCGACGGCCGATGCTTACCTCGCGATCATCGCGCAGCGGCGGGTCGTCGAGGGCAACGTCCGGTCGCGCGACGTCGCTAAGGCCCACTTTGATCTCGCCGCCGAGCTCGAGCGGCGGGGCACCGGCAGCCGGCTCAACGCGCTGCGCGCGCAGCAGCAGGTCTCCTCGGATGAGGGGCTCGTCGAAGGCGCCCGTCTCGCCCTCTATCGATCGCAGGAGGCGCTCGGCGTCCTGATCGCCGCCGACGGACCGGCTGACGCCGCCGAAGAGCCCGACTTCACCGTCGCGGCGGTTCAAGGTGACCTGCGCATGTGGAGGAGCGACCTCAAGCTTTTCGCGGCGCAACAGCAGGCCGCCGAGCGGGTCGTCCGGGACAGCTCCTGGGACTGGTATCCGACCGTCGATGCCATCTTCCAGCCGTCGTCGACGTTTCCTGCGCAGTTCTTTCTGCCACAGAACAGCTGGCGCTTCCTGATCCAGGCGAACATTCCGATCTTCGATAGCGGGCAGCGCGGATCGGTCAAGGCCCAGCGCCAGGCAGACCTCGAGCGTACGCGCGCGGTCCTGGCCGGGGCCATGACCGAGGCCAATTCCGAGGTTCGGGCCGCCCGCGAGGCGGTGGCGAGCGGGGAGCGCCTGTTGGTCAGCGCGCGGGCAGCGGCGGACCAGGCGCAACAGGTCGTCGTGATCACGAATGTCAGCTTCCGCGCAGGTGCGGCGACCAATATCGAGGTCATCGACGCCGGGCGCGTCGCGCGCGACACCGACACCGCAGTCGCCGTCGCCGAGGACCAGCTTCGCAGGGCGCGCCTCGAGCTTCTCAACGCGCTCGGCCGGTTCCCGTAACGGGAGTGTCTTTCCCCCGGCAATGACTGAGCTGGAACAGAAGGTGGTCGATCGGCTGGAGGAGCTCGGCATCCCGTACGAGCGTCACGAACACCCGCCCGTGCCGACCGTCGAGGAGGCCGAGCGCTACTGGGTCCATATCGACGCGACGCACTGCAAGAATCTCTTTCTGCGGAATCAGAGAGGAGACCGGCATTATCTGGTCGTGCTGACGCACGCGAAGAAGGCTGACTTGAGATCCGTGGCCGAGCAGATCGGCGACGGGAAACTGAGCTTTGCGTCGCCGGAGCGGCTCAGCAAGCACCTCGGTCTCGCGCCCGGATCCGTGTCGCCGTTCGGTCTCATCAACGATGACGGCCGTGCCGTGCGCGTTGTTCTCGACCGCGATCTGCGGTCAGCCGCCCGGCTTTCCTTTCATCCCAACATCAACACCGTGACGCTTGTCATCGCGGGCAGCGACTTCACGCGCTTTCTGGACGCCTGCGGCCATGTCGTCCAGTACGTAAATATCTAACCGGTTGCTGGTGGCTGGTTGCTCGCCCGCCTTCGCGTGTGACTCTTCGGCGGGTCCGCCGTAGCTCGCAACGTCAGTTTAGCGAGCGGAGGCGGATGGCTGGTGCGCAAATCCCAGATCCTCCAATCCTCAAATCTTCAAGGGTTATGCTGGATTGACCTCCCCTGTCACACCCCTCACCTAGACTCTCCGTATGGGTCAGAAACAGGCCGAAAGCCTTGCAGAAGAGTGGGTTACGTTTCCAGGCGGTGAGCTCGAGGGCAAACGACCCAAGTCGTTGTGCCCGCAATGCCGTGAAACACTAAAAAATGCCGCGTTGAAAAGTGCCGCACAAGAAAGAGCTGCCCTCAACCCGGCGGCCCTGGAAGGATTGACGGGTGCTGGCGTCCGAGCACGCCGGCCCTTGTGCTTTCAGTGCTACCGCGCGGATCTTGACCGCGAGCGCGCGCTCCGCGCGGCGGGAGATCTGGACACGGCTTCGAACGAGCGCTTCCAGTGCCAGCTGCCGTTCGAACCGGTCAATCGCCCGCGGCTGCAGAGGCTCAAGGTCGAGCGTGCGCTGGAGCGCGCGGCGATCCCGATCCACGCGCATGCTCGCCGCCGCGCGCAGATCGAGGCGCGGCACATGCTGCAGCAGATTGCCGTAGGGCTCAAGGCGCGTGGTCTGGCGGCGGCGGATCGTGAGCGGGCCATCTTTCAGGCCGTTCACGCCGCCGAGCTCCAGCTTCCCGAGTCATGGCTTCCGTTCGTGGTCTCGCGCTGAGTGAGCGCATCATCTATAGTGGGATCACGAGTTTATTGGCCATCGAACCTCTCACCGCCGGCGGCCAGGTCAGCGTGCTGAGCCTGCCCGGCGTCCTCGGCATTCTTGGTCTCCTCATCATCGGACTCGCGATTGGAGCGCTGGCCGGCTGGCTTGCAGCGCGCGCGGGGCACACGCGGCTCCAAAGCGAGCTCGACAAGCAGCGCGCGGTCCATGCCGAACGGCTGGCGGCCTATCAGGACGCCGAGTCCAAGCTTCGCGACACGTTCAGCGCGCTCAGCGCCGAGGCGCTCAGGAGCAACAACGAGCAGTTCCTCTCGCTCGCGCAGACGAAGCTGCAGCAGGTGCGCACCGAGGCCACCGCGGACATCGACTCCCGCCGCAAGGCCATTGAGGACCTGCTCACCCCGATGGCACGGACGCTGGAACAGGTTGACCGCGAGATCAAAGAAAGCGAGCGTCGCCGGATTGAGACGGGGACGACGCTCATCGAGAAAATCGCGGCGCTCGATCTGACTGGCCAGGATCTTCGTGGCCAGACTCAGCGGCTCGTGGACGCCCTGAAGCGGCCGGGCGTGCGTGGGCGGTGGGGCGAGCTGCAGCTCAAGCGGGTCGTGGAGCTGGCAGGCATGGTCGAACACTGCCATTTCACCGAGCAGGAGACGATCGCCACCGAGAACGGCCGCATCCGTCCCGATGTGATCATCAACCTGCCCGGCGGCAAGCACATTGTCGTCGACGCCAAGGTGCCGCTCGATGCCTATCTCCGTGCGCTCGAAGCACCGGACGAGGATTCGCGGCAGAAGCTGCTGCAGGATCATGCCCGACAGGTGCGGACTCACGTCTCGCAGCTGTCCACCAAGGGCTATTTCGAGAAGGTGACCTCGACGCCGGAGTTCGTCGTCATGTTCCTTCCGGGCGAGATGTTCTTCAGCGCTGCCCTGGAGCAGGATCCGTCGCTCATCGAATTCGGCGTCGAGAAGCGTGTCATCCCCGCGAGCCCGACGACGCTCATCGCGCTCCTGCGAGCGGTGGCGTACGGGTGGCAGCAGAAGGCGATGGAGGAGAACGCGCGTCAGATCAGCGAGCTCGGACGGTCGCTGTATGAGTCGGTCCGCACCCTCGGCGCGCGCTTCGACACGCTCGGTACCCGTCTCAAGTCCAGCCTCGAAGCCTACAACGAGGCGGTCGGCTCGCTCGAGGGCAACGTGCTCATCAAGGCGCGCAAGCTCAAGGAGCTGCATGCCGCCAACGGCGCGGAGGAGATCAAGGCGCTGGAGCCAATCGACCGCGTGCCCCGCATGCTCCAAGCCCCCGAGTTGACCGACGGACTGCCATTCACCGATGGTGATGATGATCGTAATGAAGAAGAAGCCGGACGCGTCTGAGGAACCGGCGCGTCCCCGCCGTCATCATCACCACGCTCATCATCACCACGCTCATCATCACAACGTCTACGTCGTGTATCTGCGCAACCCGAACGGCGACGGCAAGGCCGGCTACTATGTAGGCATGACCGGCCTGTCACCCGAGCAGCGATTCAAGAACCACAAAGCCGGTATCAAAGCCGCGCGCGTGGTGCGCAAGTTCGGCGAGCGCCTCGTGCCACGCCTCTACAGACACCTCAACCCCATGCCATACGCAAAGGCCAAGGATATGGAGGTCATGCTCGCCGAGAGCCTGCGCAAGCGTGGATTCGTCGTGTTCGGCGGTCACTGATGCAGGCGTCGCTTCCATTCGAAGAGCAGCCCCAGCCCGAACTCCTGTTCGTCCGCCATCCTCGCGCCCGGCGCTACGTGATCCGCGTGACGGACGACAACACCGTACGCGTGACGATTCCCCGCTGGGGATCGAAACGGGACGCGCGGGCATTCGTGGAACAGGAGCGCGAGTGGATACTCAAGCAGCAACAACGCCCCAGGAAAATTGTCGGCATCGTCGGCATCGTCAGCCATGGACCAGCTGGCCCTGCAGCGCACGACCCGCCGGATGCGGCGCTCCGTGAGCGAGCGAAACGGGAATTGCCGGCGCGCCTGTTGGAGCTCGCGGCGATATATGGGCTGCAGGTGCGAAAGATCAGCGTCAGGAACCAGAAATGGCGGTGGGGCTCGTGCTCGCCGCGTGGCCACATCTGTCTGAACTGGCGGCTCATCCGGATGCCTGAGGCCGTGCGCGACTACGTCCTCATTCACGAGCTCATGCACTTGAAGCGCATGGACCACTCGCCCAGGTTCTGGGCGCTCGTGGCCCAGGCGTGCCCGGACTACCTGGAGCTGCGACGATCCCTCAGGGGCTACCGCTTCGCCTGATCACGCGTCGCACGTCGAGGCCGAACTTCGGATCGCTGCGCGTGCCTTCGATCTTGATCGGGATCTCACTCCCCCCACCCGGCTTGTTGAAGAGCGGATCGGCGATCTTGAGCAGCACCGACTTGAAGCCGCTGACCGTCTGCGACACCCGGGCGTCAATCAGCAGGCTTCCTGTGAAGGCAAGCGTCTCGGACTTGATCCCGTAACGGCCGGCCAGCTTCACCTGCGCGCCAGGGACGCCGAACGTCAAGTCCCGCAGCACAAGGCTCCCGCCGCCGAGAACAAAGCGCCCCCTGAAGTCCGACCGCACCGCGTCCTTCGTCTGGTCCGCGCTTCTGCCGCGCCCTCGGTGGCTGAGCTCCACGATCCTGGCCTGCACGATGCCGTTCGTGAACTTCGCGCGCAAGAGCGCGAAGCGTCCTTTCAGCACCAACCGGTCGGCCACATCCGTCTCGCCCGGCGGCAGGAGGAACGAGGTTGTCAGCTGGAGCGCTCCGGTCATGGGCGGCGTCTCAGCCTTGATCGCCATGCGCATCACGTCTTCGATCCGCGCTTTCCGCATGTCGATGTCGAGCGCCACCGTGCGGCCCTTCTGGCCTGGCGGTCCGTCGAGCACGTCACCCCTGGCGACCAGCGAAGACTGCAGAAAATCAGCGTCGATGCGCTCGAGGCGGGTGTCGCCGTTTGTGCCGTCGACGATGGTCTGGTACTTCGTGTGAAGGGGGAAAGGATGATTGCCGACGCTGACGACGAAATTCGGGGTGTTGGTTTCGCCGTATACCTCGATCCAGCTGAGCGTTCCGTCGAACGATCCCCGTGAGGCCAGCGTGCCGCCAATGCCCTTGAAGACACTCAGATCAGCGTTGTCGAACGTGAAGCCGCCGTCGAGCGGCGTGGCGCCGGGATTGCCGCGATCCCACGGTCCGAAGTTGCCGGACGTGACGATCTCGCCAGGCGGAACGCCGTTGGTCAGCGCGGCCTGGTACGGCATCGGCTGCGCCGTGCCGACGTTCTGCAGATGCAGTTGATGGATTGCCCAGATCTTTGGCGCCTTCTTTGAGTCCTTGGGAATGATGACGAGTTGCGCGTCGCGCGTATCGAGCGCGTCGATGACCACAGTGGTAGACGCCAGGTCAGATGTCGATGCCGTGCCCGGCGGTGGCGCGCCCGAACCCGCCGTCTCGTGGAGGCGGTGGGACCGCCGGCTGCTGCCGTCGATCTCTAGGCCATCGTCCGAGTCGTCATTCGGAGGGATGGAGATCACGAGGCCGCTCACGCTCACGTGTGCGACGCGCTTCCGCCAGACACCGAGCAGGCTCGCATCCACGCTGAACGACCTGATCGCGATGAGGGGTGGGGCGCTCGCGGCGCGGGCGCGCGGCCGGCGCTGGCGGATGTTGAGGCCGAAGCCTTCCGCGTGGAGCCGAGGAAAGACGCGCAGTGACAGGTCGTCGACGGAGACGTCGCTGTCGAGTCGTTCAGCCAGCGTCTCGATGATGCGCTTCTTCAGCGTATCCGATCGTAAGGGGACCGCCGACACGACGAAAACAAGGGCGGTGATAAGGCCGATGACAACCCCTGCGCTCAGGCCGACGAGCATCCATATCCATGCGCGGGCGTATCTCACAACAGGCGGGCTTCCCCCTCATGTCGCCGGCGTCCTCGTCTACTGACGGCTGGGGGCAGTCTTCGGCTTCTTGTCGCCCCCGAAGAGTCGTTTGATGCCACGACCGATGCTCTTCGCGCCCTTCGCGAGCGGGTTGTCGGTCTGCGCCCCCGCTGCGCCGCCCCCATTCGCTCTGTTCGGCTGAGTGCTCAGCGACTGCTGAACAACAGCCTGGCCCTGTGGGCCGAGCACTTTGGACGCGGCCTTGCCCAGCTCGGCCGCGACGCGGTTCGTCGCGTCGTTCAGGGCTGCGTTTGCAACTCTCACGCCCGTCACCTTCTGCTCGTCTCGGGCGACCGCCGACCGGATTGCGGGGGGCGCGTTCACGGTCGCCTGCCGGTTGAACGCCAGGACCATGCGAGCTGCGCCTGACACTGGCACCCCGTTCGGCTTGTCCGCCCCGTTCGAGTTACTCGCGGGTATCGCCGGATTCGCGTCTCCAGGTGCGGAAGGCGGGGTGGCCAGCTGGTCACATGGCTCGAACTTCCCAGAATAGGAGTAATTCTGCCCACGCTGAAGCTCCTGGTAGCGCGCCGGCACGACAACGACGGCGGGGTTCGGGCTGAACCTGACGTCCGCCATCGCGGTTTGCGACTCGCACGTCGGGAGCTGATCGCGCAGCGTGATCTTGCCGTGGATGACGCCGCGCGTCGCGACGAGCTCCAGGCCCGGCACCGTACGCGTGAAAGCGGCAGCGCCGATGTTGCTCAGCTGAACGTACAGCTGATAGAGGGGTCCATCGATTCGGGAGATGACCGTCGTGGCTCGCGGCTCGGGCGACTGGAGCGACACGCGGCGGAGCTGCGGATCGGTCGGCGGCGGCGCCGGCGAGGGCACGTCGCGATCGTCGGTCCCGTCGGTGCCGATGTCCACGAACGCGATGTCGCCCTGGATGTCCACCGTGCCATCGGAGGAGCGTCCCGATAGGTTGATCCGGGTCGGCATGACGGGACGCTCGCCGGCTCTCGTCTTCGAGAGATCGACGGCCCTGATATCGGTGATGGAGCCGTTGATGGCGTCAACATGAACGTTCGCCTGGGCCGTCTGAATGACCCCGCCACCGGAGTCGCCAGGGATCCGCTCCAGGTAATCGATCCGCACGTCGTCAAAGGTGATCGCGTTGATATGGTAGAGCCCGGACTTCAGCTCCCGCCGGCGCACGGGCTGCATGCGGTCCCAGAACTCGGCGACGTTCATCGCACCGCTCAGTGAGCGCTCGAGATGCAGCTCGCCGTTGTGGATCGTGATCTCGTTGAACGTATGCAGTGTGCGGAGGTGCGCCGCGTCCCAGAACGAGCTCAGCGCGCTCGACACGCTGCCCTGAAACTCCACCTCGGACGCTGTGAAGATCGGTGCGGCGCTGGCGGGGTGCTCCGGCCTGATCTTGACGTTGCGCGCGGTCGCCTTCAGCGACAACGGGTGGTACGACCAGTCCGCGTCGAACGCCATCCCGAAGTCCCCGGCGAGCTTCGGGATCGTGCGGTTGGCGGCCAGGCTGATGAGCGAGTACTCGCCGATGGGGTAGCCAACGACGACGAGCACGACGAAGGTGCCAGCCAACCCAATCCGTTTCCAGAGGAAGAGGACGGTGCGGATGCCGGGCGCCTCGACGGCGGCAGCCTCGACCCATTCCCAGATGCGGTCGAGTCGACCGCGAATCCGCTCGGACCGTGGTGTGGTCTGGTCGTGAGACTCCGGCAGTTCAGTCCCCGGCATGCGTCCTCCGGCGCCGCTTACGATATCACCGTACGGGTAGACGGGGGCCGCGTCAATGGACGATTTGCTGCCGCGCACACCCCTGGCAGGTCCGCTCGTCGCGGAGCCACTCCGGCGGCATGCTCCGGCCGCACTGCTCGCAGATCCGAAACTGCGCCGCCCGCGCTTCGCGCGCGCCCTTCAGCAGCGTGCCCAGCGCGTTGAAGAGCGCGGTTTCCGGCAGCCGCTTCCACTTCAACACACCGACGCGCCGCGGCCGTGGCGTCAACACGAATGGCGTTTCCCAGACCGCGGCGAATTCCGAGATCACGACGGCCGAATCGGTCAGGCGGACGACGACCTCTGGCGGATCGCCAGCGACGAACTGGAGCGAGCCGTCGGCGGTCTCCTGCCTGTCCAGCGGTACGGGAAGGTGAGATTCGAGGTAAGCGATCAGCTGCTCGTAGCGTTCCGGCGCATCCATCGGCTATTGGCATTATGTCCCATGAGCCATAATCGATTCATGACCCGTCAGCGACTCGCGGTCGCCGTAGCCTGCGTCGTGACCGCGCTGTCGTCCTTCGCGCCCCATGCGGCCCCGCTCGACGTGTCGACACCCCCGGGGCCCGATGTGCCCTCGGTCCTCGTCTCCCGGCAGTTGCTCGAGTCCGAACGGCTCACGATTGGCGATGTCGTCTCGCTCTCAAGCGAGCCGACAGGCGCCTACCCCAGGCGATTCCGGATCGCTGGCGCGTACGAGCCGGTACCCGACCCGTTGCGGCTTGGCGCCACGCGGCACGAAGCGAGGCTCCACTTGCCCGACCTGCTCGCGATCGCGACCGACGGCGCGGCCGCGACTGACCCCCAGGCCCGCGAGGCGGTCGATGCCATCAATGTCTCTGTCGGAGACGCGATGGGCGCGGAGTCGGTCACCCGCGACCTCTCGACGCTCCCGGGCATCGTCGTCCGCTCGAGCGCCGGCGATGACCAGCGCGCGGCGCCGTTCATCGTTCTCGAGCGTTTTCATCTGGCCATCGCGATCGTGACGGTTATCGCCAGCAGCATCTTTCTGCTCGCCCTCATGCTGATGCTCGTCGATGAGCGGCGCGAGACCGTCGGGATCCTGCGGCTCGTCGGCGTCCGGCGACGGCGGATCATGCTCTACGTGTTCGTCGAGGGTCTCGTTCTCGCGGCGGCAGGCGCCGTGGTCGGGATCCTGCTGTCGGCGGCGTTCCAGGGCAGCATCAACCGGTTCTTCCAGTGGCGGTACGACACCGCGCTGGTGTTCGTGCGGATCACGCCTCGCATCGCGTTGCGGTCGGCGGCGATGGCGGTGCCGCTGGGCGTCCTCGCGGCGATGGCGTCCTCGTGGACGCTCCTGCGGCAGGACGTCCTTCCCCTGGCAAGACGGTAGCGAACCGTGCGAAGCCTGTCGAGGTCAATGGCGTTTGCGACACGAAGCCTGGTGCGTCAGCCCGCGCGCGCGTGTGTGGGCGTGGTCGGGATCGCCGCCGTCGGCGCGCTGTTGTTCGACATGCTGCTGCTCTCGCGCGGCCTGGTCGTCTCGTTCCGCGATCTGCTCGACGGCGTCGGCTTCGACGTGCGGGTCCTGGCGACCGACGCCGCGCCGATCGGGGGGCCCCGCCTGCCAGACGCAAGCGCGATCGCCAGAGAGCTCAGCGCGCTGCCGGAGATTGCCGAGGCGGTACCGATGCGGGTGACCGACGCCGAGGTGGCGTCCGGAGGCCGGCCGATCGCCTGCGCGCTGGTCGAGATGGATCCTGGGCGCCGCCGGCCCTGGACCCTGGTGGCGGGATCGGACCTGCCGGGAGCGATGCCGCAATCTGCTGGCGGAGAGACCGCGCCACCGCTCCTGGTCAATCGGCGGCTGGCCGGGGCACTGGGCGTCTCCCCCGGGCAGACGGTCGCGGTGCGGGTCACGTGCGGCGCCGAGCGGGCGGCGATGCGTCCCACGGACTTTCGCGTTGTGGGTGTCGCAGACTTCCCGTTCGACAGTGCGGCGGACATGTCGGCGGTCGCATCGCGTGCGACAGTCATGGCAACGTGTGGCGGCGTCGGGGAGGCGGATCAGGCGGACATGCTGCTCGTCGCGTCGCAGGACGGGTACGGCGCCGACGCGGCTGTCTCCGCCATCCGTCGTCGCAGGCCCGATCTGCATCCAGCCACGAACGACGAAATCGTCGCCCGGATGCAGCAGCAGGGCTTCAGCTACTTCCGGCAGATCTCGGCGGTGCTCTCCACCATCACGATGCTGTTTGGCTTTCTGTTGATCGCCGTGCTCCTCACGGTTTCGGTCAACCAGCGGCTGGCGGAGATCGCCGCCGTCCGCGCGCTCGGCTTCTCGCGCGGTCGTGTCGCGGCGGACGTGCTGAGCCAGTCGGCGCTGCTCGTCGGCACCGGCGGCCTGCTGGCGCTGCCGCTGGGCGCGGCGCTGTCAGTCTGGCTCGATGCCATCCTCAAGAAAATGCCGGGCATTCCGGCCGCCCTGCATTTCTTCGTCTTCGAGCCGCGAGCGCTGTTGCTGCACGCCGTGCTGCTCGCGCTCACCGCCGTGCTCGCCGCCGCCTATCCCATGGTCCTGGTGACACGACTGCCCATCGCGGCGACGCTGCGCCGGGAGGTCGTATGAAGGTATGAAGGGTAGACTGCGGTGATCGACGCGCGAGGACTGACGAAGACGTTTCCGATGGGCGCCGGGCCCGTCCACGCTCTGTGCGATGTGTCGCTGCGGGTCGATGCGAGTGACTATCTGGCGATCCGCGGACCATCCGGCTGCGGCAAGTCAACGTTGCTCCACATCCTCGGGTGCGTGGAGACGCCCACGACCGGGGAGCTGGTGTTCGACGGCCGGTCAGTGGAGGCGCTGTCCGACGCGGAGCGGAGTCTCCTGCGGCTGAAGAGCATCGGCTTCGTCTTTCAACGCTTCTTCCTGCTGCCCATGCTGACCGCTGCCGAGAACGTCGAGGTGCCGCAAGCCGAGGCCGGCGTCGGGCGCGCCGACCGTCGCCGCCGCACCGCCGAGCTGCTCGAATACGTCGGCCTTGCGCATCGCGCCGATCATCGTCCCGCCCAGCTGTCAGGAGGGGAGGCGCAGCGGGTAGCGGTCGCGCGCGCGCTGGCGAACAGGCCGCGGCTGTTGCTGGCGGACGAGCCAACGGGGGAGCTCGATCGCGCGACGGGAGAGCAGATTGCATCCCTGCTCGACCGCGTTCACGCCGACGGCACTGCCGTGGTCATCGTGACGCACGACCCCGAGATCGGCGCCCGCGCCAGGCGGACGCTCCTCATGCGCGACGGCCGGATCGACGATTCGCCCATTTCATGATCCTCCGTCTGGCCTTGAAATCGCTGCTGTTGCACCCGATTCGCGCCGCGGTCCTCTGTGTTGGCTTCGGCTTGGGCGTGGGCGTCATGGCGACGCTGCTCGGCGTGGGCGAGGTCGTGCTCTATCAGGCGCGGGCGCCGGCGCTCGTTGGCGGCGGGCAGCTGGTGGTCAGCGGCGTGACCGGCGCGGTCACCTCCGCGCGCTTCGTGATCGATCGCATCCAGCAATCGTCTCGACGGCACGCGCTTGTCGCGTCCCCGCGCAAGCGGGAGGACCTGTTCCTCGTCCGCGAGGGAAGGGTCGTTCCCATCCGCGCGCGCGGTGGCATCCCGAGCCTCGAGCGCGCGCTCGGAGACCCCGAGACGTCAGGGGTCGCGGCGTGGGTCGACACGCCCGCGGACGCCGCATGGGCTTCGCCCGATCCCGGCGACGTGCTTCGCGCGATGGATCGCTTTCACTCCGTCCCCGATGCGCCCGCACGCGCGTCGTCCTGGGCCGAGTGGCTGTACTTCAAGGGCCAGGTCGGCCCGGTGAACAACGTCGGCAACGTCGGCAACGCCGGCCAGTTCTACCTCACGTTCCTCGCCGGGCCGAAGCGCGCCGATGGCCGGCGTGCGGCGGGCGTGCGGCTTCAATGGGATTACGGCGGCCGCGTGACCACGTACTCGGAGGGCGACGTGGTTGACGAAGCGCCGCTCCTCGCCGCTGCGCCGGACCTGACGATCGGTCACAGCCGCGTGCGCCTCGAGGGCACGCGCTACCACGTGACCGTGAATCTTCCCGGCGCGACAGGCGAGATCTTCATCGATGCGGTTGCCGGCCGCTCGCTCGCGCCAATCGTGATCCGCGGCGCCGGCGGCTGGGTGTCCGGCTACACCGTCCCGGTGATGTCCGGCGCGCTCAGCGGCTGGATGTCGGTCGACGGCGGACGGATCGCGCTCGACGGTACCGGATATCACGACCACAACTGGGGGTTCTGGGAAGGCGTGTCGTGGCGGTGGGGGCAGGTCCAGCACGAGGGCCTGTCGTACGTCTACGGCCGCGTGTTTCCTCCGGCCGACGCCGCGGACCCGGAGCGGATTCCCGGATTTCTGATAGCGCTTGGCCCCGACGGTCCTGTGGGATACGCGACCCGCGTCAGCATCGAGGAAGCCGACGATCCGTCGACTGGCCGGCCTCGGCAAATCACCGTCCAGGGACGCGGCGGGTCGCTGAATCTCAAGATGGAAATCTCCGTCGAAGACGCCATCGTCACGCGCGGCGGCGCACTGGCAAATGGCCCCGACTTCCTGCAGCTTCGCGCGCGCTACCGCGTGACGGGCCGCGCCGGCGGCCAGGCTGTGAGCTTCCAGGCAACTGGCGCCGCCGAGACCTTCAGGGGCCGGTAGCTCCATTTCGCCATGCGACCGGAGGCCAAGCGGGTGTAGTATCACCGCGTTCTGAGCTCGGCGCTAACGCGGCAACGTGGGAGCAGGCCATGGCACAACAGAATGGGCTGAATCGCAGGACGTTTCTCAAGAGCGCCGGCATGACCGCCGTTGCGGGTGCCGTCGGAAGCGGCACCTCCCTGTCAGTGGTGTCAGCGGTGTCGGCAGTGTCAGCAGCGTCGGCTGCGGCCGGGACCCTTGCGGCCGGGACGTTCGATTTCGACACCCCGTACAGCCGCATCGGGACCGATTGCACGAAGTGGGATCGGCAGATCGCCCTCTACGGCAAAGACAAGATCGCCGTCGGCATGGGCATCGCCGACATGGATTTCAAGGCTGCCCCCTGCATTACCCAGGCGCTCGTCGCGCGCCTTCAGCATGAGAACTGGGGATACCTGACCACGCCCGCGTCACACGTCGAGTCCATCGTCAACTGGAACCACCGGCGGTACGGTCTGGAAATCAAACCCGAGTGGATCCTGCACTCTCCGAGCGTGCATCCGGCCATCCTGAGCGCGCTGCGGGCGTTTTCGCCTCCCGGATCCAAGGTCATCGTGCAGTCCCCGGTCTACAACGCCTTCTACTCCGATATCACGAACGTGGGGTGCAAGGCGGAGGAGAGCCCGCTCAAGCTCGTCGACGGGCACTACTCGATGGACTTCGAGGATCTCGAGCGCCGCATTGCGCATGACACCAACACCCTGATTCTCTGCAATCCGCACAATCCGACCGGCAACGTCTGGTCGCGTCAGGATCTGACGACGCTCGGCGAGATCTGCACGCGCCGCCGCGTCGTGGTCCTGGCGGACGAGATCCACTGCGATTTCGTCATGAAGGACCACCGCTACACGCCGTACGCGAGCCTTCAGGACGAGAAGATCGTGATGAACAGCGTCACGTTCAAGTCCGCCAGCAAGTCGTTCAACCTGGCGGCCATGAAGTGCGGTTACATGTTTTCACCTAACCCGGAGTACATCGCGCGGATCAAGGCCGTCGGTCACCGGGAGGACCTCACGACGCTGGGCATGGTCGCCAACCGCGCCGCCTACAACGAAGGCGCGGAATGGCTGGATCAACTGCTGCCCTACATCGACGCCAACCATGATTTCGTCGCGTCGTTCGTCAGCGCGAACATTCCCCTCGTCCGGTACGTGAAGGCGCAGGGGACCTACCTCGCGTGGCTCGATGTCAGCCCGCTCGCCGAGAAGATCGGCGCGAAGACCCTGGCCGCCGAGGCCACCCGGAAGCAGCGTCCATCGGACGCGCCGGTGACGCCCGAGACGATCGTCGAGCGGTATCTCGTGGAACATGCCAAGGTCCACATGAACGCCGGGCACACGTATGGCAACGGAGGCGCTGGCCGGATGCGCATGAACATCGGCACGTCGAGAAAGACGCTCGAGCTGGCGTTGACGAACATGGCCAGCGCGCTGAAACACGCGTAGAGAACAGGCCTGAAGACTCATCGCCGCGTGCAGTTGCCTGCGCCTTCGATTGCTGACGACCTTTTACGACCCTTGACAATCTTGATCTTGAGGCGAGGCAACTGCACGCGACCATGAGTCTTCAGCCCACTTCAGATTGTTCAGATGGGTTGAAGCCCTGACGTTTCAGTGCGTCATGCCGTAGATGATGTAGTTGACGCCGAGCTTGTACGCTTCGTTCGTGTCGGCGATCGGCCGCAGGCCTGTGCCCGACCACTCCCAGAACTGCGACACGTCCGTGTTGTAGTTCACGATCATCTGCAGCCGCTTGGCCGGGTCGTTGTCCTCGAATAACCCGCGAAAGATCGGCCGCCCGGCGATGTAGGCCTGGGGGATGATCTCGAGGTCGTTGACCTCGAAGAATGAATGGAAGATGGGATGCGCCGCGGTCAGGTCGACGAACCGCGCGTCCGGGAGGACGCGCTGCATGCCCGACGCGAACACCTCCCATCCGCTGCCGAAGTCCCCGTCGGAGCCGCCGCGGAACCGCCGCGGCTTGAAGTCATCAACGATCACGAACCCGCCCTTCTGGATATAAGCGCGTAACGCCGTCGCCTCCCGGTCAGTCATCGCCCACCAATCGACCTCGATGATGTACGCAATCGGATACTTGAACAGCCGGGGGTCGTCCAGCGTGATGGCGTTGATGTCCTCGACATGGGGACCGAGAGCGCTCACCTCGTTCATGATGCTCATCAGGTTCCGCTCGGCCAGCGGATACCCGTGCGCCCACGCCGGCCATCCGCCGTACCAGTAGCCGCCTGGAGCGGTCGTGTACTTCACCCGGACGAATGTGAACCGGCCGTCGTACGGGATGTTGGGGTACTCGTGAAAAGGACCGCGTGGCCCGCCGTATTGCGCGAGCCCGGTCAGTACTGACGCACAGATCGCCGCGAAGACGGTGAGCGCTCCGAGCACGAGCCGCATGCGCGTCACCGTTCAAGCGCGGCTTTGACCCGCTCCGGCGTGAACGGCACCTCCCGCAAGCGCACGCCGGTGGCGTCGAAGATGGCGTTGCCGACGGCAGCCGCAACGACGGTGATGGCCGTCTCGCCAGCGCCGGAGGCCTCAACGTCCCGGCGGTCGATCAAAACGCTCTCGATCACCGGCGTCGCAAACCCCAGCGGCAGGCTGTGATACGTCCGCCAGTCGATCGACGTCACCTTTCCAGCGTCCCAGGTCACTTCCTCCCCGAGCGCACGGCTGAGGCCCTGCAGCGCACCGCCCTCGATCTGGTTGCGCATCCCGTCGGGATTCGAGATCGGCCCGCAGTCCTGTGCCACGACAAAGCGCCGTGCCGCCACTTTGCCGGTGTCCTGGTCCACGTCGACTTCCGCGACCATCGCCACGTATCCGTTGTCACCCTCGTAGACCACGCACGCGATGCCGCGGCCATGTGCGATGCCGGTCCTGGGCGCGCCCCGGATGGCCGTGGGGATGCCCCCGGGGATGCCCCCGGGGATGATCGACATTGGTGACGGCCGAGGATCCCAATGCGCGGCCCTTGCGGCGGCCGTCACGACGTCCTTGAGCCGCGCGTCGCGCAGGTGGCGCAGACGATAGGCAACGGGGTCCGCTTTCACGTGCGCGGCGACCTCGTCGAAAAAACACTCGTGCGCGAACGTGTTCTGCAGGCGGGACGGCGACCGCAGGGGGCCCGTGAAGAACGGCGAGTCAACGGTGTGTGCGAGCATGCGCTCGCTCGCCACGATGCCGGCGCCTCCGGCCTTTCCGCCGACACGACCCGCAACGTAGGACGGCGCGGCGTTGCTGCCGTTGCGGAATCCGCCCGCCGGCTCTTGAGCGCCGCGCGGGCTGAAACCGACGGGCTCGAAGCCGGCCAGCATCCCGGTGACGACGTTGCCGGGTCTGTCGTAGCCGGGCCGCCCGCCACGCGATGGGAACCATGCCTCGCAATCCCAGGCGATGATGCCCGGCACGCTACCGGTGCCGTCGCCGGCGGCGCCAGCAGCACCGTCGAGACCCACGCGCTGGTCAATCACGTACGCAAAGCCGTAGTTCTCCCACGCCATCTCGTCCTTGCGCGACAGCTGTACGCGAACGGGTCTCCGAACGGCTTGCGACAGGAGTGCCGCGTCGTAGGACACAGTGTCTGCGCCGTTGATGCCGTAGCATCCCGCCCCCCGGGTGAACACGACGCGGACGTTATCGGCCGGGATGCCCAACAGCATGGCGACGCCGCTGCGCGTCGGATACGCGGACTGCGTCGGCGACCAGATCGTCGCCTTATCGCCCTGCACGTCGGCGACGGCGCACGACGTGCCCATCGAGCCGTGCATCTGATACGGATGCAGATAGGTTGCGCGGATGACCGTTCCCGCTCTCGCGAGAACGGCGTCGACGTCTGCCGATTTCACGACGTAGGCGTCGCGTGACGGCTGCCGCCGCATGTAGTCGTAGAACTCGTGCTGGCCCGGCAGGCTCGCGCCGGGCTTCCAGGCAGCTGTCAATTTGCCCGCCGCCTGCATCGCTTGCCACGGCTTCTCGGCGACCACGCCGACGAAGTTCTTGCGGACCACCACCTTGACGACGCCGGGCATGCGGGTAACTGAGCTCTCGTCAACACTCTCCAGCGTCGCGCCAACGGTCGGCGGCCGAACGACTGCGCCGTGCAGCATGCCCGGGACCCGCACGTTGTGCACGAATTCGAACTGCCCGGTCGCCATCGCGGCCATGTCGACGCGGGCCGCAGGCGTGCCAAGCACTTTCCACTCGCTCGCGGGTTTCCGCTTCGCGGTGGGATCCATGGTGACGTTGAGCTTGCGCCCTGCGACCAGCTCGCCATACGTCACACGCCTGGTGCGATCAGCAGTCACGCTGATGGTGCCGTCCGCTGCGGCCAGTTGCTCGACCGGCACGCCGAATCGCGCCGACGCGAGACGCAGCAGTGTCTGCCGGGCGGTTGCGCCGGCCTGGGCGAGGTTGTGTTCGTTGAAGTTCGTCGGCGTTGACTGGCTGCCCGACGTGGTGCCTTGATCCGGGCAGACCGCGGTGTCGCATTGGACGAGGTGCACGCGGTTCATCGGGACCGATAGCTCTTCGGCAACCAACTGAATCTGTGCCGTCAGGATGCCTTGCCCGAGCTCGCACTTCCCGCTGTAGGCAGTGACGCCCCCGTCGGCCGCAATGGCGATCCACGAGTCGAGCTGCGCTGGATCGATGTGAGACGCGCGCGTGTCGAACGGACCCTGGGCGACGCCGAAAGCCTCGACGAAAGGCTTGTCGAGCGGCGCCGCGCTGTAGCTCACGATCAGCGCGCCGGAAGCACGCAGGAAGTCGCGCCGCGAGAAGCCCGCGCGCGCGAGCGCATCGATGGCGTCCCGCGTCATATCGCCTTCTCCGCGGCGTAGCGCTTTATCGCTTTCAGCATCCGAGTGTGGGTAAAACAGCGGCAGAGGACGCCCGAGAGCGCCTGCTCAATCTCGGTATCGGCGGCCCGCGGGTTCTGATCGAGGAACGCTTTCGCCGTGAGGATGACCCCGTTCAGGCAGAAGCCGCACTGTGCGGCCTGCTCCTCGATGAACGCCCGCTGAATGGGATGAGGCTTCTCGGGCGTGCCGAGGCCCTCGAGCGTGGTGATCTCGGCACCGCCCATAGTGGAGACCGGCGTCACGCACGATCGGATCGCGCGGCCGCGCACGATGACCGTGCAGGCGCCGCATTGGCCGAGGCCGCAGCCGAACTTCGGGCCGCGCAGCGCGAGGTCGTCGCTCAGGACATATAAGAGAGGTGTCGCCGGATCGACGTCGACGGAATGAGCTCGGCCGTTGACGGTCAGGGCGATGGTGCTCATGGGGGGATTATAAAGAGCTTCGGATCTGCTCGACTTTCCGATCCCGCTCGGTGGTCAGCCGCTCGCGCTCCCGACGATATCCCTGTTCGAGCGTGTCGCGGGCTGCGGGGTCCACGAGTTGCCGCATGCTCGACTCGTGAAGGACCTGGGCCTCCGCCAGCTTGGCTTCATAAAAGCTTCGCGCCTCGGCGATGGCGGCCTTCTGCGCGTCGGTGACGTGGCGGCTCTCGATCCCCGCCTCAGCGTCACGCCGCTTCAGGCGTTCCATCGCGAGCTCGTAAGCGGATTTCAGTCCGGTGTCGTCAGCCATTCCGACATGTTAACCGCGATCGGTCAGACCTCGCCCTTGACCGCTCGTGCGCCCTACGGCGTGCGGCTCCAGTCCCGGTCGGCGATCGTCACCTTCACATCCGTGAAGAAGTTCCATCGGACGTAGCCGCCGCCGACACTGCCGCCGAGCTCCGTGTTGTCGCCAAGAGACAGGCGCACGACCGCCGATCCGTACCCGTAGTAGGGAATCCACGGGCCACGCTCCGGGACGGCCAGCAGTGGATTCAAGCCGAGCGC
The DNA here is from genome assembly GCA_035939575.1 of Vicinamibacterales bacterium. Taxonomy (GTDB): domain Bacteria; phylum Acidobacteriota; class Vicinamibacteria; order Vicinamibacterales; family CAVVIG01; genus DATKHR01. The sequence goes on along the minus strand of DASZFS010000074.1, from coordinate 6,819 downwards.
AAACTCGCGGAACGCGGTGCCCGCCTGCCCGGCCTTCGACATCTCGGACTCGACGGCCCCCTTGCCGCTGGCCGCGATGGTTTCCACGACCCGTCCTCGCGTGAAGCGCAGCTTCAACCCCTCGACAGGCAATCCGTCCCACTGCGATGCCGGAAACGCAACGGTTCCGTTCACGCTCTCTTCGATCGGAGCCACCCGAACGACGCCGGCCGGCAATTCGATCTCTTTGTCGATCAGTACCTGGGCGCGCGCCGCGCGCGCCTGTGACGCATCGCCATCCTGCAGGTTGATCGGCCGATCGCCGACGCGAAACCGCAGGTCGGTCCCGCCGGGCGAAGTGAGATGGACCTCACCGCTGCGCAGCGCGGCCGCGAACGCCTTCTGCCGCTCCGCAAGCGCGGCGTAATCGGTCTGCAGCAGCGCGCGCTGATAGAGCGCGTCGATGGCGAACCGCGGCGGCAGCGGCTGCCCGGGCATCTCGTACGCGCTGCCGTTCTCGACCCAGTGGAAGTGGATGGTCCGCCGCCCCCGTCGCGCGGTGAGATCGTCCTTCAACCAATCCTGCATCGCCAGGTAGGCGGGATGCGCGGTCGTCGCGCCCGGCATCATCACGGCCGCGTCCACGTCGCGAAACATCGCCTTGTAGTGCGTGCGCGCATCGCGATTGCCCCTGGCGAGGATGGCCGCGTCGAACGACTCAGGCACCGGCTCGCGGAGGACCTCGACAACGCCGAGGTCGATGCCGCCGGCGCGCATGACCTCGTAGCGGATGTGGGGGATGAGGTCGGCGAAGAGGCCCGGTTGCGCGATCGACATCACGCGCTCGCCTGGCTTCAGCGCGAGTTGACGCACGATCGTCCGCGCGATGGCGGGATAGTCGAGCGTCAGCCGGGGTTGGGCGGAGAGCGAGTCCGATCCGAGTAGGGCTGCCGCGAGCAGGGCCGTTGCGAGCGCGACGCGCTTCATCTCGACATTATGGCTCCGGCCGAGCGAAGGGGTCGCGGCTTCTGTCATCATGTTCGCGGCGTGACCGGACATGAAGCGCTTGCCCGCGGCGCATGGACAGAAGCGCGAAAAGCGTTCGAGGCGGCGCTTGCCTCGGACGAGAATGCCAGGACCCTCGAGGGGCTTGGGCTGGCGGGCTGGTGGCTCGACGAAGCCGACCTGGTCTTCGACTCGCGGGAGCGGGCCTACAAGCTGTATCTGGACGGGGACGACCGCCGCTCAGCGGCGCGCGTCGCCGTCTGGATCGCGTGGGACTGCTGGGCCTTTCGGGGCGAGACCGCCGTTGGCCGCGGGTGGCTCCAACGCGCCCGCCGATTGCTGGACGGGTTGCCGGAGTCGCCAGAGCTCGCGTGGCTCGAATCACGCGAGAGCCAGCTCGCGCTGGCTGAGGACGGCGACCCTGACCGAGCGCACCGACACGCGACCGAGGCGATTCGGGTCGCGCGCGCGACTGGCGTCATTGACTACGAGATGCTCGGACGCTCGCTGCAGGGGCTCGCGCTGGTGGCGTCGGGCGCCGTCGCGGAAGGGATGCGGCTCCTGGACGAGGTCAACGCGGCGGTCGTGGCTGGTGAATTGACTGACCCCCTCGCGATCGGCCTCGCGTCCTGCTACATGATTGCCGCGTGCGACCGGGTGCGCGACTACGACCGCGCCGCGCAGTGGTGCACACGCCTGAAAGCCTTCTGCCAGAAGTGGGGGCTGAGGCCACTGTTCGCCGTCTGCCGCACGCAATACGCCTCGATTTGCATGTGGCGCGGTACCTGGCTCGAGGCGGAGCGGGAGCTCACGGCGGCGGCCGACGAGCTCGCCGCGTCGCGTCCCGGGATGACGGCGGACGGCGTCGTCCGGCTCGCCGAACTGCGCCGCCGGCAGGGGCGGCTGGTCGAAGCGGCGACCCTGTTCGGCCAGGCCGAGCATCATCCGCTCGCGGCGCTCGGACGCGCCGAGCTGGCACTTGATCGTGGCGACCTCCGCGCCGCAGCGGAGGCTGCAGAGCGCTACCTGCGCCGCGTCCCCACACACAATCGCACCGATCGCGTCGTCGCGCTCGATCTGCTCGTGCGGGCACTGGCGGGATCGGGTGAGGTGCCGAGCGCGAGGACCGCTCTGGCGGAGTTGAACGCCATTGCCACGCTCGTGGCGACTCCGTCCTTCCGTGCGGCCGCCAGCCTTGGCGCGGGGTACGTCGCGCTCGCCGAGGGACAAGCGGACGAGGCGAGGCGACATCTCGAGGATGCGGTCGATCTGTTTCTGCAGAGCGGCGCCCCTTACGAGGTCGCGCGCGCGCGGATCGAGCTGGCGCGCGCCCTCGCCCTGCTCGGTCGCACAGGCGCGGCGCACGAAGAGGCGGAGCGGGCTGTCGATCTGCTCGCTGAGCTGCATGCCGAGCTGGAAATCGCGCGCGCGCGCACGCTCCTGGCGTCGCTCGCCGCGATGCCGCAAGAAGCGACGCCGGTGAAATTGGCGAAGACGGCGGGTCTCACCGCGCGGGAGCTTGAAGTCCTCAAGCTCGTGGCCAGCGGCCTGAACAATCAAGTCATCGCCGATCGCCTGTTCGTGAGCGAGCACACCATCCATCGTCACGTTGCCAACATCTTTACCAAGCTGAGTGTGTCGTCCCGCGCTGCGGCGGTCGCCCAGGCCGCGCGGCGCGGGCTGTTGTAAGGGATCTCATCGGCTGTACGTGGCCCGAACGGGCCATCTTGCAAAATGACCCGCCCGTGGGACGCGCGCGCGACCTCCGCCCCGCTACAGTCCACGCCAGGAGGATTTGATGAGAACACTCACACTCGTGCTGGCGCTTGCGGCCGCGACCGTCGCCCCTTCCGCACAGAAGGACAGCCACGTCATCTCGTCGCTCAAAGAGGCGCAGTGGGGCCCGGCGCCACCGCTGCTGCCAGCCGGCGCGCAGATCGCGGTGCTGTCCGGCGACCCGGGCAAGGCCGTGCCCTACGCCGTGCGTCTGAAATTCCCGGCGAACTACGCGATCCCTGCGCATTCGCACCCGACCGACGAGAACGTCGTCATCGTCTCCGGTGCCTTGACCTTCGGCATGGGCGAGAAACTCTCCAAGGGGACGACGAACAAGACGCTGCCGGTCGGAGGCTACGCGCTGATGCCGGCGAACATGAATCACTTTGCATACACCGCTGCCGCGGAGACGACCGTGGTGCTGTATGGAATCGGTCCCGTCGAATTCAAGTACGTGAACCCGGCGGACGACCCGAGGAATGCGAAGGCACCGACGCGATAGGCCAGTCTCCCGTGGTACGTTGGAGGGATGCCCCTGGTGTCCCTGGACCACATCTCCATCGCGTACGGTCATCTGCCGCTGTTGGACGAGGCCATCCTGCAGATCGACGCGAGGGAGCGCATTGCGGTCATCGGGAGGAACGGGGCGGGCAAGTCGACGCTGTTGAAGATTGTTGGCGGTGAGACCGCGCCTGACGCGGGGCGTGTCTGGCGCCAGCCGGCGCTGAGCATCGCGCGGCTCGAACAGGACGTGCCGCTGTCGTCGACGCGAACGGTCTTCGACGTCGTCGCCGAGGGACACACGCATCGCCTGAACGAGGACGAGGCCTGGCTCCGCGAGCACCACGTGGATCTCGTGCTCTCGCGCCTCCAGCTTCCGGCCGACGCCGTCGTCGACACCCTGTCCGGCGGGTGGCGTCGGCGCGTGCTGCTGGCGCGCGCGCTCGTGGGGCAGCCGGACCTGCTGTTGCTCGACGAGCCGACCAATCATCTCGACATCGAGGCGATTGGATGGCTGGAGTCCTTCCTCGCCGACTACAGCGGCGCCGCGATGTTCGTGACCCACGACCGGGCATTTCTGCAGCGCCTGGCCACGAGGATCGTGGAGATCGACCGGGGCCAGCTGACGTCGTGGCCCGGCGACTACGCAACCTATTTGCGCCGCAAAGAGGAGGCGCTGGCGAACGAAGCGCTCGCGCGCGAGCGCCTCGACAAGAAGCTGGCCGGGGAAGAGGCCTGGCTGCGCCAGGGGATCAAGGCCCGCCGGACGCGGAACGAAGGCCGCGTGCGCGCCCTGATGGCGATGCGCTCGGAGCGCGCCGCAAGGCGCGAGCAGATGGGCAGCGTGCGCCTCGCCGCGGAACAAGCCGACAGCTCCGGAAAGATGGTGTTCGAAGCGACCTCGGTCTCAAAAGCCTTCGCGAACCCCACGAACCCTGTTATCAGATCCTTCACCGCGCGCGTGATGCGCGGCGACCGAATCGGGCTCATCGGCCCGAACGGCGCGGGCAAGACAACGTTGCTCAGGCTGTTGCTCGGCGAGCTGCCCCCGGATGAGGGCGAGGTGCGGCGGGGCGCGAACGTCGAGATTGCCTACTACGACCAGCAGCGCGAGCAGCTGGATCCCGAGCGGACGGTCTTCGACACGATCGGCGAAGGCAACGACACGGTCACCGCCAACGGTCGCACGCGGCACGTGAACGCCTATCTCAGCGACTTTCTCTTCTCCAAGGAGCGCGCGCGATCGCCCGTCAAGTCGTTGTCGGGCGGGGAGCGCAATCGTCTGCTGCTCGCGCGGCTGTTCACGCGGCCGGCGAACGTCCTGGTGCTCGACGAGCCGACCAACGACCTGGATCTCGAGACGCTCGAGCTGCTCGAGTCCGAGCTCGTCGAATGGCCCGGCACGCTCCTCATCGTCAGCCACGATCGCGCGTTCCTCGACAACGTCGTCACGAGCACCTTCGCGTTCGAAGGGGACGGCAAAGTGCAGGAGTACGTCGGCGGCTACCAGGACTGGCTGCGCCAGCGCGCGCCGGGCCGGCCGGCCAGAGCCGCACGCGACGACGGTGCGGAGGGACGGCGTTCCGGAGACGCAGGCGGACGGAGCGCAAAGGCCTCATCCGAGCCGCAGCGAGCCAGAAAGCTCTCGTACAACGAACAACGCGAGCTCGATGCGCTGCCAGCCAGGATCGACGCGCTCGAGTCCGAACACCGCGCGCTGAACGACCGCATCGCATCGCCGGCGTTCTACAAAGAGCCTGCCGACAGCATTCGTGCCGCCCTGGCGCGGGCGGACGAGCTCGCCGCAGAGGTGGCGGACGCCTACGTTCGATGGCACGATCTCGACGCCCGCCGCCAGGGCGGAGCCTGAGCCGATCCCGTCCGCGTCCGCGCATTCACTGGTGGAGCGGGGCGTTAGCGCCCCCGCGAAGCGTGACCGGGGGGCAGAGGCCCCCGGAGTGCGAATGGAGGTCTATGACTCACGTCAGGGAACACCGCAGCCTGCTGGCGAATGCCGAGAAGCGTTTGCTCGTCTGGATGGCCGCGCGCCTCCCATCGTTCATCAGCAGTGACCATCTGACCGCTGCGGCGCTGGTGGCGATGCTGGGCGCGGGCGTCGCGTTCGCGCTTATCGCAAGGTCTCCCGTGTTTGCCCTCGCGGTCGTCGCGTTCCTTGTCGTCAACTGGTGTGGTGACAGCCTCGACGGTACCGTGGCGCGGGTCCGGAACCAGCAGCGGCCCCGGTACGGCTACTACGTGGACCACGTCGTCGACCTGATCGGATCCGCGGCGGTGGTCGGCGGCATGGCGGCGTCTGGCATCATGACGCCGGGCCTGGCGCTCGCGCTCCTCGCGGCGTATTTCATGGTTGCCGCCGAGAGCTTCTTGAGCACGTATTCCCTGGGCGTGTTCCGCGTCTCGTTCGCGGGCGTCGGGCCGACCGAGCTGCGGATCGTGCTCGCGATCGGCGCGGCGAAGGTAGCGATCACGCCCTGGGTCGAGATCGCAGGGCATCGCCTGCTGCTGTTCGATGCGGGCGGCGCCCTCGCCTGCGCCGGCCTGGCCGTGACGTTCCTCGTGTCGGCCGTGCGGAACGGTGCTCGGCTCTACGCAACGGAGCCGCTGCCGATCCTCCGGCCGCGCCGTGAGAGCGCCCGTCAGGACGATCGAGTTGCGGCGGGAGACGCGCTGTGGTCGGCCGGTTCGTAATCCTGGGCGCCGTCTTCCTCGCATCGGCCGCTTCCCACGCACCGAGCGCGATGACGGTGGCCGCCTGGGAAAAATATGTCGCGCAGACAGAGGCCGAGCTGGAGCGCGCGCGGACATCGCCGGTTCCCCCTCGCCCCGGCGGCATCACAGCCACGGGCGACACGATCGACATCGGCGCCGGGACGATCAGCCACTGGCGCGGGACGGTCTTCATTCGCGGCGTGGCGGTCGACCAGCTCCTGGATCGCCTGCAGTTTCCAGGCACGCCGCCGCCGCAGGACGACGTCGTGTCTGCTCGCGTGGTCGGACGGACCGCAGACTCCCTCCAGATCTCCATGCGCCTCGTGCGCCACGCGATCGTCACGGTGACCTACGACACGGAGCATTGCATGACGTTCCATCGCTGGTCGCCCGTTCTCGCGACCGCGCGCAGCGTGGCCACGCGCATCGACGAAGTCGGCGGAGGTGACCACGGGTTCGTCTGGCGCCTGCGTTCCTACTGGCGCTACGACCAGCTGCAGGACGGCGTGGTGGTCGGTGTCGAGGCATTGACGCTGAGCCGCGACGTGCCGGCGATCGTCAAGCCGTTTGTCGCCCACATCATCACCCGCGTGGCGCGCGAGTCGATGGAGCGCACGCTCGAGGCGTTGAAGCGATACGTCGAATAAGCTGTCGAGTAAGCTGTCGAATAAGCTGTCGAATAAGATATGGGAATGCTTCTTCACCTCGTCTGCTTCAAGTACAAGGCGGCCGTTGACCAGGCGTCGCGCACACAGCACCGCGAGCGTCTCAGAACGCTTGCCACCTTAGACGGGATTGTGGACCTGAAGGTTGGCGAGGACGTCGTGC
>DASZFS010000073.1:0-13338 GCA_035939575.1 Vicinamibacterales bacterium | reverse complement strand
CTTCGGCAGGTGCCTGAAAGAGCGGATATTCCTTGAAGCTGAACAGCTTCGCGGTGAGGTTCCCTGGAAACTGGCGACGGGCCGTGTTGTATCGCTGCACGGCCTCGTTGTAGCGCATACGCTCGACCGCGATGCGGTTCTCCGTCCCCGACAGCTCGTCCATGAGACGGTTGAACTGCTCGTTGGCCTTGAGCTGCGGGTAATTCTCGGACACCGCAAGCAGGCGCCCGAGCGCCGATGTCTGCTGGTTGGCCGCGGCGATCGTTTCTTCCGGTGACTTGGCGCCGAGCAGCCTCGCCCGCGCGTCGGCGATCTCCTTGAAGACGCCCTCCTCGTGCTGCGCGTATCCCTTGACCGTCTCGACCAGGTTCGGGATCAGGTCGTTCCGGCGCTGCAGCTGGTTTTCAACCTGCGCCCACTGCGTCTTGATCGCCTCCTCCTGCGCGACGAACGTGTTGTAGGAGCAGCCGGTCAGCGGCAGCGCCGTCAGCGCGAGCGCGGCCAGAAGCGCGGTTCTTCGTCTCATGCGCATAGTTTACCTCTCGGTCGACCGTTACCAGCTCGCGCCGCCGCCGCCGCCACCGCTGCTGCCGCCGCTGAAGCCCCCGAACCCGCCGCCGAATCCGCCGCCGCTCGAGCTCGAGCCGCCGCCGAAGGGTCCGACGCCGCTCGACCACCCGCTCCACGGTCCGCCGCCCCAGTAGCGTGACCGAGGCCCGCCGCCACCGGCGCGGCTGAGCAACCAGAAGACCACGACGATGGCGATGATCACCCAGATAGGGAGACCCGATTCGGGCGCGCGCCGTGCCTGCGCCTGCGGGACCTGGACGCCTTCGAGCGAAACGCCACGCGCCTGGGCGATCCGTCCGATGACGCGCTGGGTGCCCGCCAGCAGTCCCGCTCCGTACTGTCCCTGGCGGAACAACGGCAACATGAACTCGCGGCTCGTCTCGCCCGCGTAGCCGTCCGTGATCCACTGCTCGAGGTCATATCCCACCTCGATACGGACCGTGCGCTCTTTGAGCGCGAGCACGATCAGGGCGCCGTTGTCCTTGCCCTTGGCGCCGATGCCGCGGCCGTGGTTCTCGAACAGCTTGACCGCGTACTCGCGGATGTCCGCGTAGGGCTCGAGGGTTGGGACCGTCGCGACCACGACCACGTCGCCCGAGGCCGCCTGGAGCGCGCGGATCATGCGGTCCATCGCGGTTGCGCTGTCGCGGTCGATCACGTGTGCGAAGTCGTTGACGGGCTGGGTGAGCAGCGGGAGATCCCGCGGAGTCTGGCCGACCGGCGCCGGCGCCTGTCTGGCGTCGATGGCTCCATTGAGGCCCGGCGCTGCACAGAGGCACAACGCCAGGAGGGCGCGCCCGCCGAAGCGCGGAACGCGAAGGCGGGCCATTACTGACTGCCCCAGCCGTCGACGTACTCGACCAATCGCTCAAGCGCCGCGAGATACGGCGGGAACAGGCGCTCTGCATCGGCGGCGGAGATCTCATGCACGCGGGCGAGCGCGGCCACGTCGGAGACGCTGCCGCCGGTCACGCCGAGCACGTGTTCCACGTGGCGCCCTGCCGCAGGGGCATCGCCCGGGCTGCGCCCCTCGAGGCGCGCGACGCTCGTCAACAGCGCGCCGAGCGGGGCCGCTGACTCCACGACGAGGATCGCCAGGGCGTTGGCATTGCCGGCTGCCTCGAGGAAGCCTTCACGCAGGTGCAGCAGGTGGCTGCGCGCCTGCACCTCGCACGCGCGCCGGAGGTCGCTCGCCTCCACGGTCCGGTGGGCGAACGGCTCCGCTCCGCTGACGAGCGTGTGATCGGCCTGTATGGCGGCGAATTCCAGGGGAAATGCGTCGAGTGACCGCTCAAATTCCTCGATCGGGAATATGAGCGGCGTCGCGAGGCCCGCAGCATGCCACGCCGCCACGCGGGCAGCGCAACCGCGAAGGTCCTGCTCGGTCAGCGACGCCACAAGCGCCATCGTTCGTGGCGCACCATGTGCGTGTCCCGGTACGCCGTACTCCACGAGCGACTGCAATCGCGTGCCGAACACCCCACGCAGATCTCGTTCCAGATCGCGAACCGCCTCGGGGATGGACATAACAACATTGTACCGCCCGCCTTCGCGGTTCACGCTTCGGCGGGTCCGCCGCAGCTCGCAATGTCGGTTGAACGAGCGGAGGCGGATTGCTGATTACTGGTTACTGGTTGCTGGTTGCTACAATGTCTCGCGCAATGAACCTGCGGACGCTGAACGTGGGGTGCTTTGGCGGCGGCACCGGGCTGCCCAGCCTGCTCGGGGGGCTCAAGAACAACCCGTGGCTGCGGGTGAACGCGGTCGTGACGATGTTCGACAGCGGAGGGAGCTCGGGGCAGCTGCGTGACGAGCTCGGCGTCCTCCCGCCGGGAGATATTCTCAAGTGCGCGCTGGCGCTGTCGCGCAACGCCCGCGAAGCGCGCAAGGTGCTGCTGGCCCGCCTGCCGACGCTCGAGCACGCGCGGCTGGGAGGCCACACCGGCGGCAACCTGCTGCTGTCCATGATGCAGCGCTACAGCGGCGACTTTCTCGACGCGGTCGACGGTCTGAGCGCCCTGCTTGGCTGCCGCGGGCGCGTGTGGCCGGTCAGCGTCCAGTCTGCGTCGGTATGTGCCGAGTACGGCGATGGCTCGGCGACGCGCGGCGAAGTGGAGGTTGATGCGGGGCAGTCGTCGGGTCGATTCGTCCAGCGAATCTGGCTCGAGCCACCGGTCCACATCCATCCCGCGGTCGCCAACGCCATTGCCAGCTTCGACGCCGCCATCATCGGACCGGGCAGCTTCTACACGAGCCTGATGCCGATCTTCCTCGTACGCGGCGTTGCGGAGGCACTCGAAAACGTCAAGGGGCCGATCATCCTCATCGCCAACCTGCTCACCGAAGGCCGGGGCATGCTCGGCTTCAGCGCGGCGGATGCGGTAGCACGGATCGAAGAGGCGACGCGAAGAAGGGTCGACGTTGTGTTCCTGAACACCAAGTGGCCATCGGCGGAGGTGCTCGCGCGGTATGCCGTCGAGCACAAGGAGCCGCTCGCAGCTGGCGAGTTGCCGGCGCACTGCGAGGTCATCGGCGGCCCGTTCTGGTCGGGCGACATCGCGCGCCACGATCGTCTCCGGCTCGCCTACGCCGTCTGGAGCGTGCTCTCGAGGCGGCTGCTTTCCGATTGAGCGTCGGGGACAGGGCTACTTGGTCCTGGACGCCCGTTTCGGCTTGGGCGCCTTCCCGGCTTTGAGTCCGGCTTCGAGTCCGGCCTGGCGCGACGCTGCGCGCTCGATGATCCGCGCGAACATCGCTCCGGCGTCGCCGCCCTGGGCCGGTCGGTTCGAGCGCCAGACCGCCGGCGCCTCCTCGCCGAGGATGTCCTCGAAATCGCCGTCCGTCTTCACGCTGCGCGGCGCGAACTCCGTGATGTCGACGTCGCCGGACCAGTCGTCCCGATGCTTGATCAGGAGCCAGGTCCGGCGGGGATCTCCGCCACGGGCGCCTGCGTAGCGTCCGCTCGTCCGTACCAGCACCCACGATCCCTTCAGCTTGTAGCCGGTCAGCGTGAACTTGAGATCCCCTTTCTTCAGCGCGGCATCGACGTCGTCAGATTCAGGCGCCCAGGTGCCACGGTCCCACAGCATCACGATGCCGGCACCGTAGCCTTCAGGGATCACGCCCTCGAAGTCTCCGTACTCGACCGGATGGTCCTCGACGTGCATCGCCAGGCGCTTCGTCTTCGGATCGAGAGATGGACCCTTTGGCACGGCCCAGGACAGCAGCACGCCGTTGTGCTCGAGACGCAGATCGTAATGCAGGTGGCTGGCGAGGTGCTTCTGCACACAGAAGAACCGCTCACGGCCCTTGGACGACGCGACGGTCCCTTCGGGCTCGGGCGTTTTCTTGAAGTCGCGCTTGCGTTTGTATTCGTCGAGTGGCATTGCATTTTTCCTCTGCACGTTTTTCGTCAGCTCGCTGGGCTCACGGCGCGCGGAACGCGGCGGTCTCACTTCACGCCGCCCATCAGCCGGCGGACAGGCTTGACGATGGCGAACATCGCGATGGCGGTGACGAGCAGGACAGCTGCGACCTCACCGAAGAGCGTCTCGAGCGGGACCGTGCTGAAAAAGCCCGCGGCCCATCCCGCCAGCTTGTTGCCAAACGCATTTGACAGAAACCAGACACCCATCATGACGCCGACGATACGAACCGGGGCGAGCTTGGTCACCACGCTCAGGCCAACTGGACTGAGGCACAGCTCGCCCAACTCGGAGATCCCGTAGGCGGCGATCAGCCACCACGGGCTGACCCGCATTCCCCCGCCGCTCTGGGCCATGGCGCCCGCGGGCATCAGTACGAGAAACGCGATGCCCATGAAGAACACCCCGATGGCAAACTTGGCTGGAACCGACGGCTCGCGGCTGCCGAGCCGCAGCCAGAGCCACGCGAACACGGGCGCGAGCAGGATCACGAAGACAGGCTGCACCGACTGAAACCACGACGAGGGAAACGAGAAGCCGAGGATCTCCAGTCGCGTGTAGCGATCCGCGAACAGGTTCAGCGTCGAGCCCGCCTGCTCGTACGCGCCCCAGAAGAGGATCGCGACCAGAAAGAAGATGACGATCGCGCCCATCCGCTTCCACTCTGCCGCGTTGAAGCCGAGCGCGCCACCGCCTGCAACCGGCCGACCGGGTTTCGGTGGCGCGGCTGCCGGGGTCACCGCAGCGCGAGGGGTTCGCGCGAGACGATCGAGGGCCGGTTGCAGCCGCTTCTTGCCGATTGTGTACTGGGCCAGCCCGAGGGCCATGCCGACGCCGGCCGACGCGAATCCGACGTGCCAGTCGACGCGCTGCGCGAGCCAGCCGGCGACGAGCGGTCCGATGAACGCGCCGAGGTTGATCCCCATATAGAAGAGGGAGAAGCCTGCATCGCGGCGTGTATCGCCCGCGTCGTAGAGCGACCCGACCATCGTGCTCACATTCGGCTTCAGCAGTCCCGTCCCGACCACGATCAAGGCGAGGCCGGAGTAGAAGAACGGCAACGCCTTGAACGCGAGCGTGAAATGGCCGAGCGCGATCACGATGCCGCCGATGAGGACGGCGCGGTATTGTCCGAGAAACCGATCCGCGACCAGGCCGCCCACGATTGCCGCTCCCCACACGCTGCCGGTGTAGGTCCCATAGATCGACGCGGCATCTGCGTCGCGAAAGCCCAGGCCGCCAGCGGCCGCCGGAGCGGTCATGTACAGGATGAGGAACGCGCGCATGCCGTAGTAGCTGAAGCGCTCCCACATCTCTGTGAAGAACAACGTCGCGAGGCCGCGCGGGTGGCCGAAGAAGCTCCGATCGTCCATTGTGTGCGTCAGCATACAATCAGGATGTCGTAATCATGAATCGGAAAGCGCTCCTCATCAGCACTTACGAGATGGGCCGCCAGCCATTCGGCCTGGCGTCGCCTGCCGCATGGCTGAAGTCCGCGGGCTGGGAAGTCGTCTGCGTTGACACGGCCAAGGAGCCGCTGGACGAGGCGATTGTGGCGTCGGCGCACGTCGTTGGCATTCACCTCCCGATGCACACGGCGACGCGGCTCGCCGCCCCGGTCATCCAAACGGTCCGCCACGCGAACCCGACCGCGCGCATCTGCGCCTATGGCCTGTACGCGCCGCTGAACGAGGCCTGGCTGCGCGCCCTTGGCGTCGATCGCGTCATCGGCGGTGAATTCGAAGCCGATCTCGTCGCGTTTGCCCGCGCGGCCGGAGATCGGCGCCCCCTCGCGCGAGAGTCGAGCGGGTCGAGCACGGATGGGCGGTCGCCGCTGCCGCGCCTGAAATTCCTCGTTCCCGACCGCGGGGGACTGCTGCCGCTCGCGCGGTACGCGACGTTGCAGATGCAGAACGGGAGCCGGCGGCTCGTTGGCTACACGGAGGCGACGCGGGGGTGCAAGCACCTGTGCCGACACTGCCCGGTGGTCCCCATTTATGAGGGTCAGTTCCGCGTGGTGCAGCCTGAAGTGGTGCTGGCCGACATCGACGCGCAGGTGGCATCCGGCGCGGAGCATGTGACCTTTGGCGATCCAGACTTTTTCAACGGCCCCGCGCACGCCATGCGCATCGTCGACGCGATGCACCGGCGCCACGCCACGGTCAGTTACGACGTCACGATCAAGATCGAGCATCTGCTGGCGCATCGGGAGCTGCTGCCGCGGCTGGTCGAGACCGGCTGCGCGTTCGTGACGAGCGCCGTCGAGTCCGTCGACGATCGGGTGCTGGCGATCCTCGAGAAAGGACACACGCGTTCGGGGTTCATGCACGCCACCCGGCTGTGCCGCGACGCAGGGCTCCCGCTGGTCCCGACCTTTGTCACGTTTCACCCCTGGCTGACGATCGAAGGCTACTGCGACCTGCTGGACACCGTGGCCCGGCTGGGCCTTGTCGAGCACGTGGCGCCGATCCAGCTGGCAATTCGGCTGCTGGTTCCCGAAGGATCCCGGCTTCTGACCGTGCCCGAGATGCGCCGTTACCTCGGCACGTTCGATCCGTCGACGCTGACCCATCGATGGGTGCACCCCGACCCGCGTGTAGACCTGTTGCACAGGGACGTCTCCGCCATCGCCGGCGCGCGCGTGACAGCGGACCGGCGCCTGGTCTTTGCGGAGGTCTCGGAGCTGGCGCACGAGCGGGCGGGGCTCGCGATGATCGACACCCACCCTGCGCGCGACCGCTCGACCGTGCCTTACTTGAACGAGCCTTGGTATTGTTGAGCAGAGCCGAACGCAGAGCAGTTGGCTCTGGTGTAGCTATGACGCGTGTCCTCCTCCTCGCAACAACGACTGGATATCAGACGCGCGCTTTTGGTGATGCCGCAAAAGCGTTGGATGTCGACCTCGTCTTCGCCACCGACCGGTGCGACCAGTTGGACAACCCGTGGCAGGACAACGCCATCGCCATCCGTTTCCACGAAGAGGCGCGGTCGGTTCAGGCAATCGTGGAGGCCAGTCAAAGGCGGTCGATTGACGGCGTGCTGGTAGTCGGCGATCGCCCGACCGTCATTGCCGCGCACGCCGCTCGTATCCTTGGCCTGCCGTGGCATGCCCCCGAGGCAGCGGCCGCTGCCCGCCACAAGGTCCGCACGCGCGAACGCCTGCGCGACGCAGGCCTCCCTGTCCCGTGGTTCAGGTCTTTCGCCATCGCTGACGCGGCCGCCAGCCACCAGCCATTGTCGTATCCATGCGTGGTGAAGCCCGTCGCGCTCTCGGGAAGCCGCGGTGTGATGCGCGCGGATGATCCTGCGTCGTTCGTCGCGAGCGTCGATCGCCTCCGAGCGCTCCTGTCGTCGCCGGACATCCGAGCGGAACGGGAGACGGATCACGACACGATTCTGGTCGAGGGGTTCATCCCAGGCCGCGAATATGCGGTCGAAGGGCTGATGCACCGGGGTGCCGTGCACGTCCTGACGATTTTCGACAAGCCGGACCCTCTCAATGGCCCGTTCTTCGAGGAGACCATTTACCTGACGCCTTCCGCCGCACCAGAGGCGGACCGGCGTGCAATTGTGACGGCAATCGATCGAGCGGCCACTGCCCTCGGGCTGTCACACGGCCCGTTCCATGCCGAGTGCCGGGTCAGCCACCACGCGAATACGGGGGTCCCGCAAGTCTACGTGCTCGAAGTCGCGGCCAGACCGATTGGCGGCCTTTGCGCACGTGCGCTTGGCTTCGAACAGCCAGGCATGGCAGAGGCTCGGGCAGTGCCACTCGAGGAGCTGTTGATGCGGCATGCCCTCGGCTCGTCGCCGGAGGGATGGCGCCGCGAGCCTATCGCTTCGGGGGTGATGATGATCCCGATCCCCCGCCGCGGCACGTTTCGCGGCGTCGAGGGCGTCGAGGAAGCCGAATCGGTGTCCGGCGTCACCGCCGTTCGAGTCACAGCGAAAACCGATCAGACGTTGCTTCCGCTGCCGGAAGGCGCCAGCTACCTTGGTTTCATCTTCGCGCGGGCCACGGCTGCGGCCGATGTGGAGCGGGCGCTGCGCGAGGCCCACGCTCGCCTCAGGTTCCGCATCGACGCCGAATTCCCGGTGCTCAGGGGCGCGCCGGTGCACTACAATCCGCTGTATGGCTGATACCTGCGGGCATACGCCGCCGCAAGCGAGCGTCGAAAACAAGAGCGGCCGGATGGTCTTCTGTCAGAAATTTCAGAAGGAGTTACCTGGCCTCGACGCGGTGCCGTGGCCCGGCGAGCTCGGGCAACGCGTGTACGACAACATCTCGGCGCAAGCGTGGAAGCTCTGGGAGGATCGGATGAAGATGATCCTCAACGAGTACCGCCTCATGCCCTGGCAGAAAGAGGCCCAGGAGCTCGTCGCCAAGCACATGGAAGACTTCTTCTTCGGCGAAGGCGCCGCGCTGCCTCCCGGGTACGTTCCCCAGCAGACAAAGTAGCAGTGGAGCAGGACGGCGAAACCCGCCACCGCGCGTGTTGGTACAGCCGGCGCACCGGCGTCATTCCGCCCGACATCGGGTTTCACACCACCATCGAGGACGGTCAACTCCTGTACTGCGCGCACCCAATGTGGTTTCCGGTTGTTGGCTACCAGTTCGACGTCCGGAACTGTGTCTCCTGCGACTATTACCGCCCGATCCGCTCGAGCTCAGCCACGCAGTAGTTCGCTACTGTGCTCCAGCCCTTCTGTAGTGAAGTGCTGCACACCGGGCGTATGTCACTTCTGACAGTCCATTCGTAACTCACTCTAAATCAAAGACTTGTCGTAGGCGCCCAGGGATGGGGCTAGGCACAGTCTTTGATAATCGTTGTGGTTGGATGGCTGAGGATAAAGAGCGGGCAGTCGTATCTTTCGCCGCAGACCGATCGCGGCAGGACGGCTCGCCGCCTGTTCCCGAGGGCTCGCCGAAGGCGTGGCGCGACGGCGGGTACCCGCGCAAGTTGAGGCTCGATCTGCACCATCCGGCGTAAAAAACAGGCATATATCGGATGATCGGTCATCCAGACGGAGGGTTTGTCGTGCATACTGGAGAACGGAAAGAACGTCGAGGGTTCGCGTCGATGTCGCCTGAAAAGCAGCGTGAAATCGCCAGTAAGGGCGGCCGCGCGGCTCACGAAAAGGGAACGGCTCACGAATGGACCGCGGATGAGGCGCGTAATGCGGGGCGCAAGGGCGGACAGGTGAGTCGCGGCGGACGGGGACGCCTTGCGGGCCAGGCGCCGGAAACGGCCGAGCTCGAGGGCGGCACGACGTCGATCGAAAATCGCACGGAGTGAGTCCGTGCGCGCACACGCTTTGGAGGCGACCGACAATGGCAAGACGCGTAGCCGTGGGTTGGGGACTGGCGACGGCATTCCTCGCCGTCGCGGTGAGCGCGAGCGCTCAGACCGGTTCTTCCGGGACATCCACGGGGCAGAGCTCCGGCAACACGCAGACACAGTCCTCGTCGACTGCAGCGGAAGAGACACGTCCGGCGACGACGACCTTCTTCGGCGACACTGGGTTGTGGTTTGTGCCGACCGCCGAAGTCCTTCCAAACGGCAAGGTATCGGTTAGCGGGTACCGGCGCGGCACCAACTACATCCAGGGCTACAGCAACGTCGGCGACTTCGCTGGCACATTCGCTGTCGGCATCAAGGACCGCGCCGAGCTTTTTGGTTCGTTCATCTTCGATACACGCATCGATCGCGACACCAGCCCGTTCTTCTCGAGCGATCCCACATTCGGCGGTGTCATTGATCGATATCCGCGCGTCACCTCGAACTGGACCGGTGACAACGTCGGCGACCTGTACCTCGGCGCCAAGATCAATTTGTGGTCGGAGTACCGGCAGAACCCGGCCGCGATCGCTCTGCGTGCGATGGTCAAGGTGCCGACCGGCAAGAAAGATGTCGGCGTCGGTACCGGCAAGGCGGATATCTCCATCGACGCCATCATCAGCAAGGAGCTCGCGAAGCTCGTCGATGTGTCCGGGTACGCCGGTTACGAGTGGCGCGGCCAGCCCGACGGCTTCACGACCCCGACCAGCGCGTTCCGCTGGGGCGGCGGCGTCGGGTTCCCATCGCGCAACTTTCTGCGCGTCACAGGCGAATTAAACGGAATCGCGACGTCCGGCAGCACCACGATCACCGGTGCTCCGCTCATCGGCTTCGACAACAGCGTCGCGCCAACGGTCTCGAACACCGAGAACCTCACGCGAGCGACCGTCGCATTGACCCTGCAATCGAAGAGGGGTGTGTTTGTCGGCGCGGGCGTGAGCTGGAACGTCCCGACACAGGCGCGCAACCTGTCGTTCTCCGAGGGCCATGAGGACCCGTTCGGCGACTACTTCGACTGGCAGGTCCGCGTTGGCTATCACCCTGGCGTGCGGGTCTACGTGCCGCCCCCGCCCCCTCCGCCGCCGCCGCCACCTCCACCGCCGCCGCCGCCCGCACACGATCTCAGCGTCAAGGCAGCGTGCGATCCGTGCACGGTGGAAGTCGGGAAGAGCTCCACGGTCACCGCGACCGTGCAGGACTCGATCAATTGCGCCGTCACCTATCGCTGGACCGCGCCCAGCGGGACGCTCGCGCAGCCGGCTGAGCGACAGACGCTGTGGACCGCGCCAGGTCAAGAAGGCACGGTGCCGGTCACGATAACAGTCACGTGTCCAAGCGACGGTAAGTCGGCGACGGACAGGGTCAACATCCAGGTCATCCGGCCGCCTGTGAAGACCTACACGTTCGAGGACGTGCATTTCGACTTCGACCGGTACTCGCTGCGTCCGGAGGCGACGCGGGTCCTGGACGAGGCAATCGCGGCCATGCGCGATGATCAGAGCCTGCGCCTCACCATCGAGGGGCACACCTGCAACATCGGCACGGCCGAGTACAACCTCGCGCTCGGCAACCGCCGCGCCACGGCGGTGCGCGACTACCTCGTCAGCCGCGGCGTATCGACCGATCGACTGAACACCATCAGCTACGGTGAGGAACGGCCGAAATACGACAACGCGCGCGAGGAGACCCGCCGTCTCAACCGCCGCGCGGCGTTGACGGTGCGCTTGCAGTAAGGGGGGGACGTGGATGCGGTTCATCCACTTCTACCTCATCGGCTACTTCGCCCTCGTCTTGGGCGCCGGCTTGACTCTATGGCAGGCCGGCGTCCTGGCGCGGGTTCCCACCATCTGGGCTCTCATCTCTTCAAGTGTTGTCCTCGGGCTCGGCGTTCTGCTGGCCGTGTCGTCCGTCAGATCGACCACCGTTTCCCGCGAGTGATCAGCGCCGGACACCGGGTTACCCGGTCCGGGCTGGCACGCGTTATGGTTCTGTCATGTCAGCGATGCGTGTCACCCGGCGTGTCCTTGGAGCGATCCTGGTGTCCATCGCTGCGTCGGCGTGCAAGGACGATGGGGCGGTCAGGGTGCACAGCCTCAAATTCGCCGGCGTCAAGTCCATCGACCAGCGCCGGCTGAAGGACGCACTGGCCACGCGCGAGAGCTCCAAGATTCCATGGGGCCGCAAGACGTACTTCGATAAATCGCGCTTCGACGCCGACCTCAAGCGGGTGCAAGCGTTCTACTCGGACCGCGGCTTTCCCGACGCCCGCGTCACCAACTTCGACGTCAAGCTGAACGACAAGCAAGACGCGGTCGATCTCACCATAACAATCGATGAAGGGACGCCGGTCAAGGTTGCGAGCATCGACTTCGTCGGCTTCGACGGGATTCCGCCACGCCATCTGAGCGATCTCCAGTCGCAGGCGCCGCTCAAGGTCGGCGCTCCACGCGACCGGCAGCTCGTCGTCACCGTTCACGAGATGGCGGTGAATGAGCTGAAGGATCACGGATTCCCCTACGCCAAGGTGACAACCGCCGAGTCCAACCCCGGCGGCGACCCGAAGCTGTCGGCGATTACGTTCACCGCCGAGCCCGGCAAACTCGCGCACTTCGGACCTGTCCAGATTGTGGGCAACAAGTCAGTCAGCGAGCACATCATCCAGCGGCAGCTGACCTTCAAGGCCGGGGACCTGTACCGCCGCAGCGTCGTGCAAGACTCGCAGCGGCGCTTGTACGGGATGGAACTGTTCCAGTTCGTCAACATCGAGCCGCAGAACCAGGAGCAGCAGCCCGACGAGGTGCCGATCCGCGTGACGATCGCCGAGGGCAACCACCAGCGGGTGAACTTTGGCGTCGGCTACGGCACGGAAGAGAAGGCGAGGGTCGACGCCGAGTACCATCACGTCAACTTCCTTGGCGACGCGCGGTCCGCCGGCATTCACGGCCGGTACTCCTCTCTCGACCGCGGCCTCAGGCTGGACTTCAATCAGCCTTACTTCTTCGAGCCGCAGCTCACGCTCGGCGGTGAGGCGCAACTGTGGCGAACGATTACCCCGGCCTACAGCTCGGTCGTCGAGGGCGGAAAAGTGACGCTGACCCACCGCCTGAGCGCGAAGTTCTCGTGGGGCGTCTCGGTCACGGCTGAACACGACAGCAGCTCAGTTTCAGATACGGCCTTGAACAATCCGACGCTCTTCAAAGACCTCATTGCCCTCGGCTTGAACCCGATCACCGGCGAGCAGAACGGAACCTTGAACGCGCTGGGCTTCGACCTTCAGCGCTCCACGGCGGACAGCCTCCTGAATGCCCGCCGCGGCTACCAGATCGCGCTGCACGCCGAGCAAGCCGGGCGCATTCTTCCCGGCACCTTTCAGTACACCGCCGTTTCGGCAGATGGCCGCCACTATCTGCCGGTGGGGTCGGTTGTCATCGCCAGCCGACTGCAAATCGGCAACATCCTGCCGTACGGGAACTCCCAGACCAACGTGCCGTTCTCGAAGCGCTACTTTCTCGGGGGCGCGACCAGCATCAGGGGTTGGGGCCGGTACGAAGTGAGCCCCCTGAGCGAGAACGGCATCCCGCTGGGAGGCTCCAGCATGCTCGCATTCAGCGAAGAGCTTCGCGCGGGGCTTCGAGGCAATCTTGGCGGGGTCCTCTTTGTCGACGGCGGAAACGTGTGGCTCCAACCGTCAGCGCAGAACTTGTCGGACCTGCGGTACGCGATCGGCTCCGGGCTCCGGTACCAGACGCCGATCGGCCCGATTCGCTTCGACTTTGGCTATCAGCTCAACCCGATTCCCGGGCTCATCGTCAACGGCAGCCCGCAGACACGACAGTGGCGGCTCCATTTTTCCATCGGCCAGGCGTTCTAAGCCCATGGTCGTTGACGTTCCGGTCGTGATCCCATGACGTTCATGCGGCCGTCCCGCCTTCGCGTTCCACGCTTCGGCGGGCTGGGGCTACATGCAATGCTCCTTGCGCTCACACTGATCGTCGGCGCCGCCG
>DASZFS010000072.1:0-30745 GCA_035939575.1 Vicinamibacterales bacterium | reverse complement strand
CACGCGGCTCTACATCGCCGACGCCATCAACGGCCGCGAGTACGCGTTCGAGCTCTCCGGCCGGGCCGACGGCACGCGAGTGGGCCTGACCGACACCCAGCGCGAGTCGGCTCGACAGATCACGCGCGCGCAGCTGGACGCCATTGCGGCCGACTACCGTTATCAGCTGCCCGCGGCCGCCGCCATGCCATGACGCCAACGCCCGGCAGCTACGCCCTGCTCGGCCTGACCGCCCTCGTCGCCTGCCTGGTAGCGGTCATGACGTTCGCGCTCCTCCGATTTGTGTCGGCGGCGCGCGCGGCCAGGCGCCTGTCCCGGTCGAGCGGGACGGAAGTGGCGCTGATGTCTGCCGCGCTTCACGAAGCGGTTGCCAAACTCAAGGCGCAGGAACGCGCGACGGCCGCGCGCGCCGAGGCCTCCGAGCGCCTGAGCGAGGAGATCGTGGCCAGCCTCACGGCCGGCCTGGTGGTCACCGGCCTTGACGGCGAAGTCCGCATTCTCAACCCCGCGGGGCATCGGATGATCGGGCTCCCGGAATCGGCAACGTCCGAAGCCATCAAGCGGACGCTGGAAGATCTGTCGCTCTTCGACGTCATTCGCGAATGTCTCGACACAGGAACGGCGATCGTCCGGCGCACGGTCTTTCTGCCCGAGCCCCGCCACGGCGTTTCGCACCTCGGCGTGAGCGTGTCGCCGCTGTCGGACGCACAGCACGCGGTGCACGGCGCCATCTGCCTGTTCACCGATCTGACCGCTGTCAAGGACCTCGAAGAGCAGCTGCGGCTGAAGGACAGCCTGGCTGCTGTCGGCGAGCTGACCGCCGGCATCGCGCACGAGTTCCGAAACGGCCTCGCGACGATCCACGGCTACAGCAAGCTGTTCGACCTGGGCGAGCTGCCCGAAGCCTATCGGGCGTACCTCCTGGGCATCCGCGCAGAAACGGAGTCGCTCAGCCAGGTCGTCACGAATTTCCTGTCGTTTGCGCGCCCGGCAGAGCTCGCGTTGTCGCGCGTGGACCTCCGCGGCATCTGCGAGCGGGCGGCGGACGAGACCCGGCCGGACGCGCGGTTGCTTGGCGGCGACGTCGCCGTGCGCGGGGAATTCGGCGTGATCGACGGCGACGAGGTGTTGCTCAGGCAGGCGTTCAGTAATCTGCTCCGGAACGCGCTCGACGCCTGCACGGCCGCGTCTGTCCCGCCGGCGATCGTCATCCAATCGGAGCTCGATGTCGCGCAGAGGGCGCTGCGCATCGCCGTCAACGACAACGGTGCCGGCATCCCCCAGGCGTTGCGCGAGCGCGTCTTTCAGCCGTTCTTCACGTCGAAGCGAAACGGAACAGGGCTGGGGCTCGCGCTCGTCCAGAAGATCATCGTGTTTCACAACGGCCGCATCACGGCCTCGACCTCAGCGTCCGGCGGCGCGAGCCTGCAGATAACGCTGCCGGTACAACTCGAGTCCCATCAGGAGGTTCGGTGAGGGCTCACGTGCCATCGAAGTCGAGCCGATAAGATACGGGGAAGATATGCGCGCGAAGCCGTGTTCGGGTCTCTCGACGATTCTGCTCGTTCTCCTGACGACGTCCGCCGTTCGGGCCCAATCACTGGCCGATGTGGCCAGAAAGGAAGAGGAGCGGCGGAAGCACGAGCCCACGGCGGCCAAGGTCTACACCAACAAGGATCTCGGGGCCGTGGAGCCCGCGCCGCTCTCGAGCGCGCCGGTTCCCACGCTCGAAACGGGAGCCTCGGGCGCCAAGGACGACAAGGACGCGGCCAAGAAGGGCGACGGCGAGAAGGGGGAGGCCAAAGGCCAGGCCTACTGGTCGAGCCGCCGGAAGGGGCTCCAGGAGACGCTGAACCGCGATTCCACCTATCTCGACGCGATGCAGTCCCGCATCAACGCGCTCACCACCGACTTCGTGAACCGTGACGACCCGATTCAGCGCTCCAAGATCGCCTCCGATCGCGATAAGGCGCTGGCGGAGCTCGAGCGCCTCAAGAAGCAACTCACGCTGGACCAGAAAGCCATCGGCGACCTCGAGGAAGAAGCGCGCCGCGCGGGTGTTCCCGCCGGCTGGCTGCGGTGAGCCCGCGCGCGCGGGTTGCCGCCGACCGCCCGATCCTCCTCGTCGAAGACAAGGACTCACTCCGCGCGATGCTGCGTCATGCGCTCGAGGCGCAGGGGCACGGCGTCGTCGAAGCGCGCGACCAGGCCGAGGCCGAAGCGGCGCTCCGCGCGACCCTCCCGGACGTCGTCCTGTCCGACCTGCGCCTTCCCGATGGCGACGGTTTCGGCGTCCTGCGCGCGTCCAAGGAGCTCGATCCGGAGTTGCCGGTCATTGTCATGACGGCGTTCGGCAGCATCCAGGACGCCGTCTCAGCCATGAAGGAGGGCGCGCTCGATTTCCTCGCCAAGCCCGTCGATCCCGAGCATCTCCTGCTGCTCGTCGAGCGCGCGCTCGTGCAGCGGCGGATGGCCGCCGAAAACATCCTCCTCAAAGAAGAGCTCGCGCAGCGGCGCGGAGCGCCGCAGATCGTGGGGGACGATGCGAAGCTGAAGCAGGTGTCGCTCGCGCTGCATCGCGCGGCAGCGACCGACGCGACCGTCCTGCTCGAGGGGGAGAGCGGCACCGGGAAAGAACTCTTCGCGCGCGCCCTGCACGCGTTGAGCCCGCGCGCAGACGGACCGTTTGTCGCGATCAATTGCGCAGCCATTCCCGAGACCCTTCTCGAGACCGAACTCTTCGGGCACGAAAAAGGCGCGTTCACCGGGGCGTCGTCCCGGAAGCCGGGGAAGTTCGAGCTGGCGCACCGCGGGACGCTGTTTCTCGACGAGATCGGCGATCTGCCGCTCTCATTGCAGGCGAAGATCCTGCGGGCGCTCGAGGAGAAGCGATTTGACCGCGTGGGCGGCACCGCGCCGACGCAGGTCGATGCCCGCGTGGTCGCGGCGACGAATCGCAATCTCAAAGCGGCCGTGGCCGCGCGCCAGTATCGCGAGGACCTCTACTTCCGACTGTCGGTGTTTCCGATCACGATCCCCCCGTTGCGGGAGCGATCGGACGACATCACGACGCTCGCGCGCTATTTCATCGACAAGTTCCGCCGCGACCTGAAGAAGAAAGCGATGGGGTTGTCGCCGGCCGCGGAGCAGGAGCTGCGAGCGTATCCGTGGCCGGGCAATGTCCGTGAGCTGCAGAACTGCATCGAGCGCGCGGTCATTCTGACAGAGGGGGAAACGATCCACCCGCATCATCTCAACCTGTCGTTTCGAGGAGAGCCGGTGGCCGTCGAGGCCGATGCCGGCCCGTGGTCGAAGATCGATCTCAGCGGGAGCCTGGCGGATGTGACGCGGCGCACGGTGGCAGCCGTCGAGCGGCGGAAGCTCGAGCAGACGCTGAAGGAGGCGGGGGGGCACCACGGACGGGCCGCAGAGCTGCTTCAGATTCCCTACAAAGCCCTCCTCGGCAAGCTCAAAGAGCACGGCCTCGAAGCGGGATGAAGCGGGCTGAAGACTCTTAGAAGGGCTCAAGACTTTGAGCCGGGCCGAAGAGTCATGGCCGCGGGCAGTTGCCTCGCCCCCAAAATCAGAATTCTCCAGGGTTGCAAAGGTCGTCAGGAATCGAGGGCGTAGGCAACTGCCCGCGGCCATGACTCTTCAGCCCCGTTCTGAGTCTTCAGCCCCGTTCCGCGTCATCAACCGTCCACCGATCGCTTCTAGCTGGCCAAGCCGACGCGCTTCAAGGCCGACCGCAGTTCCTTCTCGCTCACGTCGTCGACAATCGTCGTGGCGCCAATGGCCGTCGGCAGAACGTAGTGGAGCCGTCCGGCCACCATCTTCTTGTCGCGCTGCATGGCCTCGACGACGTTCGACCCCGAGAGGTCCGCGACGGGCGGCAGCGGGCCAAGGCTCGCGATGACATCCGCCAGCGCCTGGCGATCCTGATCCGCGAGCGCGCCGCGCGCTCTCGCAAGCTCCGCCGCGACCACCATTCCATACGCCACGGCCTCCCCATGCCTGAATCGCCGGTACTTGGTGATGGCCTCCAGGGCGTGACCCGCCGTGTGGCCGAAGTTCAGGATCCGGCGCGGACCGGTCTCCCGCTCGTCTGAGGCGACCACCGTGGCCTTGATGCGGCACGACTCGGCAATAACCGGCGTCAGCGACTCCGGCGCCTTGGCGAATATCGCCTTCCGGTCCTTCACGACGCGATCGAACAGTGCGACGCTCGACGTCATGCCGTACTTGATCACCTCGTACAACCCGGCACGGAATTCACGGCGGGGAAGCGTACCGAGCACCGTCGGATCGACGACGACGGCGTGGGGCTGGTAAAACGAGCCGATCAGATTTTTGCCGAGAGGATGATTCACGCCGACCTTCCCGCCGATTGCGCTGTCCACTTGCGCCAGCAGCGTCGTTGGGACGTGGACCAGCGAGACGCCGCGCAAGTACGTGGCGGCTGCGAAGCCGGCCATGTCGCCGACGACGCCCCCGCCGAAGGTGACGATCGTGCTCGCGCGATCCGCGTTCAACCGGACGAGCGCGTCGTAGATGCGCGCGACGGTCGCGAGGAGCTTGAAGCGCTCGCCATCGGGCACGAGCACCGGCTCGGCGATCGAGCAGGCGCGCAGGAGCTGCGGGCCGTGCAGCCGCCAGACCAGCGGGCTCGAGACGACGATGCGCCGTGCCGGCAGGCGCAGGTCGTCGAGCGTGGATCCGAGGCGATCGAGCGCGCCGTCGGCAATCGACACGACGTACGCGCGCGACGGCGTCGGGACATCGATGCGAACGGGGGAGACGGGATTCATCCGTGATGCCGGCGCACAAAAACGCGGATGGTAGGATAGCATTCACGTGCAGTCGACCGATTTTGTGATTGTCGGGGGCGGCATCGCCGGGCTTCGCGCCGCCATCGAACTGGCGCCCGCCGGCCGGGTCATGGTGCTCACCAAGGCGGATCCGGCCGAAAGCAATACCGGCTACGCGCAGGGCGGCATCGCCGCCGCAGTTGGTCGTGACGACAGCCCTGCGCTGCACGCCGCCGATACATTGCGCGCAGGCGACGGCCTGTGCGACGCGGCTGCGGTGCAGGTTCTCGTGGAGCACGGCGCCGAAGGCGTGCGCGACCTGATTGCCTGGGGCGCGGCGTTCGAGCGCGATGCCGCCGGCGAGCTCGCCCTGGCCCGCGAAGCCGCGCATTCGGTACGCCGCGTCCTTCACGCCGGCGACGCCACCGGACGCGAGATCGGCCGGGTGCTGTGGCGCAAGGTCAGCTCCCTGCCGTCGGTCTCGATTGTCGACCATGCGCTGGTGACAGAGCTGTTGGTCGACGCTGGCGCCGGCGGCAGTGTTCGCGGCGTGGCCTATTACGGCGTGCGGGGAGACCGGCACGAGGTCCAGGCACGGGCCACGCTCCTTGCGACCGGCGGCGCCGGGCAGGTGTTTCGCGAGACCACGAACCCCGCCGTGGCCACCGGCGATGGCATCGCGCTCGCCTACCATGCCGGCGCGCGCGTCGCCGACCTCGAGTTCGTCCAGTTTCACCCAACGGCGCTCAATCGTCCTGGCGCGCCGCGGTTTCTCATTTCCGAGGCGCTCCGCGGCGAAGGCGCACGACTCGTTAATTGCCACGGCGAGGCGTTCATGACCGCGTATCACCCCGGCGGCGATCTCGCGCCCCGCGACGTCGTCGCGCGGGGCATCGTCCGCGAATCGAATCGCACGGGCGGACCTGTTTATCTGACGCTCGCGCACCTCGACCCGCAGTTCGTCGCCGGACGCTTTCCAACCATCGCGGCGATGTGCGCGCGGGTCGGTCTCGACTTGGCGAAGGATCCCATTCCGGTCGGACCGGCCGCACATTACATCATGGGCGGTGTGGATACCGACGAGTGGGCGCGCACGTCGCTGCCCGGTCTCTTCGCAGCGGGCGAAGTCGCGTGCACCGGCGTGCATGGCGCCAACCGCCTGGCAAGCAACTCGCTGCTCGAAGGACTCGTGTTCGGCGCGCGCGCCGCCCAGGCGATGACGGGACCGCCGCGAGCGGCGGTCCCCAAGGCGGACCGCCGCATGGCTGATGGTCCAGGGCCGAGCCATCAGCCATCGCCCGAATCCGCCGTCAGCGCATCGGCCATGTCGCGTCAATCCGTGCGCGATCTGATGTGGCGCTCCGCCGGCCTCTTCCGAACCCGCGCTGATCTGCAGGAGGCGGTGGCGCGGCTCGATGCGGCGGCGGCGGCCGCAGGGCCCGCGACGCTGGAGAGCTGGCGCGAGCGCAGCCTCGCGACCGTCGCGCGCCTGATCGCCGGCGCGGCGCTGCGCCGTGAAGAGAGCCGCGGCGGACACTTCCGGGAGGACTTCCCGGAGCGTGACGATCTACACTGGAAAGTCCACTTCATCGATTGCCGGATCGCCGATCGTTCTTGAGCGGCGCGTTCTCCGGTAGAACAGGTTGAGATGTCGAAAAAACCCGCAGCCGAGTCGTTCGTCACCGAGATTGCTTCCAGGTCGCAAGACTTTTCACAGTGGTACCTCGACGTCGTGCGGCGCGCGGAGCTCGCTGACTATTCGCCGGTCAAGGGCTGCATGGTCATCCGCCCGTACGGCTACGCCATCTGGGAGCAGATTCAACAGGCGCTCGATTCGCGCATCAAGGCGACCGGCCACGTCAACGCGTACTTCCCGCTCTTCATTCCCGCCAGTCTCCTGGCCAAGGAGGCGGAGCACGTGGATGGTTTCGCGCCTCAGGTCGCGTATGTGACGCACGGCGGCGGCGAAGAGCTCGAAGAGAAGCTCGTCGTGCGCCCGACCTCGGAGGCGATCATCGGGACGATGTATGCGAAGTGGATCCAGTCGTGGCGCGACCTGCCCATTCTGATCAACCAGTGGGCCAACGTCGTGCGCTGGGAGAAAGTGACGCGGCCGTTCCTCCGGACGACGGAGTTCCTGTGGCAGGAGGGACACACCGCGCACGAGACCGAGGCCGAGGCCGAGGAGGAAACGCTGAAAATCCTCGACTTGTACGCCGAAGTGTGCGAGTCGGTGCTCGCCATTCCCGTCGTGAAAGGTCGCAAGAGCGAAAGCGAGAAGTTCGCCGGCGCGCTCAGGACGTATTCAATCGAGGCGCTGATGGGGGACGGCCGCGCCCTGCAGGCCGGCACCTCGCACAACCTGGGACAGAATTTTGCGAAGGCCTTCGACATCACGTTTCAGGGGCGCGACAAGACCGTTGAGCACGTCTGGGGCACGTCGTGGGGGATGACGACGCGGCTGGTGGGGGCGGCCATCATGGTGCACGGCGACGAGAGCGGGCTCGTGCTGCCGCCGCGCATCGCGCCGTACCAGGCGGTCATCGTGCCGATTGGCCGGGACGACTGGCGCGAGGCGGTGCTGCCCAAGGCGCAGGAGTTGCGGCAGCAGCTCGCCGACGCAGGAATCCGCGTGACGCTGGACGAGCGCGACGAGCGGCCCGGCTGGAAGTTCTCCGAGTGGGAGATGCGCGGTGTGCCGCTGCGGGTCGAAATGGGTCCCAAGGACATCGAGAAGGCGACGGTTCGCGTCGCGCGGCGCGACACCCGCGAGAAGCAGGACCTGGCGATGGACGGGATTGCGGAGCGCCTCCGGCACCTGCTCGACGAGGTCCAGCAGAATCTCTTCGAGCGGGCCCGGCAGTACCGCGAAGCGCACACGCAGCGCGTGACTGACTACGAGGCCTTCAGGAGCGCGATGGAGGGGCGTCCGGGATTCGTCATCGCCGCGTGGTGCGGGTCCGCCGAGTGCGAAGCACAGATCAAGGCCGATACGCAGGCGACGATCCGCAATATGCCCCTTAGGGGCTCGGCGCCGGGCGGAACGTGCGTCCGGTGCGACAACCCGGCCACGGCGGAGGCTTGGTTCGCCAAGGCCTACTAATTGAGGATTGGGGATTGCGGATTTATTGGGGAATGGCATCTATTGACCGATTGACCGATTGACGAATCCGGCAATCAACCAATCAAGCAATCACCAATCAATCCTCAATCCTCAATCCTCAATCCGCATTCCTCAATTCCAGAGTTCTTCCATTGAGCCCTTCCATCGCTTCTCGATCCGCTTGACGATCGCGTGGCGGCGGGTGACCCGCTCTCGGTCCACGATGGTGCGGAACGTGTCGCCGAGGCGGTCCCGCCACCAGGCGTCCTTCGACCGCGCGTAGGACGCGGCGATCGGTTCCAGGCACGACACGTCCCCGACCAGCGCGAGCGCCGCCAGCGCATCGACCGCCAGCGGCTCGGTTGCCGTCTCGAGTGATTCGCGCAAGTCGTAGAGCGCCAGCCGACTCTGCCGCCGCGCAAGCGCGAGGTGCGCGAGCGCCCGCGTCGTCGCCCAGGCGGCGCGCGCGGTCGGGGGCACTGTGGCCTCCCGCTCTCGAACGCGCTCGATGATGCGGAGCAGCGCGGGCAGCGGCGCGACGCTTCCAGCCCGGCTGAGCAGATCTCGCAGCGTGGTGGAGTCCTCGGGCAGTCCGTCCTCCGCCACCTGCTCGACGGTGATCGACGCGGACTTGGCCTCCGCCCGCACCACGCGGCTCGGGTCGCGGGCCAGCGATTGGATGAGCGGCGCCACCGTCGCGGGCTCGAGGTCCTTGAGCGCCTGGACGGCGGCGATGCGCACGCGCTCGGGTCTCGATCGGTCGATCGCGGTGGCCGTCAGCCGATCGACGATCGCGGCCCCTTTTTCCTGATGAATGAACCCGCGCGCGAGCGCAATGGCAGCCAGCGCGATGGCGGGATTCTCGTCGCCAGTCGCCGCAAGGGCGACCTCGAGCGCCCGGCGGTCCCCGATGCCTTCGAGCGCGCGTAGTGCGGCGCCGCGGGCGGGTGCATCGGCGTTCGATGCCGCCAGCGACACGAGGCGGTCCACCGCGCGCACGCCGATAACCGTGAGCCGCGCGACCGCCGCGTCCCGCCTGACCTCGCTCGAGCCGGTCAGGTCCGCGAGGAGAGATTCAATTGCCTTGGATGCCGACGCCTTGATGGCCACGCTAAGGACTAAGAGGCGTCCTCGTCCGGCTTATCCTTGACGCGCTTCGGTCCGACCACCCACGCGATGACGATGCTCAGGAAATAGAGGACGATCATCGGCGCGGCGAAAATCGTCTGGTTCATCGGATCGCCGGTCGGTGTAATGACCGCCGCGATGATGTACGCGATGAGGATTGCGTACTTGCCGTGCTTCCACAGAAATCCGGCCGTGACCAGGTTCATCTTGGCGAGGAAGTACACGATCGTCGGCATCTGGAACACGACGCCCATGCCGATCAACATCTTCGTGTACAGGCCGAACGTGTCCTCGAGCCGCGGCATGAAGGCGAGATCGGTGCCGTTGAAGCTCGCGAAGAACGCCATCATGAACGGAAACGCGATGTAATGATTGAACGCTGCCCCGGCGAGAAATCCCAGCGTCGTGAAGAACACGAACGGAATCGCCAACCGCTTCTCGTTCGAGTACAGACCGGGGGCAATGAACCGCCACACCTGGTACATCACGAACGGCGACGCGATGGCGGCGCCGGCGATCAGCGAGACGGTGATGTACATGCCAAACGCTTCGCCGGGCTGCGTGTAGATCATCTTCACGCCCGGGGGGAGCACTTTGCGCGTCGGCGCCAGCAGGAAGTTGAAAATCCTGTCGATGAAAAAGAAGCCCACGAGGATGCCTACACCGATGGCGATGCAGGAGTTGACGATGCGCTTCCGGAGCTCATCGAGATGCTCCAGAAACGACATTTTTCCGCTCAGGGGATCATCGTCGTCGTCAGGCGGCAGCGCTTTGTAGGCGCCCGTCTGGGTGCCCGGAAATGGAACAAGGGCCATCAGGATTCCAGCGGTCAGACCTCAGGGCCAGGTACAGGGCAGATTCTCACGCGCTGTGGTCTTGATGAACCGCCTCGTCCACGCGCGCCGACGTGGGGGCGGGAGCGGCGGCGGCGGGTTGCCTGACGGTTTCTTTCTGCTCCTCGACCCGGATCTCCTCTTCGAGCGTGCTGCGGAGCTCGTTGGACGCCTTCTTGAATTCGGCCAGGCTCTTGCCCAGTGAACGGCCCAGCTCGGGCAGCTTCCGGGGGCCGAAGATGATCAGCGCGATCACAAAAATGATGATCAATTCCGGCATGCCAATAGAACCAAACATAGTGTCCTGCTTTCCCTGAGAGCTGTCTCAAACCGAAGTCGGGCCGGTTCCGTCATTATAGGAACCGGCCTGCGGATTGGTCAAGGCGGGCCGGACACGGCCGATGCTCAGAAGTCGTTGTTTGTAAGCAAGTTACGTGCTAGGATGCCATTCATGCGACGCTACCGTCCCCTGCCCGCAGTCGTCTTCGCCATCCTCGTGTCCGCGCTGGTCGGCGGGCTGTTCGGGCGGAGCGCGCTCGCGACTGACGACAAGATTCCCGATCACTATCGCGCCTACACTGCGGCGCTGAACGCGATCGAGACCAGCTATATCGACAAGGTCGATTCGGAAGCGCTCGTGACGAGTTCCATCCGCGGCATGCTTGCGACGCTCGATCCGCATTCCAGTTACTTCACGCCGCGCGAGTACGCGCAGATGCGCGAGCGGCAGGAGGGCCGGTACTACGGGATCGGTGTCTCCATCGTGGCGAACGATGGTGACATCACTGCGGCCAACGTGTTCGAGGGATCGCCTGCTTACAAGAAGGGCATCCGCCGCGGCGACATCTTCGCGCGGGTCGAAGGCGAAGATGCCAAGGGGTGGACGATCGACCAGACCCAGCGGCGTCTGCGCGGCCCGAAAGGGACGCTCGTGCACGTCGATGTGAAGCGGCGCGGCTACGAGCAGGTCATTCCGTTCGATCTGATCCGCGACGAAGTGTACATCCCCACCGTCCCTGCGTATTTCATGGTCGACGCGACGACCGGCTACATCAGGATGCAGGACTTTGGCGAGAATACCGACCGCGACGTCAAGCACGCCCTGCACGATCTCGCGTCCAAGGGGATGCGCCGCCTGCTGTTCGACATCCGCGGCAATCCGGGCGGTCCGCTGGATCAGGCCATCAAGGTCTCGAACGAATTCCTGCCGAAGGGCAGGATGATTGTCTACACCCGCGGCCGCGTCGCCAACTCGGATCAGGACTACCGCGCGACGGAGGAGAGCGAGTTCACCGAGATGCCGATCGTCCTGCTGGCGAACCGCAACAGCGCGAGCGCCGCGGAAATCGTCACCGGCGCACTCCAGGACCACGATCGCGCTTACGTCGTCGGCGAGACCACGTTCGGCAAGGCGCTCGTGCAGTCCGTGTACCGTATTTCAGCCGGGGCCGGTCTGGCGTTGACGACCGCACACTACTACACGCCCAGTGGGCGTCTGATCCAGCGGCCGTGGGATGCGAGCTTCGACGAGTATCTCAGCTACTCGCTGCGCGATCAGGACGCGAGCAAGCCGCACAACCCGTCCGACCTGAAACACACCGATGCAGGGCGGCCCGTGTACAGCGGCGGCGGCATCGAGCCGGACAAGCGTCTGTCCGGGCCGATCGAGGGCTTCAACCCCGGGCGCTTCGGGCGGAGCCTGTATGCGCGGGGCATTTTCTCGAACTACGCGCAAAAGTACGCGGCGGAGGGTGACACCCGCGTCGCGCAGCAGTCCACCGGGCGACGGCTCGTGAAGCCAAACTTCACCGTGGACGACGCGATGATGGCGGACTTCCGGGAGCAGATGAAAGCCGATCACGTGCGCGTGGACGAGGAGAGCTTTGCGAAGGATCTCGAGTTCGTCAAAGCCATGATCAGGTTCGAGATCGACAACGCGCTGTTCGGTGTCTCGGACGCGCGTCGTCACTTGATTCAGGCAGACCCGCAAGCCGTTGCGGCGTTGACGATGTTTGGCGAGGCGCTGAAGCTGACGGAGCTCAGCAAAGGTTCACGAACAAAGGCGAACTAGTAGTTAGGGGAGCTGACCCCATATAGTGGGTGTCAGTTTAGGCTTGCCCCTATAACTGGGCCTTGTTAGACTGACGGCCGTTTCGCGACCCCGGGGCCGCTTTCCGAGCGTTCGGACAGCGAGAAGGGTCACAATTCGGTCGTATCTTAGTTGCATCCCAGCCAACTCTTTCATCAGATTGCGGACCGCGGCCGGCGGAATGCGGATTCCTGTTTCCAATCCACAATCCGCGCTCCACGGTCCGCATTGGGTAGCCCATGCGTTTGCAGCGTCTCGAGATCAACGGCTTCAAGTCTTTCTCTGATCGCTCGGAGCTCGCTTTCGATCAGGGCGTGACCGCGATTGTCGGCCCGAACGGGTGCGGCAAGAGCAACGTCGCCGACGCGATTACATGGGTGATGGGTGAGCAGAGCGCCAAGAGCCTGCGCGGCGAGCGCATGGAGGACGTGCTCTTCAACGGGAGCGACGCGCGCAAGCCGACCGCCACCGCCGAGGTCCGCCTGCGCTTCAGCGGGTTCCTGAAGACCGTGTCCGGCCCTGCGCTGGAAACGCTGTCGACGTTGTCGACGGTATCGACCGCCTCGCCGCCGTTGGCCGAGCACGCCGACAACGGCTCAAACGGGAACGGCCACGCGCACGAGCCCTCGAACGGCAACGGTCACGCGAGCGGCAACGGTCAGGGCAACGGTCATCACGCCCACCTCGTCCAGGAGATCATCCAGTCGGTTGCACGGGAGATCGAGGTCACGCGGCGTCTCTATCGATCGGGCGAGAGTGAGTACCTGATCGACGGCCAGATCTGCCGGCTTAAAGACATCCACGATCTGTTGATGGACACGGGCCTCGGCGCCAAGGCGTACGCCATCATCGAGCAGGGCAAGATCGGGCTGATTCTCAGCTCGCGTCCAACCGATCGGCGTCAGCTGATTGAAGAGGCAGCTGGCGTGACGAAGTACAAGGCGCGCCGGCGCGCAGCCGAGCTCAAGCTCGACGCCGCCCAGCAGAATCTCACGCGCATCGACGACATCGTGTTCGAGGTCGAAAAACAACGCGGCACGTTGAAGCGCCAGGCGGCGAAGGCGCGTCGCTATCAGAAGCTTCGCGGCGAGCTTCAGCGGTGGGAGAAAGTCCTCTTCGCGCGCCGCTACCGACAGCTGGCCGAGACGATTGAATCCGCACGCACGCGGCTGAGCGACGCGCGCGCACGCGAGTCGGCCGCCGGCGCCCGCGTCGCGGAGATCGACAGCGATCTCGGCCGCCTTCGCATCGAGCTGGTCGAATCGGAGTCGCGAGCCACGGGCGCGCGCGAGGCGGCGCACGCGTGCGAGCTTTCCATCAACCGGCAGCAGCAGCAGATTGCGTTCAACCGCGAACAGGTGCAGGGACTCGAGCTGCGGGTCACGTCCATGACGGGCGAGCTCGAGGCGCTGGAAGGCCGGCGCGAGCCCGCACGGGCGGCGGTTGCGGCCCGCCGCAGCGCGGCCGCCGCCGCCGACGACGAGCGCGATCGGGCGTCAGCGATGCTGATGTCCGAGACGGACGCCTACGACGGCGCACACCGCGAGATCGAGGGTCTCGAAGCCGACGTGGAAGCTGCGCGCAGCGAGGTCTTTTCGGCCATCAACTCCGCGACGGCGCTGCGACACGCCATCGAGCACGCGGCAACCGCCCGCGACAAGGTGTCGGACACCCTGGCGAAGTTGGAGGTCGAGAGCGCGGACGGCCGGATCGAATCCGAGCGCGCCGCCGCGGATCGCATGGCGGCGACCGACGGCCTGCGTCGGGCGCACGAGGCCATCGAGGCCACGCGAATCGCCCGGATGGCCCGCGAGTCGGAGCTGGCCAGCGCCCGAATCGAGCACGAATGGCGGGCCCGCGCCGTGCGCGCCCGTGAACACGCGCTGGCCGGAGTCGAGGCACGCCTGAAGTCGCTCGAGGAACTGGAGGCCGCCCGCGCAGGATACGACGATGCCGCCCGCGCGGTGCTCGTCCAGGCGAACGGCACGGTCAACCAGCAGGGCGCGATTGCGGATTATCTCGAGGTCGAACTGGGCTACGAGCGCGCGGTCGAGGCCTGCCTCGGCGACCTCCTCCAGCACGTCGTCGTCGAGCAGCCGGAGCACGCGGAAGCCGGATTCCAGCTGGTTCGCGAAGCGGCTGCCGGCCGGTGTGGTTTTCTCGTCACCCAGGCGGCCACAAGATCGGACGCCCCGTCCAGCTCGAGCGAGCTGGGCATGCCGGACGATCTCCGCCCGCTGTCGTCGGTCGTCCGCGTCAACGGCCCGTTCGCAGGCGCGATTCGCCACGTCATCGGCGACGGGTGGATCGCGGGCTCATATGCGCGCGCGGCCGAGACCAGCGGGCTGACGCCGCTGGCGGTCGCCACGCCGGAAGGCGATGTCTTCCGCGGCCCGCATCTGGTCTCGGGGGGCGGCCAGGCCCATGCGCGGGGTATTCTCGAGACCAAGCGGGAGATCAAGGAGCTTGGCGATCGCGCAGCGTCGGATCGTGAGTCGCTGTCGAGACTGAGCGTCGAGACCGCCGAGCTGGATGCCGTCATTGCGCAGGCGCTGAACGCCGTCGCGGCGCTCAACGCCGAGCATCATCGGCAGGAGAAGGCCGTCGTCGCCCACGAGTCGCAGCTGCAGCACGCGACAGACGAGCAATCCCGCCTGACGCAGAGAGCCGACCAGCTCGCTCGCGAGCGGCGGCAGGCCGAGGACGAGCGCGATGCGCTGGACCGCCGTCAGGACGAGGCACGCACATCGATTACGCAGCTCGACCACGCGCAGCGTATCTCGGACGAGCGACTGA
The DNA here is from genome assembly GCA_035939575.1 of Vicinamibacterales bacterium. Taxonomy (GTDB): domain Bacteria; phylum Acidobacteriota; class Vicinamibacteria; order Vicinamibacterales; family CAVVIG01; genus DATKHR01. The sequence goes on along the minus strand of DASZFS010000072.1, from coordinate 15,988 downwards.
CCGTTGCCCAGCGGCGGCTGTTCGAGGCGCGTGAAGCCGCTGAAGAGCTGAGCCGGCGCGCCGCCGACGCGCGCGCGGTCCACGCCGCACTCGTGGAACGCGCGAGCGCGCTCGGGGTGGAGATTCTGCGGCTCGAGGAGGCGGCGGCGGAGATGGAACAGCGCGCCCGCGCGCTCGCGCTCGATCTCGACGCGTCGCGCCTGCGCGTTGACGCACTGCGCGTCGCGATCGCGGAGGGCGAGACCGCGCTCGATGCCGACATCGGCGCGCTCGACGACCTCCGCGCCAAAGTGTCGGCGGCCGATGCTGCGGTCGCGGCGCTGCGAGGCCGCACCGATGAGCTCGACGCGTCGATCAAGGACGCGCGTGCCGGCCACGACGCCGCACGCGCAATTGTCGCGGAGCTGGACGTGGCGCGCGCCACCGCCGAAGCCGACCTGTCGCACCTCGCCCACACCTGCGAAGACGCCGTCAACGCGACGCTCGACCAGGTCGTGATCGAGGTCGATCGGCTCGAGGCAGACGGTCAGGCGACGCCGGACGCGTCGGTCATCTGCGCGGACGAGTCGGACGAGTCAGAGGATGATCCGGAGGCCGCGGCGCGGCCCGAGGGGCTTGCCGTCGACGCCGTCGTCGCCGCCGAGCGCCGCGCGCTGAGCGCGGAAGAGGCCATCACCGAGCTCCGCCGCAAGATCGATAGGCTCGGCCCCGTGAACATGATGGCCATCGAACAGTTCGACGAGCTCGAGTCCCGCCACCTGTTCCTGACGACGCAGCGGAAGGACCTCGTCGAGTCGATCGCGTTGACGATAGAGGCCATCAAGCGCATCGATGAGACGACGCGCCAGCGCTTCACCGACGCCTTCGTCGCCATCAACCAGAACTTTCAGCAGACGTTCAGCACGTTGTTCGGCGGCGGGCGTGCCGGGCTCACGCTGCTCGACGAGAACGATCCGCTCGAGAGCGGCATCGAGATCATCGCCCAGCCGCCCGGCAAGCGGCTCCAGAGCGTTCAGCTGCTCTCGGGCGGCGAGAAGGCGCTCACGGCTATCGCGCTGATGTTCGGCATGTTCAAATACAAGCCGAGCCCGTTCTGCCTCCTCGACGAGATCGACGCGCCGCTCGACGATGCGAATATCGGCCGGTTTGTCGAGATGCTGCGCGGCATGCAGCAGCACACGCAGTTCATTGTCATCACGCACAACCGGAAGACCATGGAAATTGCGGACCGGCTCTACGGAGTGACGATGGAAGAACCTGGTGTCTCGAAGCTGATCTCGGTTCAGTTGAACTGAGCACTCCCTGCCGGCGTATGTACCGCTGAGGGGAGAATGTCCATGGCATCCGCAAAAGGGGTCAGACCCCTTTTTCACACATCGGCGCTCCTGGCGGTGCCGCTCACCCTGGCGCTGGGCGGCTGCGACCTGTCCCTGGCCCATCTGACAGGGAGGGCAACCGAGGAATGGACCCATACGTACCAGCTCGCGCCGGGCGGGACGGTCCGAATCGGCAATACCAACGGCCGGATCGAGATGGAAGCTGGCGACGGATCGACCGTCGAGGTCCGAGCCGAGCGGATCGCCAGGGCGGTGACGGATGACGGCGCCCGCGAGCTGCTCCCGCGGATCACGATCCGGGAGGACATCAAACCCGACCGCGTGGACATCGAGACCGAGCGGATGAGCGGCGTTCTCGTCGGCGCGGGCTTCGAGGTGCGCTATCACGTGCGCGCGCCCAAGGGCGCATCGGTGGAGGCGTCGAACACGAACGGGAGCGTTGTGGTGACGGGCTTTTCCGGTAAGGTCTCGGCACAGACGACCAACGGAAGCGTGACGACGAAGGACCTCGCGGGGGCTGTCGATGCGCACACGACCAACGGCAGCGTCAACGTCGATCTCGCCTCGGTCGGCACGGGCAAGATCGCGCTGCGCACGACGAACGGCGGCTTGACGCTGCGTGTGCCCAGCGATGCCAAAGCCGACGTCTCGGCGTCGTGGACCAACGGCGGCATCAGCGTATCGGACGTCAAGATGGAGGTCTCCGAGCGATCGCGGCGGCGCTTCGAGGGGCGGATGAACGGGGGTGGTGCTGCCATCGAGCTGCACACGACCAACGGCGGCATCCACATTCGCAGCCGCGGCGGGGCGGTCGAATCGACAACAGACGCGGATCGTCCCGACGGTGAACGAAGATAGGGCCGCCAGGTACCAGCGTCTGAAACGCCGCGCGAGCGTCGCCTCGATGGTCTGGAGTGCGACGCTGCTCTGCGGGGTCGTCATCGCCGGCTGGCATGTGACGCTGCGGAACGCCTCGGAGCGGATGCTGCCATTCGCGCCGGTCCTCGGCTTCGTCGCCCTCCTGTCGCTCGTCCACGAAGTCGGCAGTCTTCCCCTCGCGTTCTACAGCGGTTTCGCTCTCGAGCGCCGGTACGGGCTCTCCACCGAGCCGTTTGCGGCGTGGGCGGCGGATCGGGCCAAGTCGCTCGGCCTCGGGCTCGCGCTGGGCGGCGCGGCGGCGAGCCTCCTGTACTGGCTGATGCGCCTGTCACCGGATCGGTGGTGGCTTGCCGCTGGCGCCGCGTTTGCCCTGCTCATCGTCGGGCTGACCAACCTGGCGCCCGTCCTGCTGCTGCCGATGTTCTACTCGGTGAAACCGCTCGATCGCGAGCGGCTGCGTGCGCGGCTGCTCGCGCTGGCGCAGCGCGCCGGCGCGCGCGTGGTCGGTGCGTACGAGTGGGGCCTGGCGGAAAAGACCAAGAAAGCGAACGCCGCCCTCGCCGGGTTGGGCGCCACGCGCCGAATCCTCGTCTCGGACACGATGCTGGCCGAGTACACCGACGACGAGATCGAGGTTGTGCTGGCGCACGAGCTGGCGCACCACGTACACGGCGACATCTGGAAGGGCATCCTCTTCGAGAGCGGGCTGATGATCGCGGGCTTCTACCTCGCGTTCCGTGTGCTGCGTGCCTTTGCGGGAGTTGCGGGTCTGCGGGACATGGCTGACGTGGCCGGCCTGCCGCTCGTGCTCATCGCCGCCGGACTCGTGTCGCTCGTCGTGGTCCCGTTCGCCCATGCCATGTCGCGTGCCTTCGAGCGTCGCGCTGATCGGTTCGCACTCGATCTGACGCGCAATCCGGAGGCATTCATCTCCGCCATGCGGCGGCTGGGCGCGCAGAACCTGGCCGAGGAGCGCCCGTCCACCATCGTGCGGTGGTTGTTCTACAGCCACCCGCCGATTCGCGAGCGCATCGCGGTGGCGGAGTCGTTCAGGCTCTAGGCCCGCCAGCTCGCGCAAAAGGCGTTAGACTCGCGGCGGAGGTCTCGATGAGGAGTCGGCGCGCCGCGATGGTCCTGGTACTGTTCGTCTTTCCACTCGCGCGGCCTTCCGCGTCTGCCGCGCAAACGATCGTGGTGAAAGCGGCGCGCCTCATTGACGGGCGCGGCGGTCCGGCGCTCCAGCCGGCGATGGTGCGCATCGTCGGTGAACGAATCGAGGAAGTCGCTACGACCATCGGCGTCCCCGCCGGCGCTACGCTCATCGATCTCGGCAGCGCGACACTGCTGCCGGGCTTCATCGATCTTCACACGCATCTCACCGATCGCGATGACGTCCACTGGGAGTCCGCGCTGACGACGACGACACCGCCGGAAGCGGCGCTGTGGGGCGCGCGCAACGCACGCGTGACCCTGATGGCCGGCTTTACCACCTGCCGCGACATGGGACCGACGTGGCCGTACGTGGACGTCGAGCTCCGGCGAGCGATCGAAGCCGGCGCCGTGCCGGGTCCGCGCATGATCGTCGCCGGCAACTATGTGTCGTCCACCGGTGGCGCCGGGGATGCGCGTCAGTTCTCCATCTACCTCGATGTGCCGTTCGTGCGAAACCTCGCCGACGGCCCTGACGAGGTGGTCAAAGCGGTGCGGACAAATTTCAAATACGGCGCGGACTTCATCAAGATCCTCGTGACCGGCGCGGTGTTGTCGAAAGGGATCACGCCAGGCGCGCAGCAATATTCCGACGCCGAGATTCAGGCCGCGGTGACCGAAGCCAACCGCTGGGGACGCCCGGTGGCGGCGCACGCGCACGGCGCCGATGGCATCAAAGCCGCGATACGTGCCGGCGTCCGTACGGTTGATCACGGGTCGTATCTGGACGACGAAGCCGTCGCCCTGCTGAAGCAGAGCCGCCGCACGTTCTATGTTCCGACGCTGGCACTCGGCTCGTACATGGAATCCGCGCCACACGTGCCAGAGCCGGAAAAGGCCCGAGGTCGCGTGGTCAACGAGATCGCCGTGGGGGGATTCAAGCGCGCGCTCGCGGCGAACCTTCCGATCGGGCTCGCGACGGACGCGCCGGTGATGCCGCACGGCCTGAACGCGCGCGAAATCGAGTACCGCGTGTCGCTCGGCGAGCCGGCGATGCATGCGATCGTCGCCGCGACCTCGCTGAATGCGGAAATCATCGGCATGCAGGACCGCATCGGCTCGGTGACCCCTGGCAAGCTCGCCGATCTGATCGCCGTTGCGGGTAACCCGCTGGCGGCAATCGACGTGCTGAGCGATGTGCGCTTCGTGATGAAGGGCGGCACCGTGTTCAAGGATGAACTATCGAGGGACCGACGATGATTCCTGGTCGCCGGTCCCTAGACCAGGCACCAGGGAACCCATCTCAGAAACGAGCTGAGGACTCTGAGTGTCCGGCCCCATTCGACCAAGAACGGCCTATGGCTTCGGTTTCTTCCCGGTCTTCGCTTCGCGATAGCCGGCCTTGACCGCATCGCCCTCCGTCATGAACTTGCCGTTCTTGGTATTGCCGTAGTAGCGATCACCTTCGCGGTGAAAGACCTTCGTGGACAGGTTGACCCACACCATGCCCTTTACCGGCGGCTGTTGTGCGGTGGCCGATGCTGGCGCGCTCGGCGTCCGTGCCATCGATGGCGCTGCGGGGGCAGCCGCGGCCGGCGCGGCGGCAGCGGGCGCGGGCGTTGGCTTGGGCGGCGGCGGGGTCGCGGGCGCGGCGGCGCCGACGGTCACCATCGAGGTGATCTTCTCTATCGTGCTCTTCGGCACGCCGGCTTTCGCCAGATCGCCGATCGCCGCGTAGGGTCGCCCGGCGATGATCTTCTTTGCAGTCGCGGGTCCCACCCCAGGCAGCTGCTCGAGATCTGACTGAGACGCGGTGTTCAGGTTTACTGATGTGGCAGGTGCCTTGGCCGCGGCGCTCTTTCCCGCTGCGGCTTGGCCGGCGAAGACCGGAGGCGCCAGCGTCAACAGCAACGCCACGGACCACGAGAGTGTTCTTCGCATAGTCATCATCTCCTTCTCTTGAACGATCACCAGAATCGGTCGCCGCGCATCGATCGCCGGAGACGCTCTCCGCCTGCCGCGACAGGTGGAGCCATACCACGCAAGGCTACATGCTATCCTGTCGGCTGCCTGGCCAGGCGAGCCATATATTGACTTCTTTACGCGCGCCGTGGCGGTCGTTTTTCACGCTGATCGCGCTGCTCGCCGGGTACGGGGCCGCATCCGCCTCAGCCGTGTCGGTCGTGAAGAACGGCGACGCGTCGATTGCGCACGATGTCGATGCGGCGGTCTGGCAGGTTACCGCGAACGGGACAGCGCTCGCGCTGCGCCTCGGCGAGAACTTCGATCTCCAGGCTCTGAGCCTGACGACCGCGAACAACCGTCAATGGATCGCCTCGCAGGACTCGGACGGTTTCGTCACGCTCGCGGGGAGCCTCGCCCCGATCGGCAGCCGGGACGCGGGCATGGTGTACGAGTCGGCGCAGTCGAGCAAGCAGGGATCCGGCGTCCGTCTCGACGCGTCGTTCCTTGCCGCTCACGGCGCGCTGCGAGTCACGCGCCACTACCAGGCCATGTCCGGCAGCCCCACCTTCGAGGTCTGGACGACGTTTCAGTCGCTCGATGGGTCGTCCGCAGCAGTCGCCAACCTGAACGGGTTCCGGTTGACGGTTCCGGCGGGAACGGTGCGGTGGCTCACGGGGCTGCAGGGAGACAATGCGGACATCGAGCGCGATTCCGCGTTCTCCGTGCAGTCGAAGACGCTCGCCGTCGGCGGGTCCCTCGCGCTCGGATCGTCGCGGCGCAGCTCGGAGACGACCGTCCCGTGGTTTCTCGTCGACGGGTCGCCCGACGAGTTCTACGCAGCGCTGCTCTGGTCCGGCGCCTGGTCGCTGAACGTGACTCGGGGGACCGACGCTCTTGCGATCGACTTCAGCCTCGCGCCGATGCAGATGCTCGTGGGCGTGACGCCGGTGGACGGCCCGCACGCGCTGTTCGGAGTCGCGCGCGGAAGCGTCGCGAACGCGACGAGCGCGGTCCGCAGCTACATCGCGCCGGGCCTTCGCAACGGGCGCGCGCTCTCGCCACTGGTCACGTACAACACCTGGTTTGCCTACGGCACGCGGGTCGACGAGGCGACGCTGCTTGCGGAAATGGATCGGGAGGCCCGCCTTGGGACCGAGCTATTCGTCGTCGACGCCGGGTGGTACGTCGGCGCGGGTGAGTCGGGCGACTCCGACTTCGACTCGGGCCTCGGCTCGTGGCAGGTCGACACCGCGCGGTTCCCACAGGGCCTGAAAGCGCTGACCGACTACGCGCACGGCCTCGGTATGAAGCTCGGGCTGTGGGTGGAGCCCGAGCGCGTCAGTCTTGCAACGGTCGGCCTCGACGGTCTTGCTGAGGAGGCGTGGCTGGCCAAGGCCGGCGCGAGCTACGGGTCGGATCACTCGGCGCTGCTGTGCCTGGCAGGTACCGCAGGCCGCCAGTGGGTCCAAACCCAGCTCTTCGCCCTCCTCGACGCCGCGCAACCCGACTACGTCAAGTGGGACAACAACCTGTGGGTCAACTGCGACCGCGAAGGGCACGGCCACGGCGCCACCGATGGCAACTTCGCGCAGACCGGGGGGATGTATCAGATCCTCAGTGCGATGCGTGCGCGCTACCCGAAGCTGATTGTCGAGAACGTCTCGAGCGGCGGGAACCGGCTCGACCTCGGGATGCTGCGCTATTCGGACGTCGCCTGGATGGACGATCGGACGGCGCCGGCGGTCCACGTGCGACACAACGTGGAGGGCCTGAGCCAGCTCTTTCCCCCCGCCTATCTTCTCTCCTTCGTCACCGACGATGCCACGGAGCCGCTGCATCAGCCGCGCGACATGGCGCTGCTCGTGCGAAGCCGCATGGAGGGCGTCCTGGGGCTGTGCTTCCGCAGCGACACGCTCACCGACGACGATCTGGCATCGATACGTCAGGAGATCGCGGTCTACAAGACGATTCGTCCGACGCAGGGAGACGCGTACGGCCGGCTCCTCACATCGCAGGCGCTCGCGAAGAAAGGACCGTCCTGGGACGTGCTGCAGGAAAGCGGGCCGACTGATGTCCTGGTATTCGCGTTTCAGACGGACGCGGGCACCAAGACGGTGAACGTCAAGCCCGGCGGCCTCACGTCGGCGACGACCTACCAGGTACGGAGCTCGAGCGGTACCGTGCTCGGCAGCTTCAAGGGATCGGTACTGGCGAGCTCGGGCATCGACATTGTGGCGTCCGGCAGCAGCGCGCACGTGCTGATCGTCTCACCAAAGCCGTAGGACTCAGAACGGGCATGAAGACTCATGGCCGCGTGCAGTTGTGAGGTGGGCTGAAGACTCATGGCCGCGTGCAGTTGCCACGCCTCAAAATCAAGATTCTCAAGAGTCGTACAGGTCGCTAGACATCGAGGGCGTAGGCAACTGCACGCGGCCACGAGTCTTCAGCCCCCCAGCCGTCCCAGAACATTGAGATGGCTTCCACGCTCGTCACTCTTGGCGCAGCGCCCCCAACGGGTCGATGCCGGCCGCGCGCTTTGCGGGTACATAGCACGCCGCGAGCGCCACGGCGCACAACAGCACCGACACGGCGACGTAGGTCGCGGCGTCGGTCGGTGTGACGCCGTAGAGAAAATGCGCCAGCGTCCGAGAGACGCCGACTGCCACCACCAGGCCGATGGCGATTCCAGTCGCCGCGACGCGCAACCCCTGCCCAAGCATGAGCCCGAGCACACGTGAAGGCCGGGCGCCGAGGGCGATCCTGATGCCGATTTCGCGCGTCCGCTGAGACGCCGAGTACGAGACCGCGCCGTACAACCCGACGCACGCGAGCATGAGCGCGAGGGCTCCGAACATCGTGACGAGCATCATCGAGAATCGCGGGTGCGCCATGGTGCGGTCGACGATCGTCGAGAGCGGCGCGACGTTGGCGATGGGCAGTTCGGGATCGACAGATCGGATCGTCGCCCGGATGAGTCCGGTCATTGCGCCCGCATCCCCGGCGGTCCGAACCGCCGCGTGCATCGTCAGCATCGACGGCCAGGGCTTTTGCGTATATGGGACGTAAATCTCGGGACCGGTGTCCTCGCGAAATGACTGCCGTTTGACGTTTGCGACGACGCCGACGACGGTCATGTCGAAGTTGCGGATCGGCACGCCGACGCGCTTGCCGACGGCATCTTGCCCCGGCCAATACCTGTTGGCCATCGCCACGTTCACGAGCGCGACCGGCACCGACGTCGCGCTGTCGGTTTCGAGAATATCCCGGCCGCGCAGCAACGTTGCGCCGATCGCCGACAGGTAGCCGGGCGACACGATCGTGTAGTTGGCGAACGGCCGCACATCCTCCCCGGTCACAGGGCGACCTGGAATCCTCAGCGCGGTGCTCTCGCCTGCGCCGCCGAGCGGGATCGTTTCGGACAGTCCGACGCTTTGAACGCCCGGGGTCGCTCGCAATCGATCGAGCGCATCGCTGTACAGCCTCACGATGTGATCGGGGTCGGCGTATCGGGCAGGCGGGAGCGTCAGCTCGAACGTCAGCGCATGATCCGGCGCAAATCCCCCGTCGGCTGCGATCAGATGCGCGAACGTCCGGACGAGCAGGCCCGAGGCGATGACGAGCACGAGCGCGAGCGCCACTTCCGCGGCGAGCAGCGCGTTTCGAAGTCGCGCGCTCCGCGCGCCGCCGGTGACACGCAGCGGGCTGTCGCCCGGCGACACGGTCGATCGCGACGTGACGACCGGAGCTGTCCCGCAGGCGAGGCCCGTGAATGCCGTGACGGCAATCGCACACGCAAAGACCGCACGATCGACCCGCGCGCTGGCGAGGCCGGGCACATCGGCTGGCCCGAACGCCCGCAGCGCGTGGACGGCCGCGGCTCCGAGCGCAAGTCCGGCGGCACCGCCGACCATCGACAGCAGCAGGCTCTCGGTGATGCATTGGCGCGCAATCCGACCCCGGCCGGCGCCAAGGGCCGCTCGCAGCGCGAACTCGCGCGCGCGGGCAACAGAGCGCGTCAGGAGCAGACTGGCAATGTTTGCGCAGGCGATCACGAGCACAACGCCGACCGCGGCGAGCAGCAGGAGCAACGGCCGCCGGACCTCGCCGGTGAGTTGGCCGCGAAGCGGCATGACGCGCGTGTTGAACCAGCCCTTCGCGCTCGGCAGCTGGTGGTCCATCTGCTGCGCGAAAACGTCGAGCTCGGCCTGCGCCTGCTCGAGGGAGATGCCAGGGTGGAGCCGGCCGATCACCGCCAGCTCGCTCGGTTCCCCGCGCGTGGGCGGGCCCTGTGGCAGCGCAATCGGCACCCACAGCTGCGGTTCACTCGGAAACGTGAAGCCAGCGGGCATCTCCGACGCGCGCGGAAACGAAAAGCCCGCGGGCATGATACCGATGATCGTGTACGGCGCGCCGTTCAGGCTCACGGCCCGACCGACGATCGCGGGATCGGCGGAGAAATAGTCCCTCCAGGTACGGTCGCTCAGGATCGCGACCTGCTCGTGACCGGCCTGGTCTTCGCCGGGCGCGAACACGCGGCCGTGTTGCGGTGACACGCCGAGCGCGGGAAAGAATTCTGCCGATACGCGGATACCGTCGAACCGGACGGGCTCGCCGGCGCCGGTCAGGTTGAACGCGTCGCTCAGAAAGGCGCCGAGATGCTCGAACGTCCGCGTCTGCCGCGAGAACGTCAGAAACTCCGCGCGGCCCCACGGTATCTCGGCGAAGCCCACGTCGACCGTTGGCGGCGGCACACGCCACGGAAACACGATCCGTCCGGCATCGCGGTACGGCAGAGGCTTGAGGAGCACCACGTTCACCACGCTGAAGACCGCCGTGACCGAGCCGATGCCCAGGGCGGCCGTCAGCGAGATTGCGAGCGAAAACGCCGGGGCCTTCCGGAAGAGCCGGGCGGCGTGCCGGGCGTCGTGAACAAGGGTCTCAACGAGAGCCACGCCCCGCGCCTCGACGCAGGCTTCTCGAACCTGCTCGGCACCGCCAAATTCCAGTCGCGCGCGTCGCGCGGCTGCGTCAGGGGGCAGCCCGGCGCTGATGTACTTCCGGGCTGCCGCGTCCAGGTGCGCCTGGAGCTCCTCCGTCAGCTCGGCGTCGATCGTTCGCCGACGGCACAACGCGCGCGCGCGGAACCACAAGTCTGAGAACATCGGCATCGCCCCGCCGTCTCGAGCGCGCGGCCGGACCGCGCGCGTCGCCGGTCAATCCGGCGGGCTCCCCTTCTACTTCTACAATACTCGAATCCTGTAGAAGGACAAGGGGAGAGTCGCAGGTTCGCAAGGTTCGCGGGTTCGCGAGGTTTTCACGGTTCGATGAGTTCGCGGGGTTCTCACGGTTCGATGGGCCGGATTCCGGGATCCAATTTCGGGTCCGTTGGAATCAAGGTCACACTCCCGCAGAACCTCTGGAACTCAACGAACCTCGAGCACCCGGCGAACCCAGCGAATCTCGCGAACCCCAAGGAAGACTCCAGATCATCGTAGACTATCCGGGGACGAGCACCTGCGGTCGTGCCCGAGTCCTCGTTCTTTTACAGGGAATTTACATGCCGTACTCATGTTGCCGACGTCCTTTTGTCACACGCATGGGCTACCGTCGCTCTCCATGAGCTCCCGAACAGCGACCGTCCTCGCGTTGCTCGTCGGCGTCAGCGTCGCGACGATAAGCAGTTACGGCGATAGCCCGGTTATCGCTCTTCCCGGTCCCTTGGGCCGTGGCGTCACGCTCCTGCCCAATGGCTGGAAGATTGCTCCGGCCGGCCGGCATATTCAGGTCGGCGATCTCCCATTGGCGATGGTGGAGTCGTCAGACGGCCGCTGGTTGCTGGTCTCCAACAACGGCTACGCTCAGCCGACGATTTCAGTCGTCGATGTCCAGCATCAGAATGTTCGCGCGACGCTGCCGCTCGACCACGCCTGGCTCGGCCTCGCGTGGCACCCCGATGGCAAACGGATTTACGTGTCAGGCGCGGGGAACAATACGGTCCACGAACTGGCGTGGGCCAACGGGATCCTGACACGTGGCCGCGATCTCGTCCTGGGCCGCCCGATGGAGATTCCGGCCGAAGGCACGAATCGTCCGGATCCGGTTCCGCAAAGCTTCATCGGCGGGCTGGCGGTCAGCCCGGATGGCTCGCGGCTGTTCGCGGTCCACGTGTTCGGGCAGCTGATTAGCGCGGTCGATCTGAAGACCGGCCACGTCATCCGCAGCGTCGGCCTGCCTGCCGAGGCGTACACGTGTCTTGTGTCGCGGGATGGCGCCACGGTCTTCGTGGCGCTCTGGGGTGGGGCGAAGGTGCTCACATTCGATGCGCAGACGCTCGAGCCACGGGCCACGATCGCCGTCGGCGAGCACCCGAACGCGATGGCGCTCACCAGGGACGGCCATCGTCTGTTCGTCGCATGCGCGAACACGAATGCGGTATGGGCGGTCAACCTGGGCGATGGGCACGCGACCGAACAGATCTCGGTTGCGATGTCCCCGGGCGCGCCGCCGGGATCCACGCCAAATCACGTGAGTCTCTCCCCGGACGATGCCCGGCTGCTCGTCGCGAACGCCGACAACAACACCGTCGCCGTCTTCGACGTCTCGAAGCCGGGCGCTGCGGAGCCGCTCGGATTCATCCCGACCGGCTGGTATCCGACCGCGGCGGCGTTCAGCCGTGACGGTCGCCAGGTATTCGTGCTGAGCGGGAAAGGCCTGTCGTCAGAGCCGAACCCGCGGCAGGGCGTCAATCGCGCGGAGTACATCGGCGCGCTGCTCACGGGCACGCTTTCGATCCTGCCAACGCCGGACCGGGACACGCTGCAGGCGCTGACGAAGCTCGCGCTGAGCGTGACGCTCTACTCGGACGACCATCGCCTGGCACCTGCCAATGCGCCGATCGGATCGCCAATCCCGCGCCGCGTCGGTGACGCGTCGCCCATCAAGCACGTGTTCTACGTGATTCGCGAGAACCGTACTTACGATCAGGTGTTCGGCGATCTGGAGCACGGCAACGGCGACTCGACGCTCTGCCTGTTCGGCGACGATGTGACGCCCAACGCCCACGCGCTGGCGCGTGAATTCGGTACCCTCGACAACTTCTACGTCGACGCCGAAGTGAGCTACGACGGCCACGCGTGGTCGATGGGCGCGTACGCGACCGACTTTGTCGAGAAGATATGGCCTACCAACTACGCGCGCCGCGGCGCCGTGTACTTGAGCGAGGGCACAGGAGCGATGCGCAACGCGTATGGCAACGTGGCCTCGCCGGCGGATGGGTACATCTGGGACTCGGCGTTGCGCAGCCATGTTTCGGTTCGCAGCTACGGCGAGTTCGCGCACTGGGGTCCGGGCACGCAGGCCGAGCGTGTGGCAGGGAAGGTCAAGGTGATCGCATCGGTGCCAGGGCTGGAAGGCCGCATCCATCCCGCCTACCCGCCGTGGGAGCTCGCGATTCCGGACAACGCGCGGGTCGACATCTGGAGGCGCGAGTTCGCCGACCTCGATCGTGACGACCGCGTCCCGGCGCTCTCCATCATCCGTCTCGGCAACGACCATACCAACGGGACCCGGCCGGGCTGGCCGACCCCGCGCGCGATGGTTGCCGAGAACGATCTCGCGCTCGGGCGGCTCGTGGAGACCATCTCCGGCAGCCGTGCCTGGCCGACGTCCGCCATCTTCGTCCTCGAGGACGACGCCCAGAACGGGCCCGATCACGTCGATGCGCACCGCTCGCTGGCCCTCGTCGCCAGTCCTTTCGCCAGGCGGCGAGCGCTTGACAGCACGCTGTACACCACCTCGGGCGTGCTCCGGACGATGGAGCTCATCCTGGGTCTTGCGCCCATGAGCCAGTACGACGCGGCCGCGACGCCGCTGTACAACGCGTTCCAGGCGACGCCTGTCCCGACGGGCTTCACGGCGCTTCAACCCCGCGTGCCGCTGAACGAGAAGAACGATCAGTGGGCATGGGGCGGCGAGGCATCCTCCCGGATGAACATGGCCGACGCCGATCTGGCGCCGGCGGGAGAGTTGAATGAAATCATCTGGCGCTCGGTCCGTGGCGCTGGCTCGCCCATGCCGCCGGCGGTCCGCAGCGCGTTCATTAGAAAGGCGGCTGCGGCGGACGACGACGATGATCGCCGGCGGTAGGGCTTTCAGGTGCTTCATCAATATTGCTACGTTGACAATTTGTCATGCGCTGTTCATCCGCGCGGGGATAGGATGGTGAGGTTCGGGCGGTAAGCACTGCAACTGCTTGTGTATGGCTTGTGTTTAGGATGAGAAGCAGGACCACCACGTCGCGCGCGTGCGGACGACTCGTCGCGCTGCTCACAGTGGCCGGTCTTGCGTGCAGCGCACGGTTCGCGGCTGCTCAAGCGCCTGACGGGTCCGTCAACAGTCCCGCCGATAGTTCCGCCGATAGTTCAGTTGAGCTGGTCCTGAGCTCAGGCTCGTCGCTGCGCGTCGTGCTCGACGAGCGGCTCACGGTGAAGCGCGTGGGTCAGCCGGTGAACGGCACGCTCGCCGAGCCTGTGTATGCGTACGACAGGATCGTCCTGCCCGCTGGCCTGCGGGTCTTGGGGCATGTTGGCGCGTTCGAGGAGGCGCCCCGCGCCGACCGCGTCCGCGCCATGCTCGGCGGAAGCTTCGCCACGCTTCGCCGCGTCATCGTCCAGTTCGACACGGTTGTGATGGACGATGGCCACGAAATCCCGATTCGTACGCTCGTGACCGGCGCGCCGGGCCTCGTACGGCGCCAGGTCGCAGGTGGCGACAAGAACACCGACACCGACCCGGAAACAAACGGTGACGGTGACGGCGACGGTGCGGGCGTCAAGGCTCGCGCCAAGGCAGGCATCCAGCGGGCGAAGGCCGAGGTCGCGCAGCGCAAAGACGACGCGATCGCCGCGCTCAAGGAGCCGGGCAAGGTCGCTCGTTTCAAAGAGGCGGCAATCAACCGGCTGCCGTATCACCCGCAGTTTCTCGGCAAGGGCACGGTCTATAACGCGAAGCTCGTCTCCGCCGTGCCGATGGGCACCGTCGCACCGGCGGCGCTTGCCACGGGCGCCACACCCGCGCCGCGCAGCGTGCTTCGGGCGCGCCTCGTCACGGCCCTCGACTCATCGAAGACGCCGCGAGGGACGCCGATCGAGGCGGTCGTCACCGAGCCGGTATTCTCCAGCGACCACCAGCTCGTGCTCGCCGAGGGCACCGTCCTCAAAGGCGAGGTGACGTTCGCGAAGACCGCGCGGCATTTCCGTCGCAACGGTAAGCTCCGGTTCCTGTTCGAGTCGGTTCAGCCGCCGGCACAGGAGTCACGCACGCTTCTCGCGTCGCTGTACTCGGTCGAGACGGGCGCTGACGCTCACGTCGCGCTCGACGACGAGGGGGGCGCGTCGGTCACCAATTCCAAAACCCGGTTCATCGCGCCGTCGCTGGCGATCCTGGCTCTGAGCCGAACCGTGGATTCCGGGCCGCGCCGCCCGGATGGCGACGCCGACGACGTTGCGGGCGCGCCGGTGCGGTCGGGCAGCGTCGGCAGCCAGAGTCTTGGTGGCTTCATCGGCTTCGGGCTGATCGGCACCGCGCTCAGTGTGGTCTCCCGCCCTGCGGCGCTCGCGTTTGGCGTGCTCGGTGTGGCTCGGTCGGTCTACTCGAGCGTGATCGCCAAGGGACAAGAAGTGACGTTCGCCGCCGACACCCCTATCCAGGTGCGCCTCGCGCCCGGGACACCCCCGCCGAAGCGATGACGGGTCGTCTCCTCGCCGGCCTGGCGGCCGCGCTTCTGGCGCAGGCGCCGGCCTTTCGAGCCGAGACCCGGCTCGTCGTACTGCACGCGACGGTCCGGAACAGTCGCGGCGAGATGATCACCAATCTCGAGCGCGACGCGTTCACGGTGTACGAGAACGGTCAGCGGCAGCCGGTCGTGGTGTTCCGCCGGGACGACATCCCGGTCTCGCTCGGGCTCCTGATCGACAACAGCGGGAGCATGCGGGTCGTGCGGCCGAGGGTGGAAGCGGCGGCGCTGGCGCTCGCGCGGGCGTCGAACCCGCAGGACGAGATGTTCGTGCTCAACTTCGCCGACAAGACGCGGGTCGACGTACCGTTCACCAGCGACATCCGCGTCCTGGAGGCGGGCATTGCGCGCGGGGATGCGATCGGCGGCACAGCGATGCGAGACGCGGTCGAGGCAGGCGAAGCGTATCTGAACGAGCGCGCGACGCGCGACCGGAAGGTGCTGCTGCTGGTGACAGACGGCAACGACAACGCCAGCGTCGTCACGGTCGACCAGATTCGGCAAACCGCGGAACAGCACGAGATCACGATCTACGCGATCGGGCTGTTCGGCGATCCGTCACGATCGAAAACGGCGCACCGCGAGCTCGACCAGCTCGCCGACCGGACAGGCGGGTTCGCTTACTACCCGCCGAGCATCGCCGAGGTCGACACCGTGGCGCTCGACATAGCGCGCCAGATTCGACAGCAATACACGCTCGCGTACGCGCCACTGAACCAGGCGCTCGACGGTTCGTACCGCACCATTCGCGTCGCCGTCTCCGGATCCGAGCGATTCTCGGTGCGCGCCCGTGCGGGGTATCGCGCGACGAAGTGATCCTGCAATTCATCTCAGAAGCGAGCTGAAGATTCTGAGGCGGGCCGAA
>DASZFS010000071.1:0-14634 GCA_035939575.1 Vicinamibacterales bacterium | reverse complement strand
GATCTTCATCCTCCACGCGGCGTTGCGTCGTCAGGCTTGCGCCCATTGCGAACAATTCCCCACTGCTGCCTCCCGTAGGAGTCTGGGCCGTGTCTCAGTCCCAGTGTGGCCGTCCGCCCTCTCAGGCCGGCTACCGATCGTTGCCTTGGTGAGCCGTTACCCCACCAACTAGCTAATCGGACGCGGGCCCCTCTCCGAGTGCCAGGTCTTGCGATCCCCGGCTTTGATCGCTGCCTGTTCAAAGGCAGGATGTCATGCGGTATTAGCGTTCCTTTCGAAACGTTATCCCCCGCTCGAAGGCAGGTCACCCACGCGTTACTCACCCGTTTGCCACTCTACTCATCCCTTGCGGGACTTTCGCGTTCGACTTGCATGTGTTAGGCACGCCGCCAGCGTTGATTCTGAGCCAGGATCAAACTCTCATGTTAAAGTGGCCGCCCGTCGACTCGTCCCGAACCGCGCTTGCGCGCGACCCGGAATTCGCCTCAGGGACAACTCGTTTAACGCGAGGCCTAATGAATTGGCTCTGCGTTGTTCAATCCGTTTTTAATTCGTGGTTAACCGCCAGCCGCCTTCGCACGGACTGACAACTCCGGTCGGTTTCTCAATCCGGGGGTCGCCCCCCAGACCGATTCTGCGGTCCCACGCGCTGACTCTCATTGTCCGACTCCCCTCGCCCGCTTGCGCGGCCGAGCTTCGTCGGGACAGGGTTTGTGTGTGTGCTTGCACGCACTATCTAGTTTTCAAAGAACCGACCGACCAGTCGTCCAAGGAACGCCTGGAGGCTTTTTCGAGGGAGCCCGACCCTCTCGTACCCGCCGCTCGCCCGCCCTCAACCCCATCAGCGCTGCCGCTGACCGTGTTTAGGGGAACCCTCTAAGGTTACTAGTCCGTTTCACGCTTGTCAACTAGTTTTTCCCGCTTCAGCATCTGGCGACCCATCCCGGCAATCAGCACCTGTCCGCGCCGGCACGGCAATCCCAATCGACAAGCCCAATCGACAAGCCCAATCGCCTTCGATCGGAGAGTCGCCCTGCTTGGAGACCGTCTGAATCGCTGAACTGCCGAGCGGATTTCGCGCTAGCGGAAATGTCGCGGGCCGAACGTCCACGAAGTATCGCGTACACCCGCCGGGGCGTCAAGTGATCTTGACCACGTGATTCTGCTTCTGTCCCTTCCGCAACACGAAAAGACGACCGCCAATCGCGTCCGCCGCGGTCAGCCGGAGCTGAACGTCCGACACGCGCCGGTTGTTCACATACACGCCGCCTGATTGCACCAGCCGCCGCGCCTCGCCCTTCGACGCCGCCAGCCGGATGCGCGCCACGAGATCAACGATGCCAACACCGTCGCCCCCGAACTCCCCCAACACGACCTCCGTCGACGGCACATCCTCGAACACCGCCAGCACATCGTCCGCGTCCAATGTCGCGATGTCCTCGCCAAACAGCACCGTCGATGCCTGCTCCGCCCGGACCGTCTGATCGCTCCCGTGCACCAGCGACGTGACCTCGCGCGCCAACGCCCGCTGCGCCTCGCGGCGCTCGGGCGCCGCGGTCGTCGCGGCCTCGAGCGCGACGACCGACTCGCGATCGAGAAACGTGAAGTACTTCAGATACGTCACGACGTCGCGATCGTCGGTGTTCAGCCAGAACTGGTAGAACCGGAATGGCGACGTCCGTGTCGCGTCCAGCCAGATCGTGCCCGCCTCGGTCTTGCCGAACTTGGTGCCCGAGGCGGCCGTCACGAGCGGCATCACCAGGCCGTGCGCCTTCGCCGCCCGCAGCTTGCGAATGAGGTCGATGCCCGCCGTGATGTTCCCCCATTGGTCGCTGCCGCCCAGCTGCAACGTGCAGCCGTAGCGGTCGAACAGCTCGAGGAAATCACGCGCCTGCAGAAGAAGGTAGCTGAACTCGGTGAACGAGATCCCCTCTTCGCTCTCGAGCCGCCGGTTCACCGATTCCTTCTGGAGCATGTAGTTGACGGTGAAGTACTTGCCTGTGTCGCGCAGAAACCCGAGCAGATCGAACGCCGCCAACCAGTCCGCGTTGTTGACGATCCGTGCCGGGTTGCCGGCGTGATCGAAGTCCAGAAACCGCTCGATCTGTCCGCGAATGCCGGCGAGGTTCTCCTCGATCTGATCGCGCGTCAGCAGGCTGCGCTCCTGCGACTTGCCGCTCGGATCCCCGATCATGCCCGTTGCCCCGCCGACCAGAGCGATGGGCGAGTGTCCCAGGCGCTGCATGCGGGCGAGCGCCATCACGGGCAGCAGCGAGCCGACGTGAAGGCTCGACGCGGTCGGATCGAACCCGATGTACGCCGTCACGCGTCCGTCGGCCATGAGCCGACGCAGCCCTTCGGTCGCGTCGTACACCATGCCGCGCCACTCGAAATCGTCGAACAGATTCGCGTCGGAGTTCGTCATCGAGGCAACGGGTTACTATACCAGTCGATGGCCGTCACTCGCCGCGCCGTCCTGCGAACGCTCGTCGCCGCCGGCGTGGGAACGGTCGGCGGCACCGGCGCGTACGGCTATCTTTACGGCCGACACCAGCTGGAAGTGACGCGCGCCATCATCCCCGTCAGCCGGCTGCCGGCGCCGTTGAGCGGCCTGCGCCTCGGTCTAATCACCGACATCCATCGCAGCCGCTGGGTGTCGCAGGAGGACGTCGCGGCCGCCGTCGACGCGCTCATGCGCGAGCGCCCGGAACTCATCGTCCTCGGCGGCGACTACGTGTCGTTTGGCGATCGCCATTTCATGGAGCGGTCGGCCGACGCGCTGTCCGGCCTTTCCGCGCCGATGGGCATTTTCGGGATTCTCGGCAACCACGATGACGACCACGACATGCCCGCTGCGCTCGCACGGCACGGCGTGCAGGTGTTGA
Organism: Vicinamibacterales bacterium; assembly: GCA_035939575.1. Classification (GTDB taxonomy): domain Bacteria; phylum Acidobacteriota; class Vicinamibacteria; order Vicinamibacterales; family CAVVIG01; genus DATKHR01. The sequence goes on along the minus strand of DASZFS010000071.1, from coordinate 11,749 downwards.
GGGATGCTCGCACGCGGCTGACGGTGCGCGGCGAGGCGCTCGATCTCGTCGGCGTCCGATTCTGGACGAAGCGTGTAGCCGAGATCGCGCCCCTCGTACTCGTGCGCGACAGCGCACCTGCGACGATTCTGCTCGCCCACGATCCCCGGCGCCTGATTGAAGCCGCGACGCTGAACATCCCGCTCGTCCTGGCCGGACACACCCACGGCGGACAGGTCGTCCTTCCGCTCGTGGGTGCCATCGCGGCGCAGAAGTTTCCCGTCGTTGCGGGAATCGGACGCCGCGGTCAGACGACGATGTTCGTGAGCCGTGGCATCGGCACCATATATGTGCCCATCCGCGTCAACTGCCCGCCCGAGGTCGCCGTACTGACGCTGCAATCGGCCTGACGTCGCGCTACCCGGATCGCGGGACGAATCGACGTCCGGCGATGGACCACCCGCCGGCCAGGAGCACAGCGATCGCTTCCGGGTAGAGACGATGTTCCTCGACGAGAATGCGCGCCGACAGGGTGTCGGCGGTGTCGTCGGGAAACACCGGCACGGCAGCTTGCGCGATGATCGGTCCGCCATCCAGCTCGCCGGTGACCAGGTGCACGGTCGCCCCCGCCACGCGCACGCCGTGCTCGACTGCCTGCCGCGGCGCATCGAGTCCCGGAAACGAGGGGAGGAGCGACGGGTGGATGTTCAGGATCCGGTTGGGAAAGGCGCCGAGGAGCGGCGCGCCGACCACGCGCATGAACCCGGCAAGGCAGACGAGGTCGATGGAGCGGGCGCGGAGCTCCTCCGCGACGGCCCGGTCGTAGTCGTCGCGGTCCCGGTACGCACGCGGGCTGAGCCACACGGCTTCGATGCCGGCCTCCCGCGCGCGTTGAAGCCCGGGCGCATCAGGGCGATTCGAGATCACGACGGCAATGGCGGCCTGGAGGCGCCCGCTCACGACCGCGTCGATGATCGACTGCAGATTTGACCCGCGGCCGGAAATGAGCACCGCGATCAGGGGGCGTGAGTCGTGTCCTGGCATTGTCCTCGCGGCAAACGACCCTGCTCAGCGGTAACGAACCGTGCGGTCTCCAGCGATGACTGATCCGATACGCCGGGCATGTGGCTCGCCGGCTGCCGCGAGTGCCTCAACGACGCGATCGGCCTCCCGCGCGCCACAGATGACGACGAGGCCGATGCCCATGTTGAACGCGCGGAACATCTCATCACGCGGGATGCCTCCGCGCTCGGCGAGAACACGGAAGATCGGCGGCGCGTCCCACGCGCCGGTGTCGATGTCGGCGGCGCACCCCTCGGGCAGCACCCGCGGCAGGTTTTCTGTAATGCCGCCGCCGGTGATGTGCGCGAGACCCTTGACACTACTCCGGGGGACAGGGGCCCCCGGAGTAAACGATGTCGGGACAGGGGCCCCCTGAGTAGACGATGTCGGGGCAGCGGCCCCAGCCCCTCCCCGCAGCAGCCCCCGCATGACCGCGAGATACGACCGGTGCGGCGCCATCAGCGCGTCGCCCGCCGTCGTTCCGAGCTCGGCGACGAACGTGTCCGCGCTCCAGCCAGCAACCTCGAAGAACACGCGCCGAGCGAGCGAATAGCCATTGGTGTGCAGCCCCGCGGACGGCAGCCCGATCAGCGCATCGCCGGGCACAATCCCACGGCCGTCGATGAGCTCCCCTTGTTCGACGATCCCGACAATGAAGCCCGCGATATCGTATTCCCCGTCCGCGTAGAAGCCGGGCATCTCGGCCGTCTCGCCGCCGATCAAGGCGCATCCATTGATCTGACACGCGCGCGCGATGCCGCCGATGACCTGCTCCGCCACGGCGGGCGACAACCGTCCGGCCGCGAGGTAATCAAGGAAGAAGAGCGGCTCCGCCCCCTGCACGAGAATGTCGTTCACGCAGTGGTTGACGAGATCGGCCCCGACCGTGTCGTGCCGGCCAGTCATGAACGCGACCTTCAGCTTCGTCCCGACACCGTCGGCGCTCGACACCAACACCGGCTCGCGGTACCGCCCGTGATCGATCTTGAAGAGGCCACCGAACGATCCGATGTCTGACAGGACACCTGGCGTGAACGTGGCGCGTGCGAGCCCGCGAATGCGCCGCACGGTCTCGTTTCCGGCGTCGATATCGACGCCGGCGTCGCGGTACTTCGTCAAAAGTCCAGCTTTCCGATGAGCGTCTGCATCAGCGCGCGGCGGGAGGAACCGTCCGGCGATTCCCAGAAGGTCCGGCGGGCGAGCACGAAGAATCGCTCCTTGTCGAGATCCTCCTCCAGCATGTCGAAGCCCTCTGCGATGAGCGCAATCGCGCCGTCGCGATCGGATCGCGTCTCGAGCTTCGTCATCATCAACGGCGTGTTTCGCAGCGCGACGGTCCCGAGGGCGAGCGCGACCGGTGCGCGCGTCGGATCGCGCGAGGGGATGCCGACTTCGATCAGCGCGTCGGCGGCCTCGGTATGGCCGGCAACGGCCAGCGCCCCAAGGCCGGACGCCGCGCTTCGCAGCAGCTCCTGGAACCCGATGTTCCGATCCGAGAACTTCAGCGTCTCAACGAGATAGTTCTCGTGGGAGCCGCAGTTGACCCCGAGGAGGCAGACGGCCGCCGCGATGGACGGCTGCGCCTTACGCGGCGCGGTCCGCTGCAGCCCGGCCAGCGTCTCGAGCGCGCGCTTGTCCCCGATCTTCCCGAGCGCGAGGGCGGCGTCCTCCTGCAGCGGCCCGTCGAGCTTGGCGATCGCCGTAAGCGCGTCGTACGCATACTGGGCCTTGTAGTCGCCGAGAGCCTCGACAACGGCGCTGCGGAAGAAGTCCGCGCCACGGTTCACTTCGCGCACCAGCGCCTGTCGAACCTTCGTGTCGTCGTTGCTGGGGCTCATAGCCGCAAGCGCCGCAACCGCGCGGACGAGAGTCGGTCGGACGAATTCACCCTGCTCTTTCTCGAGGGCGTTCAGGAAGTCCGGCAGGAGCGAGCGATCGGGGTTGTGCTCGAAGAAGCTGTAGGCGACCGTCCGCAGCCTGTCGTTCGGACTCGAGAGCGAGGCGCGCATCGAGTCCTTCGTGCGCGGATCGTTGAAACCGGTGAGCAGCACGAGCGCGCGGTAGCGCACGTAGCCGTCGGCGTGGTCGGACGCGGCCTGGAGCAGCGCCGGCACCGCCTGCGACGTGGCCGCGCGGCGGATGGTCCGTGACGCCGTCGTCCGGGCCGCATAGTCGAGGTCGCCGAGCTTGTCGATCGCCGATTGCAGCTGCTCGCGCGTGACCGATTGAGGCGCGGCCGGTTCCTGCGCGCGCATCGGGCGCGCGCCCACAAGGAGCGCGAGCGCACAGACGAGAGGGCTGAATCGACGGGGCGCGATCCGCGCGCGCAGCATGGCGTGTGATGACGCGACTGACATCCGCCTACTTTGCCACAGCCTCGCTGTCCAGTTTCAGCGCGAGCTGCAGGTACGTGGCTTCGTCGCGAGGAATCTCGACCGGGTAGATGCCGGTATAGCACGAGCTGCAGTACGACCGCCGCTGCGATCCGACGGCCGTCAGAAGCCCTTCGAGGCTCATGTAGCCGATGCTGTCGGCCTCGAGGAAGCTGCGGATCTCCTCGAGCGTGTGTGTTGCGGCGATCAACTCGGCTTTTCGCGGTGTATCCACCCCGTAGAAGCAGGGCGAGATCGTTGGCGGACAGCTGATGCGCACGTGGACTTCTCGCGCCCCTGCCGCCCGCACCATCCGGACGATCTTGCGGCTCGTCGTCCCACGGACAATCGAGTCGTCCACGAGGATCACGCGTTTGCCGTCCAGGATGCTCCGGACCGGGTTCAGCTTCACCTTCACGCCGAAATGACGGATCGACTGCTGTGGCTGAATAAACGTCCGCCCGACGTAATGATTGCGGATGAGCCCCATCCGGAGCGGTACGCCCGATTCGTCCGCGTACCCCATCGCGGCGCAGACCCCCGAGTCGGGCACCGGTACGACGACGTCGGCGGCGACCGGCTGCTCGCGCGCGAGGATACGACCGAGCTCGGTGCGCACTTCGTTCACGCTCTGGCCGAAGACGTAGCTGTCCGGCCGCGCAAAGTAGACGTGCTCAAAAATGCAATGCGCGAGCGGTGCCGGCGGAAACGGCTTCACTGACCGCATGCCTTCGGCAGAGACGATCAGTACCTCGCCTGGCTCCACGTCGCGCACATACGTGGCGCCGATGAGGTCCATCGCGCACGTCTCCGAGCAGACGACGTAGGCGTCGCCAAGGCGGCCGAGCGCCAGCGGCCGGAAGCCATGCGGATCGCGCACCGCGATCAGATGATCACGCGTCAACATCGCGAGAGAGAACGCGCCCTGGACCTGGGCGACCGACTCGACGATCGCGTCCACGATGCTGCGCGCCTTCGATCGCGCATACAAGTGCAGAATGACCTCGGTGTCGCTGCTCGACTGGAAGATCGAGCCCTGGCGCACCAGCTCGTCGCGGAGCTCGCGGGCGTTGACGATGTTGCCGTTGTGGCAGATCGCGATCTGGCCATGGGCGCAGTCGATCAGAATCGGCTGGGCGTTCGACAGCTTGCTCTCGCCTGCGGTCGAGTACCGGACGTGGCCAATCGACAGCGGGCCCTTGAGCTGCGACAGCACGTCGCTGCCGAAGGCATCCGCGACGTATCCCATCTCGCGCGAGATGCGCACCTGCTCGCCGTCAGACGCGGCGATCCCGGCGCTCTCCTGGCCGCGGTGCTGCAGCGCGTACAGGCCGAGGTACGTCATGTTGGCCGCTTCGGGATGCCCGAAGATGCCAAAGACACCGCATTCGTCCTTGAACGAGTCGTGATCCTTGTCGGCCACTAAGCCACCCGCTCCGCGAAGTGTGTTTCCACCGCCGACGACCAGACACGCTCGGCGTCGTCGATTGAATGATCGACGACGATTCGTCCGTCGACCGCCATGCGCAGGCGATTGCCCCCGGTCTGCCCGGCAACGCGCGCAGGGACGCCTGCGCTTGCCGCGCGCTCGAGCACGCTGGTCACGCTGTCGGGAGATACGGACAACACGACGCGCGACGCCGACTCCCCGAAGAGAGCCGCGGCGTCGTTCACCGCATCGGAAGTCGACACCTTCGTCGTACCGAGCGAGACCTCGGCTCCCATGCCGCCTGTCTCGAAGCAGCACTCGGCCACGGCGACCGCCAGCCCGCCGTCGGCGCAATCGTGCGCGGACCGGACGAGGCGATCGGTCGCGAGCGACACGACGAGTTCCTGGAGCGCGCGCTCGGCGCCGAGGTCGATGGCCGGTGGCGCGCCTTGGACGAGATGGTGCGCGACTTTCAGGTACTCGCTCCCGCCGAGCTCTCCCAGTCCTTCGCCGAGCAGTACGATCGCATCGCCGGATCCGCGAAAACGGCGTCCGAGCACGCGGTCGGCGTGCTCGAGCAGACCGACCACGCCGATGGTCGGCGTCGGGTAAATGGCCCTGCCGTCGGTCTCGTTGTACAGGCTCACATTGCCGCCGGTGATGGGCACGCCCAGCGCGCGACAGGCTTCGCCAATGCCTTCGACCGCTCTTGCAAGCTGCCACATGATGCCGGGACGCTCGGGGTTGCCGAAATTCAGGCAGTTGGTGGCGCCAAGCGGCCTCGCACCCGAGCAGGCGACATTTCGAGCCGCCTCCGCGACCGCCAGCATGGCGCCACGGTGGGGGTCGAGGTAGCAGTATCGGCCGTTGCCGTCCACCGACATCGCGAGCGCGCGATCGGTTCCTTTGATGCGCACCACGCCCGCGCCGAAGCCGGGCAGGTTGATCGTGTTTGTGCGCACCATGTGGTCGTACTGACGATACGCCCATCGCTTGCTGGCAATCGTCGGCGAGCCCAAGAGTGCGAGGAGGGCGGCGTTGTGATCGCGCAGGGCCGGCGGTTCAGGCGAGCCCAGCCGGCCGAGATCCAGCTGGCGCGCTTGCTGCACGTACTCGGGCTCACCGAATGGGCGCTCGTACACCGGTGCTTCGTCGGTGAGCGCTCGGTTCGGGATCTCCGCCACGACCCGCCCGCGCTCTTTCACGCGTAACAGGCCGTCCCCTGTCACCTCGCCGATCTTGACCGCGTGCAGGTCCCATTTCTCGAACACACGCTCCACCTCGGCTTCGCGCCCACGTTTAGCGACGAGCAGCATCCGCTCCTGAGATTCAGACAACATGATCTCATACGGCGTCATGCCCGTCTCGCGCTGGGGCACCAGCGACACGTCGATTTCGATTCCCGCGCCGCCCCGCGAGCCCATCTCCGTCGTCGAGCACGTCAGACCCGCCGCCCCCATATCCTGGATGCCGACGAGCGCGTCAGTCCGCATCACCTCCAGGCACGCCTCGAGGAGCAGCTTCTCCATGAACGGGTCGCCGACTTGTACTGCCGGCCGCTTCTCCGCCGACTTATCGTCGAACTCCGCCGAGGCCATTGTGGCCCCGTGAATGCCATCTCGGCCCGTCTTGGCGCCGACATAGTACACGGCGTTTCCCACGCCAGAGGCGACGCCTTTGACAAGGTCCGACACCCTCGCGATGCCGAGGCAGAACACGTTGACGAGCGGATTTCCGGCATAGCTCGGCTCGAAGGCGATCTCGCCGCCGACAGTCGGAATGCCGATGCTGTTGCCATAGCCCGCGATGCCGGCCACGACGCCCTCCACGAGGCGCGCCGTCCCGGGCGCGTCGAGGGACCCGAACCTGAGCGAATTGAGCAGCGCGATGGGGCGTGCGCCCATCGTGAAGATGTCTCGGATGATGCCGCCGACGCCCGTCGCGGCGCCCTGATACGGCTCGATGAAGGACGGATGATTGTGGGACTCGATCTTGAACACCGCCGCGAGTCCGTCCCCGATATAGACAGCGCCGGCGTTTTCGCCCGGCCCCTGAAGCACCTGCGGGCCCCTGGTCGGCAGCGTACGCAGGTGCACGCGAGAGCTCTTGTAACTGCAGTGCTCGGACCACATCACTGAGAAAATGCCAAGCTCGGTGATGTTCGGCTCGCGCCCGAGGAACGCTTCGATACGCGCGTATTCGTCGGGCGTGAGGCCGTGTTGCTCGAGCAGCTTTGCGTCGATTGCCATTGGTTCTAGCCCGCCTAGACAGCGCGCCCCAGACTCGCCGCAACCTGCGCATGCCGGAGGTCTGCGACCCCGAGCGATCGTATCGCCGACTCGAAGATCGCCCGGCCGTCCTCTCCACCGAGAAGCGCCTCGCAGGCGCGCTCGGGGTGAGGCATCATGCCGACGACGTTGCGGGCGGCGTTGCAGATGCCCGCGATGGCGTTCACCGAGCCGTTCGGGTTCCAGCGATCGTCCGGGTGCCCCTGCGGATCGGTATATCGCAGGACGACCTGCCGATTGCCTTCCAGCTGCTCCAGCTGGTCGGGTGGCGCATAGTAGTTGCCTTCGCCGTGGCCGATCGGGATCCGCAGCACGTCTCCTGCGCGCGCCGCCCGCGTGAACGGCGTATCGGTAGCATCGACGCGCACGTACACGTGCTCGCAGCGGTACTTGAGACCGCGATTGCGAAGCATCGCGCCCGGGAGCAGCCCTGATTCGAGCAGGATCTGGAAGCCATTGCAGATGCCGAGCACCGGTCCGCCCCGGTCGGCGAACGCGCGGACCGCGGTCATGATCGGCGAGAAGCGGGCCATCGCGCCGACCCGCAGGTAGTCGCCATGCGCGAACCCTCCCGGCAGGATGACGGCGTCGGCGCCCCTCAGGTCCGTATCCTTGTGCCAGAGATACTCGGCGTCCTGCCCGAACACGTCCTTCGCGGCGTGGAACGCGTCCTCATCGCAGTTGCTGCCTGGAAAGACAACGATACCGAATCGCATCAGTCACCAACCTCCACGCGGTAGCTCTCGATGACCGGGTTCGCCAGGACCTTGTCGGCCACCTCAGCCGCCAGGCGCTTCGCCTGAGCGGTCTCGTCGGTCGCAAGATCGAGCTCGAAGTACTTGCCCTGGCGGACGTCTGCAACGCCTGTGTAGCCGAGCGAATGCAGCGCATCCGCAATTGTCTTGCCCTGTGGGTCGAAAACGGACGGCTTGAGCGTGACGAAAACGCGCGCGCGCATGCGATTAAGCTCCCACTGGATGAAAAACGCGGTCGAAGATGTGATCGACATACTTCAGCTGCTCGTTCAGATCGAACGCCCGCTCGATCTCGAACGGAGGCAGCACGCGCGTCACGTCTGGATCGGCCAGCAGCAGCGCCTTGAAGTCGCGCCCCTCGGCGAACGATCGCATGGCATTGCGCTGGACCCACTCGTACGCCTGCTCGCGTGACACCCCCTTCCTGGCGAGCTCGAGCAGCACGGTTCCCGAAAAGACGACCCCGCGCGACCGGTTCAGGTTTTCGCGCATGCGGTCAGGATAAACGACCATATCGCGCACGATGCGCGTGAAGCGCCGGAGCATGTGGTCGAGCGCAATGAAGCTATCAGGCAGGATGACGCGCTCGACGGAGGAATGCGAGATGTCGCGCTCGTGCCAGAGCGCGACGTTCTCGAGCGCCGCGTGCGCGTTGCCACGGATGAGCCGCGCGAGGCCGACGATCTGCTCGCAGCCGATCGGGTTCCGCTTGTGCGGCATCGCGGACGAGCCCTTCTGTCCTCTGGCGAACGGCTCCTCGACCTCGCCGGTCTCGGTCCGCTGCAGACCCCGGATTTCGAGCGCGAACTTCTCCAGCGACGCGGCGCTGATCGCGAGTGCCGCCAGCAGCTCCGCGTGTCGTTCCCGCTGGATGACCTGCGACGCCACCCGCGCCGGCTCGAGGCCGAGCTGACGGCAGACGTCGGCCTCGATCGACGGCGGCAGGTGCGCGTACGTCCCGACGGCGCCCGACAGCTTGCCCACGCTGATGACGGCCTTCGCGCGGATGATACGGTCGGTGTCGCGCTGCAGTTCCGCGTGCCACAGGGCGAGCTTCAACCCGAATGTCATTGGCTCCGCGTGGACACCGTGCGTCCGGCCGATCATGGGCGTCGCGCGGTGCTCGAGCGCGCGCTCGCGGACGGCGTCCATCAGCCGCGCGAGATCGGTCAGGATGACGTCGCACGCCTCGCGCATCTGCAGAGCCTGCGCCGTGTCGACCACGTCCGACGAGGTCAGGCCGAAATGCAGCCACCGGGCGGACGGCCCGACGAGCTCCGCGACCGCCGTCGTGAAAGCAATCAGGTCGTGCTGCGTCGTCCGCTCGATCTCTTCGATGCGCGCGACGTCGAACGCGCCGCGCTCGCGTATATCGCGCGCGGCCTCGGCCGGCACGATACCGGCGGCCGCCATCGCCTCGGCGGCCGCCGCTTCCACGAGCAGCCAGGTCTCGTACCGACGCTGGTCGCTCCAGATGCGCCCCATCTCGGGGTGTGTGTATCGTGGAATCACGGAAATTACGGACTAACGACTAACTACCGACGCTCAATTCAGCTCGAGTCGCTCACGCGAAATCTGCAGCCCATTCACCTGCCCGAGCACCGTCGCGGATAACGCCCCGTTCGTGAAGAGGTCGTCCGCGACCCGCCGCACATCGCCGGCGGTGACACGCTCGATGCCCTGCAGCGTCTCGTCCAGGCCAAACTGCCGGTCGAAGTAGATTTCCTGCCGGGCCAGGTGCGACATGCGGCTCGCGGTGTTCTCGAGGCTCAGCATGAGGCTGCCCTTCAGGTGGTCCTTCGAGCGCTGGAGTTCGGCGTCGGGAACGGTGGTCGTTTTCACGCCACGGATTTCCTCGACGATGAGGTCGATGACCTCCCCCACCGCTTCGTTCGAGCAGCCGGCATAGACGGTGAACGACCCCGCATCGCGATACGCGCTGAGACCGCTGAACACCGCGTACGCGAGACCGCGCTTCTCGCGAACGTTCTGGAAGAGCCGCGAGCTCATCGAGCCGCCGAGCAACGTGTTGAGCACATAGCTCGCGTAGCGATCGTCGTGGTTCTGGGGATAGCTGCTGACGCCTACGCAGAGATGGCTCTGCTCGAGCTCCTTGTTGCGCACGAGAATCTTCGGCACGACGCGCGGCGCTTCGTCCTGAAACGGTTCGCCGGGTGAGGTCAACGATCCAAATTTCTCGGCCACCAGCTCGCGGACGCGCTCGTGCTCCAGGTTGCCGACCGCGGAGACGATCAGGTTCCGGGCCGTGTACGCGTTTCGGAAATAGTGACGCAGCGAGTCCGCCGTGAAAGTCTCCACCGTTTCGCGAGTGCCGAGGATCGGCCGGCCGAGCGGATGATTCTCCCAGAAGCACTGCGTGAAGAGCTCGTGCACCAGATCGTCGGGGGTGTCCTCGACCATCTTGATCTCTTCGAGGACGACTTTCTTCTCGCGCTCGACATCATCCGGCGTGAACGCCGGGTTGCGCACGATGTCGGACAGAATGTCGATCGCCAGCGGCAGATGCTCGTCAAGCACCTTGATGTAGTAGCTGGCGTACTCCTTGGCCGTGAAGGCGTCGAGCTGGCCGCCGATCGAGTCAATCTGCTGCGCGATGTCCTCCGCGCTGCGCGACGCGGTCCCTTTGAACAGCATGTGCTCGACGAAGTGCGCCATCCCGCTGCGCTCGGCGGTTTCGTGCCGCGACCCGCGGGTCAACCACACGCCGATGCTGATGGACCTCACCTGCGTCATCCGCTCGGTCAGGATGCGGAGACCGTTATCGAGCACGTCTCTGACGATCGGTGCGTTCGTCACCTTATTTGATGATCCCGAGGGTCGCCCCGGTCTTCAACCGGGGGCCGTGCCAACGTTGCAACCTGTTGAGCGAAAAGGAATTACAAGCTAGAATCGACATTATAACATGCCAGGCCTTGTGGAGGACCTCGCGGAACTGGATCGCACCGCGCTCGAGGCGGCGCTTATCGAACGAGGACACGAGCGTTTTCGAGCGCGTCAGGTGTTCGGGTGGCTCTACAAGCGCGGGGTCACCGACATCTCGGCGATGGCGAACCTGCCGCGCGACCTGCGGGCGGATCTCGCCGCGAACTTCACGCTCTCGACGCCAATCGTCGAGCGTCGAGACACCTCCACCGACGGCACGCAGAAGTTTCTGCTCAGGCTGCGCGACGGCCGTCACGTCGAGTCTGTCTTCATCCCGGACACGCCTGCCATGACATTCTGCGTCTCGACGCAGGTCGGGTGCGCCATGGCGTGCGCGTTCTGCCTCACCGGGCGAATGGGGCTCGTGCGCAACCTTACCGCGGGCGAGATCGTCGGGCAGGTGCGCGTGCTCGCGGACGCGCTGGCGCTCGGTGACACCCCGTTCAACATCGTCCTCATGGGCATGGGCGAGCCGCTCCACAACTATGACGAGACGATGAAGGCGTTGCGGATCGTGTGCGACGCGGAGGGGCTCGCGCTGCCGCCACGCCGCATTACGCTCTCAACCGTCGGACTACTGCCCCAGCTCGAGCGCCTCGCGCGCGAGCCGATCATGCCGAATCTGGCCATCTCGCTCCATGCGCCGACCGACGCGCAGCGCGGCGCCCTCGTGCCGCTCAACCGGAAGTACGGGGTCGCCGACGTCATCGCCGCGTGCGGGCGGTTTCCGCTCAAGAAGCGGAGCCGCATCACCTTCGAGTACGTGCTGCTGGCGGGCGTCAACGATCGGCCTGAGGACGCCCGGCGCCTCGCGGCGCTTCTGGCCGGCGTCAAGGCGAAGGTGAACCTGATCCCGCTCCACCCGGCTGCCGGCATTCCGTTCGAACGGCCATCGGACGCCGTCATCGACCGGTTCGCGCG
>DASZFS010000070.1:0-5266 GCA_035939575.1 Vicinamibacterales bacterium | reverse complement strand
CTGCTCTCGTATCCGCTGTGGCTGGCGTACACCACCTTGCGCGTGCGCTTCGCCCTGTTGACGGAAGCGCTCATCATCCTGACGACGGTCGTGCTGTACGTGCTCGCATGCGACGCGCTCCCGCCGTGTGCGGGGGTCGTGCGAGAGTGGCTTCGTGGGTTGGGCTCAAGGCGGACCGAGAAAGTCCCGGCGATTCCCTAGAGCGCCTTACTCTCGCTCGGCGATGCGCCGAAGCCGCAACGGCCGCGCATGCCGTGCCGGAATCGCTCCCGTTCCTCCGGAGTCATATGCTCCCAACGCTCGGTCATGCGCTCCGACATCCGACGACGGAGGTTGGAGCGGCCGGAACTGTGCCGTCCGAATCCGCCGAAGAGGATCCGGCACAACGCCAGCAGCCCAAGGGCCTGCCAGAACGTGACCTGGCGCCAGCCAAAGAGCGGCGGCAGCAGCCAATTCCATAACTGCTCATCGAGCAGCACGCTACAGGCGGTTGGCCTCCACCAGCTCGTAGAAGACGTCCTGCAGAATGTCCTCCGCGTCGCGCGGGTCGGGCACGCGCCGGCGAATGAAGTTCCGTAGCCGGGACCGCTCCCGTTTGACCGCGTCGGAGATCCGCTGGTCCTGTTCGAGCGCTATCGTGCCCGGGGTCACAGCGTCTTTCACCACCTACTGTTGTAGACGTATAAGGGCAGCGGATATTGTTGAGTCGCGAGGCGTGTTCCCGTGATTTCTCGCTTGTACATCAGGCTTCGATTTGCGTACACTCGTAGTGAAGTTCCCACCTTCTGGAGAAATCTGATGGCGAAATCGACGCGAACCACCCCCCCTACGGAAAACGTGCTCTCGATGCCGAAGCGCCCCACGACTCGCGGGCGCCGCAGCCAGTCAACGAACCCGACCAGCGCTGACATCGCGCTGCGCGCGTATGCGCTCTACTGCGAGCGTGGATGCCAGGACGGACATGCCGTCGAGGACTGGCTGCAGGCCGAGCGCGAGCTCCAGGCACGCGCGCGTTTCTCAGCGGCCTGAACGACGCGGGCGGTGAAGGACGAGCTGGCTGAAACGGCACAGCAGGCGCCGCGGATGAAGCAGCCAGCGGGGGACCTGCTCACCGCTGATTCATGAAGTACACGAGCTCAGCCGACGACTGGAAGGCCCAGTTGTAGCACCGGGCAGGGCTGTTGGCATCGATCGTCAGGGCGACGGCGAAGAGCCGATCGAATCGCCGCTTGAACCGTTCGCGCTGCTGCCGGTCGCGTGAAAAGAAGCGGCCCATCGCGAAGCTGTGTGCGAGCTCGGTGCTGTGGCGTTGCATGCCCTGTTCCTGCTCGCCTGGCGCTTCGTCGAGATGGTCGGACGCGAAGGCATCGACGACATAGTGGACCCTCGAGCCGTCGGGGACAAACGCCTTCCGGTCGAGGAAGTCACACCACCGCGTCACCATGCCGGGGATGCGTTCGTCGCCCGTCGCGCGCCAGCCGTGGAAGAGCGCGGCGAGCAGGATCGCCGTCATCCATGGCGAGGCGCCACCGGCCAGCAGGGTTTCATTCGGATCGTAGAGCGCCCAGTTCTGTCGCCATGAACCGTCGGCGGGGCGTCCGTCTGGCGGGTGCGCCTGATGGGACGCGAGCGCGTCGATATACTCGCCGATTCGCCGCCAATAGACCTCGTCGCCGGTCATCTCCCAACCGTGCAGCACGCCGAGCAGTCCGTACGCCTCGTGGCGCGTACTCCAGAATTTGCGATCCTTTTCCGGGTCCACGCCGAGGGGTGGCTGGACGTACTCGCCCGGGCGGTACTGGGGATCCCAACGGGTCAGGCAGAAGCGTGCCATTGCCCTGCCGGCCTCGAGCGCACGATCGTCGCCGGTGAGCAGATAGTGGATGTGCATGGCTCGCGGGTAGACGTATTTCAGGTCCACGCCCTTGAGCGTGAACGTGCCTGCGTCGGGCGCGACTGTCTCCGTGTGGAGACGCATGAAATGCGCGCAGTGATAGGCCGCGTCGAGGAAGCGGCGCTCCCCGGTGCGGATGTACTGAGTGAAGTACGCGGTCGGCCGATCGAAGAGCCAGTGATGGTAGACGTCGCTGTCGATGTACTGCAGGGATCCAGGAAAGCTGCGGTCGACGAAACGATCGTACGCGGCCCATCGCCCTGCGGCGTACGACGGCGTCTGGGGTCCGACGACCTCTGACGCACAGAGCCAGCCGGCGGAGACAACCGGCAGCACGCGCGGGCCCTTGAGCCCATCCGGATCAACCAGCGTGTCGGCGACGGGAACGACGCGATCCGTCACGTTTCTGCGGGGGCTGCCAACGGCAATCTTCACGCGCGCCGGCTGAGTGTCTTGCACGTCGATGGGAAACTGGATCTGGACCGATCGGATCGACGCGCCGCGCGCGCCGCTGACGCGATCTGGAGGAGGGCGCCAGAACTCCAGGATTCGCACCGATGCTGCGATCTCGCGGCCACGCTCATCGACGACATGGACGCAGGCAGGGTCGGTGAGGCGTCCCGGGGCGAAGGGGAGGCCGATGTTGACTAGTTCCTGTCGAGCCGAACCGATGCGCGAAAACAGCGTGACATTGGTGACATTGGTGACATTGGTGACATTTGTTACAGGGGTCGAAGCCGAATCAGTCGACCGGCCGATCGGCGCGGTCATGCCAGGAAGCGCAAGGCTCGCCGCCGAGCCGACGAGGAATGTCCGGCGATTCACGGGCCAACAATTCCAGCCGGCGCGCCAATCAACAACCGATTCTTGGGCGTGATGCTGGCGGGAATGACCTGGGTCCACACGCGGTAGCCCTGCGCCTTGAGGCGCAAGGCGCGCATGATGTCAACCGCGACGGTGCCCTCAACCCAGCCGGACAGGTCGCGCGCATCGGTGGTCGCGACGTCGTGACAGCACGGCAGGACGGCGACGCGTGCGCGCGCTGCCACGGCACGATTCAGGACACGGTCGGTGAGGACACCGCACGCGTGGCTCGAGACGACGACGTCTGTGCAGTGAATCTCGACGTCCTCCAACGCGGTCGTGACAAATGCCGTGCGTCCCGACAGTCTCGGCCACGCCAGGGTCAGTGCTTCCTGCAGCGCAGCGGCTGAAGGCGGCAGCACTTTGTCCACGACGAGCGCGCACGCCGAAGAATTGTCGAGGAGGAGCATGATCTGCGCGAGCAGACCGTGTCCCGCGCCGAGGTCGATGACCCGTCCGCCCCGGAACAGCCGACGCACGCGACGCGCCATCTCCCACGCTTCGTACAACTCCTTGCGCGGCAGGCAGCCGGCGTGGCAGACAGCCCGGGCGAGGCGATGGAAGAGGGTGTCGTCTGGAAAGCGATCGAGATCCCGATCGGTCAGCCGTCCGTGGGACGAGGGTGAGAACGCCACGGCCACATTCTACCGGGGTCGCCGCGATCGGGCGGACTGCGCGGTCAATCGCGTTGCGAATGTTCGCGCTTGTCCTCCACGTCTTTTACGTCTTTTACGTCTGTCACAGGGGGCGCACGGCCTCCATGAGCATCGCGAGCGCCCTCCGAAACGCTTCCGTGCCCGGCCCTTCGCCCTTGTAGTGACCGATGCGTACGACGACGAGCCCGTGCGAGGGGATGATGAGCACGGTCTGTCCGCCCGCTCCCGACATGTAGTAGGCCTCCCTCGCCACCGGGAACGCGGCGTCGCCGTTGATCCAGAAAAAGCCGCCGTAGACGGGCCGCTTGTCGGCCGCCCACGCTGGCGCAACGGTACTGACGAATGCAACAAATCCTTCCGGCAGGATCCGCTCGCCGTTCCACACACCGTCCTGTAAATAGAGATTTCCGAGGCGGGCCCAGTCGCGGCCCGACATCAGCTCGTAGCCCTGTGTCAGAGAGTTGCCGTAGGGGTCGGTCTCCATCACCATCGAGCGGATGCCGATCTTGTCGAACAGGTTTCGCTGTGGGAACGAGAGGTACTCTTCTCCGCGCTTCTCGACCGCAAGGCGCACCAGATAGTTCGTCAGCACAGGATCGGTGTTGCGGTAGCGGCCGACGATGTTCGGGGGCCATTCGGGCGGCCGCGTCGCCGCGTATTTGAACGAATCGACGCGCCCTGTGTAGAGAAACAGGTGGTCCGGGTACGTTCCCTTCGGATCGAAATCGGGATCGTCCGGAGCCTTGATCCGGATGCCGCTCGACATCCGCATGATGTCCTGGATCCGAATCTGCTGACGGGGATCGCCGGGGGTCTGCCATTCAGGAATCGGCGCCGGCTGATCCAGCTTGTACACCCCCTGCCGGATCAGGATGCCCATCATCGTCGCCGTGACGCTCTTGCCCATCGACCAGCTCTCGAGGGGCGTCGTCTCGGTGATTCCCGGCATGTAGCGCTCGCCGATCAGCCGTCCCTTGTAGGTCACGACGAACGCGGACGTGAGCGACTCGGCGGGATCGAACGCCGCGTCGATCGCGCGTTTCAGCTTCGTGCCGTCGATGCCAGCAGGGAGCGGGTCGGTGGAGAGGACGTCGCCCATCGGCCAGGCGGTTGACGTGGCGTCGGGCAGGTGGCGCACGACGGCGACCGGTTTGAAATACACGTCCTGCCGATCCCGAGGCAACGCAATGCAGCCCTGGGAGCCGAAATGGCGCGCCACGACGGTCACGCCGTTCGGCAGCGTGATGCGGACCTCTTTTTTCGTGCGATCGACGACCGGCTTGCCAACCTTCTTCCGTTCCTCGTAGGGGCCGGTAAAGTACCCCACGCTCTCGGCGGCCACGTCGGGGTCCAAACCGGTGATGAACACCGCCGAGCACATGGTCTTGGCGTAGCCAGACGTGTTGTGTTCGAGCGCGTCGCCCGGCGGCGGCTCGTAAGGCGTCGGGAGCTCGAACGGCCTGGCGCGCGCGATCAACTCCGCGTCGGACGGTGGAGGGATTCGCGCGGGCAACGGCGCCGCCGGAGGCGCGGCGCGTTGCGCGTTCGGGCCATTTGCGTCGCGGGACCCGCATGCCGGGGCGCTACTCACGAGGGCCGCGCACAGGACCATAAGTCCGAGCCGTTTCATGATGGTTGTCTCGCACTCGACAGCGTCATTGGCAGATCCCAGGTGCGGTGATTCTACAACCCATCTCATGAACGGGCTGAAGGCTCTAAGGGGCTGAAGACTCATGGCCGCGTGCAGTTGCCTCGCCTCAAGATCAAGATTCTCAAGGGCCGTAAAAGGTCTACAGCAATCGAAGGCGTAGGCAACTGCACGCGGCCACGAGCCGGCGGTAAGATCACAGGC
>DASZFS010000069.1:0-2638 GCA_035939575.1 Vicinamibacterales bacterium | reverse complement strand
CGACCTTTTGCAACCCTGGACAATCTTGATCTTCGGGGCGAGGCAACTGCACGCGGCCATGAGTCTTCTGCCCGCCCTCAGAGCTTCAGCCCGGCTCAGAATCTTCAGCCCGCCTCGGGTACACTGGGCAGCGCATGTCCTCGACCGTCAAGACGACACCCATGCACGGCGCGATCCTCGACCTGAAACAGCTGCTCGGCGCGCGGGCGTCCGACGCGGACGCCGTCCGCGATCACCACAGCCGCGGCGAGTCATACCACGCGCCGGCGCTCCCCGACATCGTCTGCTTTCCGGCAACGACGGATGAAGTCGCCGCCATCGCGCGCATCAGCGCGAGGCATCAGGTGCCGCTCGTGCCGTTCGGCGCGGGCACGTCGCTCGAGGGCCACGTCAACGCCATTCGCGGCGGCATCAGCGTGGACCTGCGCGAGATGCGGCACGTCGTGCGGGTCAGCGCCGAGGATCTGGACGCCACGGTGGAAGCCGGTGTCACGCGCCTTCAACTGAACAAGGCGCTGAGAAATACCGGTCTCTCCTTTCCAGTCGATCCAGGCGCGGACGCGACGATCGGCGGTATGACCGCGACGCGCGCGTCGGGCACCACTGCCGTCCGATACGGGACGATGCGCGAGAACGTGCTCGGCTTGACGGTCGTGCTCGCGGACGGCCAGGTCATCAAGACGGGCACGCGCGCCCGCAAGTCATCGGCGGGTTACGACCTGACGCGTCTGTTCGTGGGGTCCGAAGGCACGCTTGGCGTAATCACCGAGATCACGCTCCGGCTGCATCCGTTGCCCGAGGCGGTGTCCGCAGCCACCTGCGCCTTCGAATCGATTCAAGGCGCGGTCGAAACGGTCATCGCCACGATCCAGCTCGGCATCCAAGTCGCACGAATCGAGCTGCTGGACGAGGCGCAGATGGACGCGGTGAACCGGTACTCGCGGCACATGGAGACGAGCTATCCGGTGGCGCCCACCCTGTTCTTCGAATTTCATGGCGACAGCGCGCGGCACGTGGCCGATCAGGCGGCGACGGTGCAGGGACTCGCGGCGGAGCGAGGCGGCAGCGGCTTCGAGTGGGCGACCCGGCCCGAGGACCGCGAGCGTCTCTGGCAGGCGCGACACGACGCGCTTTACGCGGCGATCGCGCTGCGACCGGGCTCCCGCGCCTGGACCACCGACGTGTGCGTGCCGATCTCGCGCCTGACGGAGTGTGTCATGGCCACGCGGGCGGACAACGCGGGCGCCTCGTTTCCCATTTGCCTGGTGGGCCACGCCGGGGACGGCAATTTTCACCTGCTGTACGTCCTCGATCCATCCGACGCTGCTGAGATCGACGAAGCCCGGCGTCTCAACGAGCGGCTCGTCCTTCGCGCACTGGCCATGGACGGGACATGCAGCGGCGAGCACGGCGTCGGTATCGGAAAGATGAAGTACCTCGAGGCCGAGCACGGCGCCGCGCTCGAGGTCATGCGTACACTCAAGCGCGCGCTCGATCCGGACAACCGGATGAATCCCGGCAAGATGATCGAGATCTGAGCGCCAGGTGCTCACCTCTGCACGACGCCGTCGGGTAGCATGGAGATCGGAGGACTGATGACACAGCGCGCATGGCGCCTGACGGCGGTCGCGACTCTTGTGGCGGTCGCCGCCGTCGCCCGTCTCGACCTGGCCGCGCAGTCGCGCAACTTCGGCTGGAAGGTCACGAGTCCACGCGGGGCCATCTACGTGGTCGGCTCGGTCCATCTGCTGACGAAGGATTTCTATCCGCTGAACCCGGCGCTGGAGAAAGCGTACACAGACTCGGACCTGCTCGTCGAGGAAGTGGACATCGCCGATATGACGGGCCCCGGCACCCAGCTGTCGATGCTGACGCGAGGCATGCAGCCCTCGTCGATGCCGCTCGACAAGGTGCTGTCGCCGGCGACCATGGCGCTGCTGTCGAAGAAGGCCCAGGATGTCGGCCTCCCACTTGAAGCGCTCAAACAGTTCAAGCCGTGGATGATCGCGCTCACCATCGAGGCGATGGAATGGCAGAAGGCGGGGTTCGATCAGGAGCTCGGGCTCGACAAGCACTTCTTCGATCAGGCGCAGGCCGACGGCAAGGCGGTCCAGGGGCTCGAGACGGTGGAGTACCAGCTTTCACGTTTCGACGAGATGCCGATGGATCTCCAGGATCGGCTGCTGGCCGAGACGCTGAAGGACATCGATACCGAGCAGGCGAGCATGTCGCGGCTCATCGACGCCTGGCGCGCCGGCGACGCACCGGCGGTCGAACGCATCGTGCTGAAAGATCTCCAGCAGGAGCCGCAGCTTTATCAGCGGCTGCTCGTCGAGCGCAACAGGAACTGGCTGCCCAAGCTGGACGCCTTGTTCGCGCGTCAGGGTCGAGCGATGGTCGTGGTCGGCGCCGCCCACCTCGTCGGACCGGATGGCCTGCTGGCGACGTTCAAGGCCAAGGGCTACAGGGTGGAGCAACTCTAAGGAACGGACTAGACATGCCTCGGCAGAATCGACGCTGATGACCACAGAGGGGGCAGAAGACTCGTGGCCGCGTGCAGTTGCCTCCTCAGAACCGGGCCGAAGACTCATGGTCGCGTGCAGTTGCCTCGCCCCAACATCAGAATTCTCAATCGTCG
>DASZFS010000068.1:0-4946 GCA_035939575.1 Vicinamibacterales bacterium | reverse complement strand
TTCGCGCCCGCCGTGCGCGCACGCCTTTGCCAGTCGGACGCGGCGCCGTGCGTGCCAACCGGACGTAGAACGGCTGAACGCCTTCCCGATCCGGATGATTCCGCCGTCCCATTCGGGGGCGGAAACTGCGGTCGTCCTCGGGTGGACCGGAGCCGTTCAAGATCGGCCTCCATCATCCCTACCGCCCTTTTCCGGATTCGCGGGTACCGGCGGTACCGCAGGGGGCCGTGGAAACACCTGGCGAGTGAAGGTCGCGCCCGCCCGAAGCTGCTCCGCGACCTTTGCAAGAAAGCCCCGGTACAGGGTCTCGCCCCGGTGAACGGCCTTATCGTCAACCTTCTCCGGAATGCTCCAGAGCGAATACTGAACGAACCTGCCGAAGCCGACGGCCAAGGCGTCCAAGTCACGCCCAAGCTGCTCGACGGCATGGGTGACACCATCCAGGCGCCGCCCGAGTAGGTCCTCGTCGACCTCGCCGCGCTTCAGGTATTCGCCCAAGGCGTCGGCGACCACCGCGCTCATCGTCAGCGAGCGCGCCGCGGTGTACGCGCGCAGTTTCTGAAAAAGGTCGCGGGATAGGTACGGCTGGATTCGAATCGGGTGTCTCATCGCAATCTCCCTTGTCGGCACCGACCGGCAAAGTCGGCGGCCAATCCGGACGGTCCTGTGGGCGGTTCTCGCGACGAGAGGGGCAAGTGTTGCCGTTGACTGCTCTCTCGCGCTCCATGCCCCCTTGTCGGCACCGACCGGAAAAGGGCGCACTGCCCCGAAACCGGACGGCCTTGCACGGTTCTCGCAGCGAGCGCGGTGACTGTTGCGCCGGGCGCGCGACCACGTCCGGAAGGACGCCTCCCCGGCAAGTCGGCGAGTCATGCCGGACAACTCGGGCAGCGCGAACCTGGGTTGCGGCCCGCGGCCGATGCCGACGGCAAAGATCGAACCGGCTCCCTCGGAGGCGCCAGTCCATGAGTTTTCGGAACTGGCCTCAGCGGTCGCGGCGTCGCCGCCGGGTCGTCCTCGAAGCGTCAACTCCTACGCGTCCAGATGTCGCTTCTCGGCCGTCTTGCCGCGATCTCAAGTTCTGGCAGCGCTCGCGTCCCGAAGCTGGCCTACGTCGCAAAGACCCAATCACCCTCGCGTCCTCCGTGGTGTCGGCCACTGCTCCCATTGCTGTCTACGACAAGTGTTAGACGCGGAGTAGCAGGATGGGGCCTTGTACGTACACATGCGGCTGGCGCCGCATGTGTCCTCCCCAGGCCCGCTACGCCCCGACCGCTCGGCGCTACGCTTCTCGCAGCCGCGGCTCCGCCAAACGTGGGGCTGCTCGGCGCTACCGCTTCTCGCATCCCCGCGACGGAGGGCGCGCGTGCCGTTTCGTAAGAAAGGCACGGCCAGTCTCACCGAGCGCCTCAACATCCGTCTGGCGCCTGGCGAGAAGCAGCAACTCTGTGGCATCGCGCGTGACGGCGGCCTGAGCGTCTCCGACGTGGTCCGGCTTCGCGCCCTCGGCCGCCCTGTTGTCTGCCGAAGCGACGCGACGACGATTCGTGAGCTGCGCCGCCTCGGCGGCTTGCTCAAGAAGGTCCACGTCGACAGCGGCGGGGCTTACAGCGCGGCGACGGCCAACGCCTTAGCCACGCTCACCCGCGCCATCGAGCGGCTGGGGAATGGACAGTAGGGAGGAGGTCACGTCGCATGATCGTCAAGAAGGTACCGACGTCGAAGCGGGCCGCGGCCAAGAGCAAGGCCCACAACGTGCGCGCGCTCGTCGACTACATCGCCGGCCCGAAGGCTGGCGGCGACGGCGAGAAGATCGAACACCGGGGGACCCAGAACCTGCTCAACGTCGACCACGAGGGCCAAGTCCAGGAGATGATCGACTTGGCAGAGGTGGCGCGGCGCAGCCCTCAACCGGTGCAGCACTGGATCATCAGCTGGCGGGAGGGCGAGCAGCCGACGCGAGCGCAAGCGGACGCTGCCGTCGCCACGTTCCTCGACGAGATGGGCCTCGCAGAGCACCAGGTCATCTACGCTCTCCACCGCGACACCCAGAACTGCCACCTCCATCTCGCCATCAATCGCGTGCACCCGGACACGGAGAAGGTCGTGACCGTGAACAACGGCTTCGATCACGAGGTCGCCCATCGCGCCATCGCGCGCATAGAGCGCGACCAAGGCTGGCAGCGCGAGGACCGCGCGCTGTTTCTCGCACGCCCAGGCGGCGAGCTCGACCGATCGCGACCTCGTGGGGGGATCGAACGGCAGCCCTCCGGCCCCGCCCGGGACTTCGAGGAGCGGGTAGGCGAGCGCAGCGCGCAGAGGATCGCGCTCGAGGTCGCGGCGCCGATCATCCGGGAGGCCCGAACCTGGCGCGAGGTGCACGACGGCCTCGCTCGAGAGGGGATTCGGTTCGAGCGAAAAGGCTCTGGGGCGGTTCTCTGGATCGGTCACGAGGCTGTGAAGGCGAGCAGCGCCGGCCGCGATTGCTCGCTGTCCGCGCTGGAGAAACGGTTGGGCGCGCTCACGGTCGAGCCGAGGCTCCTGGAGGTGCCTGAGCGGATGCCGGAGCCAGTTGAGCGGGTACCCTTACACTGGACGACCTATGCCCAAGAGCGCGCCCGCCACCACGAGGCACACGCGGAGAATCGCGAGAGCGTGCGCGACCACCAGCGCGACGAGTGGCGACGGATGGCCGACCGCCATCGCCGCGAGCGAGGCGACATTCTTGGCGGGTCGTGGCGAGGCCGCGGGGAGCTCCTCAATGCCACTCGGAGTCAGCTGGCGGCCCGGCAGGCGCAAGAGAAGGCGGAGCTCCGGGACCAGCAGAAGTTGGAACGCTCGAAGCTACAGCTGGCGCGGAGGCGATTCCCCGGCTTCAAGGAGTGGCTCGCCGACAGGAGTCCCGACCTCGCACAGGAATGGCGCTATCGGGAGCGTCAGCCACCGAGTCTTGAAGGACCCACTTTCGAGCGGCCGGCGCCGCACGACATCCGCGCGTTCGAGCCGGTGGTCGATCGGGGGATCGTCCACTACCGCCTGGCCGGCAAGCGCGGCGCGCCCGCCTTCACGGACCGAGGCAAAGTGATCGACATCCGCGATAGCAACCGCCGAGAGACCGTCCTCGCGGCGCTACAGCTCAGCGCGCAGAAGTGGGGCACGTTCATCGTGCACGGCGACGAGCAGTTCAGGCGGCTCTGCGTCGAGCTGGCCGTTGTGCACGGGTTCAAGATCGCGAACCCCGAATTGCAACACTCGATCGTCAATGAGCGAGCGCGTCTTCGTGGCAAGCGTGAGCACCGGCCGATCCATAGGCCCGTGGCCATCGCCGAGGCATACCGGCTGCATCTCGCCGACGTCGCCCGCAAGACCACCGATCGCGGCACGGATCCGTCGCGCCTCGACGCGGAGGTCGCGGTGCGCCTCCGATTGACCGGGCATGACCGACCTGCGATCGCGCGCGTCATCAAGGACGCGGCGCCCGCGCTGCGGCCGGGTGAACATCGCGATTGGGACAGGTACGCAAGGCAGACCGTCGACTTCGCCTTCGGTTTGCCCGGATCGCAACTGGCCCGCCACCTTGCGTGCCGGCGCGAGCAGCTCCTGAGCGTCGAGGGGCGCTCTCTCGAATGCGAGATGGCATCCCGCGGGCGAAGTCCGGCGTTGCTCGGTCGGTGACCCGCCGAAACCTTCGCCGACCTGCCCCCGATGATTCAGGGTGCGCGGCCGACACGAGCACACGACCGCCGCGAGCACAGGGCCGGCAGACGACTACGAGCGGCACCGGCCCGAAGAGACGGTCCTCTACTCGACCGTGCAAGAACACTGGAAGACGTTCCTCGCCGATCTCGAGGCGTCGGCCGAGCCGCCGGTGCTGCCCGCGTTCGTCGTGGCGGAGGTGGAGGCCTTCCTGCGCTGCGGGATCCTTTCGCAGGGGCTGATCTTGGCCAAATGTCAGGAGTGCGGGTGGTGCCGCCCCGTGGCGTTTTCGTGTCGCCGTCGTGGCTTCTGTCCGAGCTGTATAGGGCGTCGCATGAGCGACTTCGCGGCTCAGCTCGTGGATCGCGTGATCCCTCGCGTTCCCGTTCGACAGTGGGTCCTGACCGCGCCCCACGGGCTGCGCGCGAAGATGATGTTCGATCCCACGCTGACCAGCGTGGTGTTGCGTGAGCTCATTCGCGCGGTGTCATCGTGGCTCCGGCAGCGGGCGCGGCGGCAAGGCGTCGTCGGCGCGCTCAAGACCGGCGCGGTGACGGTGATCCAGCGCTTCAATTTGGCGCTCGGGGCGAATCCCCATTTCCATACCTTGTGCCTGGACGGAGTCTACACATTTCCTGTCGGTAGAGCGCCCGTGTTTCACCCGACGCCAGCCCCGACCGACGAGGATATCGCGCACGTCGCGGCCGCCGTGTTCCGCCGGGTGGAGCGCCGGCTCGCGGATCGCGAGCCGGGCGCGGTACAGCGGCGCTTCATGGAATGCGCGCCGGTCCTGGTGGCGATGGCCGAGGCCTCGGTCGGGGGAGTGGTCGCGACAGGTCCGCGTCGCGGCCGGCGCATCGTTCGCGTGCGCGGCGCGCCCGCAGACCTCGACGCCTTCGTCATGGGACGCCTGTGCGCCGAGGTCGAGGGGTTCAATCTGCAGGCCGCGACGCGCCTCCACGCCGGTGATCGCGAGGGGTTGGAACGAATGGCCCGCTATCTGGCCCGGCCCCCGATTGCGACCGATCGACTCTCGCGGCTGGATGATGGACGCCTCGAGTTGCGACTCAAGCGTCCCTGGCGCGACGGGACGACGGCGTTCGTATACAGTAACCGTTCGGTCTCCGGCGTCGCTGACGACGGTCGCGTGTCGGCGTACATCTGGCCGTCGAGATGGCGGACAAACGAGCGAGTCGCGAGGAATGGCAGAAGCGTGTTGAGCGCTGGAAGGACAGCGGGCTGACGGCGAA
>DASZFS010000067.1:0-2313 GCA_035939575.1 Vicinamibacterales bacterium | reverse complement strand
GGCGCTTGCCGGCGAACAGATTCGGATCCCAGTCCGGGTCATTGTTCATCATCACGAGGATCTTGCCCGCAAGATCCGCGCCCTTGAAATCGTCCCACTGGTACTCCGGGGCCTGGATCCCGTAACCGACGAACACCAGCTCCGCGTCATCGAGCGCCACGCTCTCGCTCTGCAGTCCGCTCGCGGCGATGTAGTCATCCCGCCAGGCGAGGTCGACGCGCGCGTTCTTGCCCTGGAAGCTCCAGCTCTTCGGGAACTGCGACTGGATGCCGACGATATCGAACGGCTGCTGCCAGGCTCCGCTGCCGAAGGCGGCCCTGTAGCCCATGCCCTCCAGCCGTGTCTGCAGGTACAGGCGCGTCAACTGATCAGCACGGGTGGCCGGTCCACGGCCCTCGAGCAGGTCCGACGACAGGAAGCGGATCGGGGCCTCCAGCGCGTCGCGCGTGATGTAACTGCGCGCCACCTGCTCGACGGCATCGGGAACCGCCGGAGACTGGGCCACCGCCACTGCCGCCAGTGTGGCTGCCGTAAACAGCGTGCCGAATCGCGCCAGCTCACGAACTGCAATCACGTCCCGCTCCTCCGCGTGCAAAGAGGGCCGAGCCCATGCCCGGCCGTGTCACTCGCTCAGGACCACGCCCCAGGGACCGTGACCGGTCGTCACCTTGCCGATCACGCTGAGCGTGTCGGTATCTACGACGGACACATCTCCCGAGGGCCCGTTGGCCGTGAGGAGACGTCTGCCGTCGGCGCTCAGCGCCAGCCCCCAGGGTCGAGCGCCCACGGCGACTTCGCCGATCAGCTTGCCGTCTTGCGGCGAGATCACCGCCACGGTACCGCCGTGCCCGGTGCTCACATACAGCCGCCCGCGTGCCGCGTCGAGCGCCATACCCATGGGGCGCGCCTGCTCGCGCAGCTGCACGAGCTGCGTGGTCGGCGCACCGCTCGGAAGTGAGATGCGATACACCGACGCATCAGCTTCCCCCGAGACGTAGGCGCTGCGGCTGTCGGGTGTGAAGGCGAGATCGCGCGGGCGCTTGCCCACCAGGACCGTATGCAGCACGGCGTGCGTGCGCGCGTCGATGATGGCCACGGAATTGCCGGTCTCGCTGGTCACCAGAACCCAGCTGCCATCGGGAGACGCGCGCACTCCCTCAGGCTCACGCCCGACCGGGATCGTGGCGACGACGCGTCCCCGTGCTGCGTCCAGCACGCTCAACCGCGCCGCATCTTCGTCGGTGACGAACAGCGAGTGCCCGTCGCGGCTGATCTCGACTCGTTCGGGATCGGAGACCCCCTTCAGCACCCGCGTCTGCCTGAGCGTCGCGGTATCGATGACCGCCACGCCGTCGGCCTTCAAGTCCCGCGGCAGCTTCGCGCACGTCTCTTCCGGGATCGGCGGAGGGCACTTGGGCAGCCCGCTGACCGCGACGTACAGGCGCGCACCGTCAGGGCTGAGCACCAGTCCCCTCGGCCGCTTGCCCACCGCGATGGTCGCAATCGCCGCCAGGCGCTGCGTATCGATCACCGTGACGGTGCCGTCGTCCTCGTTGGAGACGTAGGCGCGCGCCGCGCGGGCGCCCGCGGGTAGCGCGAGCCAGGCCAGCAGCGCCAGCGACACCGCGACCGAGCCTCGCAGGGCTTCCGAACGCACAGGGATCCAGGTCATGGAATCGAGCTCTCACAGGTGCCGGAGGGGCGCAGCATACTCAAAAACGACGTAAGTCCCACCTCGGAAGCCCCGTCGTGTTAAGTTTACCCGTATGTCCGACACCACCCGAAACGAGCAGACGCCCCCCCTGGTCTGGACGAATGCTCTGATGTTCGCGCTGACGTTTGCCGCCGCCGCGATCCTCGTGCCGTGGTATGGCCTGACACGCGGTTTTTCGCCCGCGGCCTGGGCGGCCTTCGCCATCCTCGCCATCGCCAACGGCATGGCGGTCACGGCGGGCTATCACCGGCTGTGGGCGCATCGCACCTACGAGGCGCACTGGAGTCTGCGGCTGCTGTACCTGGTGTTCGGCACCATGGCGCTGCAGAACAGCGCGTTCGCGTGGTGCAGCGGCCACCGCGCCCACCACCTGTACGTCGACGACGTGGACCGCGATCCGTACTCGGCGCGGCGCGGGTTCTGGTTCTCGCACATCGGCTGGATGCTGCGCGAGTACCCGAGCGGCAAGCCCGACTTCTCCAACATCCCGGACCTCAAGCGCGATCCGATGCTGGCGTTCCAGCACCGCTACTACGTGCCGCTCGCGCTGGCGGCCAACATCGGCCTGCCGCTGGCGTTGGGAATCCTGTTCCACGACG
>DASZFS010000066.1:0-4637 GCA_035939575.1 Vicinamibacterales bacterium | reverse complement strand
CCCGCTGGCGCCGCACGGTGGCCCGACGGCGACCATGCCGCTGCTGGCCGGAAGCCCGGCGATCGATGCCGGCTCGGACGTCGCGTGCGCGATGCCGCCGGTCTCCGGCCAGGATCAACGCGGCGTCAGCCGCACGGTCGGCGCGGGCCCGCATTGCGATATCGGTGCGTTCGAAGTCGAGATGAAGATCGCGCCGTTCGACTTCAACGGGGACCGTCGCACCGATCGGACGGTCTTTCGCCCGAGCACGGGCGTCTGGTACTCGGCGCTCAGCGACGGCACGGCGACGGCGACCGCGTGGGGCGAGTCCACGGACATCGACGTGGCGGCGGACTTTGACGGCGACGGGACGACGGATGTCGCCTTCTGGCGGCCGTCCACGGGCCAATGGCTCATCGTCGAATCGAGCACGGGCGTCGTGCGCGTCGAAGAATGGGGCGTGGCGGGTGACATTCCGCTCGCGGCGGACATCGACGGCGACGGCGTGGCCGATCTGGTCGTCTATCGGCCGGGGCGGGGTCAGTGGTTCGCGAAGCTGTCGGGTGGCGGGACACGTCTCACCTACTGGGGCGTCAGCGGCGACCAGCCGCTGCTCGCCGACTTCGACGGCGATGGCAAAGCCGATCTCGTGATCTATCGCCCGAGCGTGGGGGCGTGGCTCGTGCTGCTCTCTGGCGGCGGCATCCAGGCTGTGTCCTGGGGTCTGCCCGGCGACATCCCGGTGACGGGCGACTGGGACGGCGACGGCAAGGCCGACGCCGGGATCTTTCGGCCGGCGACCGGCGAGTGGCTCATCAAAGCCTCCGGCGGCGCGACGATCGTCGTCAATTGGGGCGCGTCCGGCGATATGCCGGTGACGGGCGACTGGGACGGCGACGGCAAAAGCGACTACACCGTGTGGCGTCCGTCGACCGGCGCCTGGTTCACACAGTTGGCCACCGGGGGCACGGCGGCCGTTGACTGGGGCGTGAGCGGCGACCGACCCGTCGGCCGTCTGCCGGGATCGTAAGGAACCCGGATTCATAGAAATCGGTCGATACCTGCGCGCCGAAGGCCTCCAACTCCGGTTCCCGAGAAGAACGTTTTCAAATAGCTCGGGTTGACGCCTGACCCGTGCATTGGGTAGGCTCAGGTTAGATGTCTACCCATACGTGGGAATCGGCCCGGACGCCTCCAGCGCCAGGGGACGACGACACCGCACGAGGGTGAACCGATGTTTCGACGGCCCCGAGGACTCGACGACTTCACGGCGGAAATCGAGAGCCACCTGCAGCTCGAGATCGAGCGGCTCCAGGAGGCGGGACTGAGTGCCGGCGAAGCACGCGCCGCCGCGCGCCGCACGTTCGGCAACGTCACGGTCTCGCGCGAGCGCTTCTACGAAGCGCGCCGCTGGCTCTGGTGGGACCGCCTGTGGCACGACGTGCGATACACCGCGCGCATGCTGCGCAAGTCTCCTGGGTTCACGTTCGTCGCCGTCCTGACGATAGCGCTCGGCATCGGCGCGACGACGGCGATCTTCAGCGTCGTTGACGCGACGTTGCTCCATCCGCTGCCCTATCCCCAGCCGGACGAGCTCGTCGGCATCGAGGACGATCTTCCGGGCGTCGGCTCCTATGACGTCGGTATGTCGCAGCCCGAGTGGCTGGATCTCGATCGCTCCGGGATTTTCGATCAGGTCGCGCCGGCGTGGTTCGACGAGAACAATCTCACCGGCGCCTCGCGGCCGACGCGCGTCCGCCTGAGCAGCGTCACCCCCAACTACTTTGCCGTGCTGGGCGTGAAGCCGCAGCTGGGCCGCACCTTCCCAGCGGCAGATCGCTCCCCCGGATACACGCTGGAGGTGGTCATCAGCGACGGCATGTGGAAGCGCGGCTTCGGCGGCGACCCGGACATTCTCGACAGGAGCGTGCGCCTCGACACCGACCTCTATCACATCGTCGGCGTCATGCCGCCCGGTTTTCATCCGCCGGGACGGACCACGGAAGAACGGAACGTCGAGGTCTGGGCCGCGACGAGCTTTTACGGTGCGCCCATATCCGATCATCCGCCGCGCAGCGGACGGAACCTTCCCGGGGCGATCGCGCGGCTGAAACCCGGACTCACCATCGCGGCGGCCCAGAGCCGGATCGACGCGTTCGTTGCTGCGTTGCGCAGAGAATATCCGGGCGACTACCCGGCGCAGAGCGCATGGCGGATACGGCTCGTGCCGCTGAAAGAGAGCGTCTTCGGGAACGTGCGCCAGTCGCTGATCCTGTTGCTCGCGGCAGTCGGATTGGTGCTGTTGATCGCGTGCGTGAACGTGGCGAATCTGCTGCTCGCGCGCGCAACCGCGCGAGGACGCGAGCTCGCCATCCGCCAGGCACTCGGAGCGCCGCGCGGCCGATTGGTGCGGCAGTTGTTGACCGAGAGTGTCTGCTTGTCGCTGCTCGGCGGCGTCGCCGCGTTGGCGGTCCTGTTCGCCGCCAGGGGACTGCTTTTGCGGCTCGTGCCGGAAGGCCTGCCGCAGCTGAACGACATCGCCATGGGCTGGGACGTGCTGTTCTTTGCGCTCGTCGCGACCGTGGCATCCGGCGCGATCTTCGGCCTCGTTCCCGCGCGCCAGGCGGGTCGGGTCGACGTGGTGACCGCGATCAAATCGGAATCGCGCGGTTCAACGGGATCCCGCGAGCAGACGCGCATGCGCCGCGTGCTGGTCGTCACGGAATTCGCGCTGTCGCTCGTGCTGATGGTGGCCGCCGGACTCCTGCTCCGCAGTTTCCGGGATTTGCTGAGCGCCCCTCTCGGATTCGACCCACAGCGTGTGCTGACGGTCCGGACGCGACTGCCCTATCCGAATGATGTGAGCATCGACAAATACCGGACCATCGCGGAAGAAGCGCCGTTCCTGCGCGAAATCATTCGCCGCGCTCGAGAAGCGCCCGGAGTCGACGCGGTGGCGATCGGCAGCAGCAACGCGATTCCGCTCGACGCGCTGCGCGCGCAACAGGATCTCAACGTGTTCCCGCTGCTCATCGAAGGCCGCGGCACCGAAGCCGCACAGGCGCCGCTGGTCGTTGGCGCGGCGGTCACGCCCGGGTATTTTCATCTGCTGGGCATGACGCTGGAGCGAGGCCGGTTGTTCACGGACTTCGACAACGAAACCGCGCCAGGCGTCGCGGTGATCAACGAAGCGATGGCGCGGAAGTTCTGGCCGGGCGCGGACCCGCTCGGGGAGCACGTCAAGCTCTCCCGATCCGCGACATCCTGGACCGTGGTCGTGGGCATCGTTGCGGATGCGCGGACCGAATCGCTGAAAGACGCGGGCGTTCCCGAAATCTACGCGAGCGCGTATCAGAAGACCGCGAAACACCTCGCGATCTTCTTGCGTGGACAGGTGGACGCCGCGACGACGCCGGACTACGTGCGGGAACAGGTGCAGCTCGTCGACGCCACGCTCCCGGTCTTCGGTGCGCAGATGCTCGATGACACGGTCGCGGGGTCGCTCGCGGCGCGGCGGTTCTCGATGGAGGTCGTCGGGATGTTCGCCGTGACCGCGCTGCTGCTCGCCGGACTCGGCATTTACGGTGTCATCTCGTACATCGTGAGCGACCGGACGCGCGAGATCGGCGTCCGGCTTGCGCTTGGGGCGGAGCGGCGAACGATCCTGCGCATGGTCCTCGGTCAGGGCTTCGGGCTCACCATGGTGGGCGCGGCGGTCGGCCTCGCGTGCGCGTTGGTCGTGTCGCAGCTGATGGCGGGACTCCTCTACGGCGTGCGACCGACCGATCCGGCGACGTTCGCCATCGTCGTGGTCTTGCTCGTCTCTGTCGCCCTGTTCGCCTGCTACATTCCGGCGCGGCGCGCCGTCCGGATCGACCCGATGATCGCGCTGAGATTCGAATGACTCATCGCGGGGTTGGCGCCACAACCCTCTCTTTGCATGGCGTGCCGTTTGGAGCTATAAGAGGAGCATGAGACACCTGCTCAAGATTTCAGCTGTGCTGAGTCTGTTGCTCATTCCTTCGCTGCCTGCGCAGGCGCAGGTCTCGTTCGGCTTCTCGTTCGGCACCCCACCGCCGCCGCCCCGGGCGTATCGCGTGGTGCCGCGGCCCGGCCCCGACTTTGATTGGGTCGAAGGTTATTGGTATCCGCTGAACGGGCGCTGGTTGTGGCACAACGGCTACTGGACGCGGCCGCCGTTCCCGGATTCCGCTTGGGTCCAGCCGTATTGGGAAGGCGGTCGCTACTACGAAGGATACTGGTCTACGCCTCGCGGCCAGTTCGATCACGACCACCGCTGGGACCGCGATCGAGGGCGCGACGAGAATCGCGAGTGGCGGGAACACCGCGACCACGACGATCGCGATCGCGGTCGCGGTCGTGGCCGGCCGTAGCGAAATGCGCTGAGGCTGCTGCAGCCGAGGACCCCGGTGATCGCCGGGCCGGACGAGTTCGGAGATCGCGCGCGTGTGAGCCGTCCGTCGACCGGCGGCGTCACACAAGCCGCGGCGGCGGCCTCCAGACGAGGCCGCATCCCTGCGGCCGAGTACGTGGAAACGAGAAAATGCCGCCGGCGCCGCGGCTTGTTCGGACGGTCGAACCCGCGCGCGAGAAACGAAGTCGTCCGGCCCGGCTTCGCGAGACACGAGATCGGCCGG
>DASZFS010000065.1:0-21389 GCA_035939575.1 Vicinamibacterales bacterium | reverse complement strand
GCGTGCTGGCCGTGGCCACGAAGAATCTAACCGGGAAAGACATCTGCGCAAAGGATGACGAGCGCGATCTCATACTGAGAGGCTACGTCGCATTTCTGGACCCGCCCAAGGACAGCGCAACCCGCGCCCTGGCGGCCCTGCACAAACACGGAGTATCCGTAAAGATCCTCACGGGTGACAACCACCTCGTCAGCCGCAAGGTGTGCAAAGATGTGGGCCTGTCAGCCGACCCCATGCTGCTGGGAAGTGATGTCGAGAAGATGACCGATGCCGAGCTGGCTGAGGCAGCCGAAACGACGACGCTGTTCGCCCGCCTCTCTCCGGCGCACAAGGAGCGCGTCATTCGTATGCTCCGTAGCAACAGGCATGTGGTGGGATTCATGGGTGACGGAATCAACGACGCTCCCGCCTTACGAGCGGCTGACGTCGGAATCTCGGTGGATACCGCGACGGATATCGCCAAGGAGTCGGCCGATCTCATTCTCCTCGAGAAGGACCTCATGGTACTGGAACAGGGAGTCATTGAAGGGCGCAAGGTCTTTGCGAATATCGTCAAATATATCCGGATGGGAGCGAGCTCCAACTTCGGGAACATGTTCAGCGTGCTCGGCGCGAGTGCCTTTCTCCCCTTCCTCCCGATGGCGCCCATCCAGGTGTTGACGAACAACCTCCTGTATGACTCTTCGCAGGTGCCGATCCCGAGCGACGCGGTGGACGACGATCAAGTGGCCCGCCCGCGACCCTGGAACCTCGGGGAGATCAAGAGGTTCATCCTCTTCATCGGCCCCGTCAGCTCGATCTTCGACTACACGACGTTCTTCGTCATGCTGTGGGTCTTCGACTGCTGGGATCCGTCCCGCGCGGCGCTGTTCCAGAGCGGCTGGTTCGTGGAATCATTGATGACCCAGACACTCATCATCCACGTCATTCGCACGAACAAGGTGCCGTTCATTCAAAGCCGCGCGAGTCTCCCCCTCACGCTCACGACGCTGTCAATCATGGCGATCGGGGTCTGGCTGCCATATTCCCCTGTGGCCTCGTCGCTGGGCTTCACGCAACTGCCCCTGTTGTACTGGCCGATCTTGATCGTGACGCTGCTGGCGTATGTGATCCTGACTCAAACGATCAAAGTCTGGCTCCTGCGGAAGAAATGGATATGACATGCGCATGAGAGCTCCCCTTTACCCGGTCTTCCTGGCCGCGATCGTGCTGGCGGCAGGATCCGCCGTCTTGGGCGCGGGCATGGGTCCGACGGCCGGCAACCCGAACCCGCAGGGGTCAGTGGCCAGCTGCGCAGGCGTGCTCGCCAACAACCCGACCGGCCAGCTCGCAAAGGGCACGATGACCGCGCTGATCGACGCCGCTCCATGGACCGCCGTCTGCATCGCCGTCAACATCGGGCCCCCCGGCATCATCGGCCTGGGAGGTTCGGACAACCTCTCCACGCCGACGACGTTCGGCTTCGGTTTCGCCGGCTCGAACCGCGTGGGCACGTACCCGGTCGACAGGGCGCTCGGCATCAACGCGCTTCTCACCGTCGGAACCGCCGCGTGGCAAGCTGCCGCTGTGACCAACGGGAGTGGAACGTTGACGTTCACGACCTCGACGCGATCGCACGTGGCGGGCACGTTCTCCTTCACGCTGCTTCCCGGCACGTTGGCTTCTCAAGGCGCCCAAGCGGCCCAAGGGGGAAGGCCGGGCAACACGGCCAGAGGCACGCGCGCCGTCACCAATGGCGCGTTCGACATTACGTTCTAACCAATCAGTACGCTGAACGCCGACTGCTGAGATGGCGCCAATTCCGGTTGACTCATCGCGGTAGCCCGCCTAGGATGCCGCTCGCAGTTCACGGCTACGAAAGGAGCTCGTCATGAGAACACTGTGCGGTCTCGCGTTGGTGTCCCTGTGCGTGTGCGCGCCTGGCTCTGGTGTCGTGCGTGCCGACAAAGACCACGATGAGGTGACGCTCCGCGCAACCTTGCGCGGCGCGAACGAAGTGCCACCCATCAACACCGCCGCCACGGGCCGCTTCACGGCCACGATTCATGAGGACGGGATGATTGATTTCACGCTGACGTTCGCGAACCTCTCCACCAACGCGATCGTCTCGCACATCCACTTTGGCCAGCCCAACGTCGCTGGCGGCGTGATGATCTTCCTGTGCGGCGGTGGCAACCAACCGGCGTGCCCGGCGGCCAAGTCAGGGACCATCACCGGAACGATCACGCCTGCCAACGTAACCGGTCCGGCCGCGCAAGGCGTCACTGTGGGGGATCTGGCGTCAGGCCTTCGAATCATCGCCAACGGGGAGGGCTACGCGAACCTGCATACCACCATGTTCCCGGCCGGCGAGATCCGAGGCCAGGTGCGCACTCGCGGCGAAGACAACTAACGGCTCTTCTTAGTCGCCGCTCCCTGCCACACGCCGGCGCGGGATGAGCTCGCGCTTCGGCGCGTCTGCAGTGTGACAGTTGCCTTGTCAGCGCGCTTGAAGCGAGCCGAGAAAAGAACTGGCACCGAACGCCGCAGGCGCCACGCGATGCTTCGTGGCGGCCTCATAGGCAGCCGCCACCTTGATGACGACACCCTCGTCGCCTGGGCCGGCCCAGAACGAGATGCCCACCGGCAAGGGGGTTGCGAGCGTCGAACGCCGGTCGTTGTTCGCGGCCGTGACGTAGCCGGTCTTCCCGGTGTTCAACGCGTACTCTGGCTCGTAGACGATGGAATTGAAGCCAGCCGGCACCGTGATCTCGGGGATGCCCACGTTGGCGCTCGTCGGGAATCGGCCGATCGGGCGATCGTTCACCGTCGGCTGATTGGCATGGCCAATTCGCGCCTGCGGAATCGTCGTCGTCGGGTTGACGAAGACGTCGATATTGTTCTGGCGCATGACCTTGAGGACCACGAGACGCATGACCTCGCGCATCTTGATGTTCTGCGTAATCCCGTCCGACGCCAGGTCGACCTTGTTCTCCCAGTTCTTCATCGCCGCGACGCGGCTCGCGCTGTAGTACTTCGCGTTCGCGTTCAGGCTGGCCCAGTCCGTGACGCGCGCGTCGCCGCGGCGGAGAAGGTACTGCGCGAAGTTGAACGCGAAGCTCGCGGACGCCGGGCCGTTGTTCACGCTGCGGATGTTCAGGCTGTCGGGCCACGGCGCCTGACCCTCGCCGGCCTTCACCATGTAGTCACGCTTCGTGACGTCGGTATCCGGCACCGCAAAGGCAGCCGCGCCGTCACGGCCGGGCCGCTGCAGGTACTCAGGCATGTGGAACGGGAGAATCTCGGCAAGTGCCTGCTGAAAGTTGTAGGTCATGTTCGGAATCGATGGATCGTCCGGGTACATCGGGTCGAACGATTCCACGAGCTCCGCGCCGAGACGATCGCGCAGGACCGTCTTGATCTCCGCGTTGACCAGGTCGCTCATCGCCGCGTCGTTGGCCGCGTGCTTGACCATGTACTCGCGCACGACGCCGATGCGCACGCCGGCGAGTCTCTTGCCGGACTGATCGGTCTTTCCCGGCTGAGTCGCAAACCGCGCGTAGGGCTGCCGCTCAATCAACCCCTTCGGCAGCGCCGTGTAGATGTCGCGGGGGTCGAAGTAGCCCCGCTGTGGATCCTTCAGCGCGTCGAGCACGCGGGCCGCGTCCGTCACCGTTCGACACTGGATGCCCGCACGATCCAGGTACGGGTCGGCACCGATCGCGCCGCCGTACGGCATCAACCCCTTCGTCGTCACGAGCGCGACAACGTTGTTGCGCCACGCCGGCTGGCGGCACGAGCCGCCGGTCTCCTCGCAAATGGAGCACTGGACGAGGTTCGCGGCAACCGATGCCGCCGATCCGGAGCTGGATCCGCCCGTCTCCCGCTCGGTGTCGTAAGGGTTGCAGGCAGTGCCGCCCCAGGTGCTGCGCGCACCCGCGCCGTACCCGCGCGCCGTGGCTCTGGCCTGACCGCCAGGATCGCCGCTGCCGGCGTTGTATTCGTCGAGGTTTGCCTTCGCGTAGATGATGGCGCCCTTCGCGCGCAGCTCGGCGACGATGGTCGCGTCCTGCGGCGGCGCATCCATCGCGTAGTTGACGTCGCCGCCTCCAGTCGAACGCATGTCGGCCGTGTCGTACACGTCCTTGAACGACAACGCGACGCAGTACATCGGCATTGCCTTCAGGTCTGGATGCCGGCCGTACTTCGCGTCGAGTGCCGCAGCACGCTCGAGCGCGTCCGGCTGCCTCCGAAAGTCGTCGCACGCCTTCGGACAGCTCGCCGGCAGCGGCCCTGACGCCGGCGCCGCGTCGCACTGCGCCTTGCAGGAGACCGATCGCTCCCCGCGGATGTTGAGCGTGCTGAGCGCGTTGATCTGGCGGGCGCCGGGGACGCCGACGACCATGCCGTACTGCTGCTGGACACTTGGGTCCGATCTCGTGGCCTCCATCCGTCCGAAGTCGATGGGCGGGCCGGCGTACTCGCCGAACCGCGGCAGCACCGATCCGACAGCGGTCGTCGAGGAGGGAAATGACGCGGCCACCCCCGCGCGCACAGCGCCGGCTCCGGCCGTGACCGGTGCGCCGTCGCGCGTGACGAGCTGCGTGCAGGTGCCGTTGTATGCCCGCGCGCGATCGATGTACGCCCGCACGATCGCCGTGCAGCTCGTCTCGCCCTGCTGGATGGCGCGGTGGACGTCCGCGATCGTCGCCTCTTCGAGATGAAAAGTCGTCTTCGCCAATGCCAGCCCGGCTCCCGGGGACAGGGGCCCCGGGGTTGAAACCGGAAGCCCCGCGATTAACAGGGCGGCGAAGAGTCGTGCGCGACATCCTTGTGGCATCAGAAAATCCATCCGACGGTGACGGCGTTGGCGCCGTCGCGAAGCCCATGCGCCGCGTCGACCCGCAGAACGTGGGGCACGCCCGGGAGCCGCACCCGGACACCGCCGCCGACATCGGTCTGCGTCGGTCCTGCGCCGGACGTCGCCCGTCTGGACGCCTGCGCGAGGTCGACGAATGCGGCGAGTCCCACGCGAGGCATCGCGGGCTGGTCGAGCCAGCGTTGGACTTCTCCACTTCCATAGACCGTTGACCGGCCAAACACAGCCGCGCGTCCGAGATCGATGACGCCGCCGTCCAGCAGCGGGTGCGCACGAAGGAGCGGTGTCCGCGCGCGACCCTCGCCCGCGCCGGGCCAGAGCATCAGTGGCGCCCCGTCGCTCACGCGTTCGGCGCCCCCTGTGACCAGCGAGACCCATCCGCGATCGACTAGGCTCGAGCGCCGAACCGCACGTGCGCCGAGAAGGTTGAAGCTCGACTGGACGGACTCGCGCGCGACCGGGACCCACAGAGTGGCCCGCCCATCCAACGCCAACCGGTCGTCCAGCCAGCGCCGCTCGAGCGATCCACCGACTGACGTGGCGCGCTGACCGGTATCCCAGGCGTCGAAGCCTGCGCTCAACGAGTAACGCACCTGCCCCGTCATCCAGTCGCTGACCGTCACCCCACCATGCGCGCGCGACTCCCGAAGAATCGCGCCGTCGGTCGCGGCATACGTCTCCGTTTCCCAGGAGCCCTCGACGCGCCACACGCCGGGGAGCCCGCCCACCCGGGGCGCCTCGAACCCCACCGCAACGCGTGGCCGGTCATGCCACCATCGCCAGCTCGCCGACCAGACCTCGCCCTGCCCGGTGAAGCCAGGGACCGTCGCGGCCAGCTCGCGATCGACGCCGGCGCGGACCGCGGCGCCAATCCACTCGGCGAAGCCCCGCGGAGCGCCCCGCTGCTCGACGATGACGACGTCGACCGACGCAAAACCGTTGTCCTCGGGACGGACGGACAGCCGCGCGCTGGATCGATCGGGTAGCTCGTCGAGTCGGTGCCCTGCCTGCAGAAACGCGTCCGCCGTCAGGACCCTGTCCGGGGTCAATCCAATCGCGTCGTTGATGGTTTGATAGCGAGACCGCCGAAGCCCTTCGATCCGGATGCCGTCCAGACGCGGTTGACCGATCCGGTTCCAGGCCCGCAGCGCGCCGACCGCGTCGTCCTGCATGAACAGACTCGACCCAAGCAGGAACGCCGCGTACTCGTCGCCCGGCTGCCGGTCAAGCGCTTGACGCGCCAGCGTCGACGCGTCGCCCCAGCGCCGTTGCGCGAACCGGACGCCCGCGAGCTCGCGCCATGGCCCGGCACTCTCCGGACATCGCACCTGAACGCTCTTGAAGATCTCGTCCGCCCTGTCGAACCTGTCAAAGCCGTGGAAGCCGTCAGAGCCATCAGCGCCCTCGAGGCCGCGCGCTCGTATTTCGGCCACAGCCGCCGACGTCGCCGCGTCGCACTCATCCGTCGGGTGCGTCGAACCATCTGCGCGCGGGTCAAAGGCCGCGCCCGCCGGACGATCTGCGCGCGCGCCATCGGCAGTCGGCCCGCCCGCCGGGAGAATCACAAGCGACCAGTTGCGAGACGCGGCCCACCGCCGTGAGAACTCGCTGCGGGCGATCGAGCGTGACGGACCCCACGACGGATCGTGCACCACGATGGCGGAGTCGTCCGCTCCCACGACGACGACGTAGTGAAAGGCATCACGTCGATCCGACAGCAGAACGATGACTGGCTGCCGTGCGGCGATCCGCTCGACGAGCCCGGTCATCGAGCCATCAGTCAGCTCCGTCTTCCATCCTCGCGAGCGCACGGCGCCGACCAGCACAGTATCGGCAATCCCGCTGACCCCGTGGTGACGCTCGATGAGTGACGCGAATTGCTGCGCGTCCGCGTGCGCGTCGCCCCAGTACCGGAACACCATCGCGGCCGCCGCGCCGCCGCAGAGCGCGTCGGTCTGCGGGACGAACGGCACCTCGAGCGTCGGGCCAGCCGCGGACGCCAGTGACCGCGCCACTGGCGCGACCGGCCACGCTGACAGTATTGACAGGGCAGCGACAAACGTGGCGTCCAGCACAGGCCGTCCGGAACCGGGAAGCTCGCCTTACTTGGCGATGACGACGATCAGGATCACCGCGAGAAGAATGATGATGATCGTGGTGGTGGACAGGACCACCGTCGATGCGCCGCCGACGAGCTGCTGGTTGACCTGCCGGGCCGTCGACGCCGCCTGCTCGAGATTCGCGCCGCTCATCGTGTCGACCGCGGCGTTGACGCGTTCGAGATCGACGCCCATGGTTGTGGCGACGTTGCGCACTTCAGGCCGGGCGAGCGCCTCGTGCACGGCCGCGCGGTCCGCGTCCTCGCTGGCCAGCTTCCGGGTCATGGCCGCCGTCATCTGACCTGGGGTGACGATGTGCTCCTGGCCGGCGAGCGCCGGCCCGGCTGCCGCGGAGCCGGCGACAATGCCGAGAAACACGAGCGGGAGAACAACGAGGTCACGAACGGTCGTCATCGGTCGACCCTCCAGTCGAATTGGGGCCGTACCCCTTTGGCCGAAAAGCCCGGCGAAAAAGGGGTACGGCCCCTCTCTCGGCACTGTGTCGTCCAAGCAATCCGGATACCGAGTGGATAAACTCATCCTTGGCGGAACCCCTCTGGAGAACTGGCTCAACACCCTCGAGAAACGGCACTTGGCGGCCCTGACGTTCCCAGAAGTGTCGAGGGCCTTGCGAGCGCTGTCCTCAAACTATATCGAACGTCGCGCCAAACTGGCAGGCGGCGCGGCCCTTTCCGGCGCCGGCAAGCGCGCCGCCTTCGCGCTGTTTTATGGGCCCCTCCACTTCATGCTGATCCAGCGCATCGTCGGCGCACTGCCCGGCGCCCCGCCCGGCGCTGCCGTGCCGCCCGTGATCGTCGACCTCGGGTGCGGGACCGGCGCCGGCGGCGCGGCGTGGGCCACGCTCTCCCCAGGCGTCCGCCACGTGATCGGGATCGACCGCAATACGTGGGCGCTTGGCGAGGCTGCCCTCACCTACCGGCACTTCGGCTTGACCGCGCGAACCGAACGGGCCGATCTTGCCTCGGCCGCTCTTCCCATTCCTATTCCTGTTCCTACTCCGGGGGGCAGGTCGTACTTGGCCGCCTTCGCTCTCAACGAGCTCCCAGACGCCGGACGGGACGCGCTCCTGGAACGACTCATCGCGCGCCATCGTTCAAGTCCGGGTGACCGCGTGCTGGTCGTCGAGCCGCTCGCAGGGTTTGTGGCCCGCTGGTGGGGCAGGTGGCGGGACACGTTCGAGGCGGCCGGCGGCCGCGCGGACGAGTGGCGATTCCGCGTCGAGCTGCCGCCCATCGTTGCGAAGCTGGATCGCGCGGCTGGCCTCGATCACCGCGAGCTGACCGGGCGGACGCTCTCGCTCGGACCAG
Source organism: Vicinamibacterales bacterium (assembly GCA_035939575.1). Taxonomy (GTDB): domain Bacteria; phylum Acidobacteriota; class Vicinamibacteria; order Vicinamibacterales; family CAVVIG01; genus DATKHR01. Next base: position 13,104 of record DASZFS010000065.1, on the reverse strand, counting down.
TCGCGTCCAGGGGCTGAAGACTCATGGCCGCGTGCAGTTGCCTCGCCCCAAAGATCAAGATTCTCAAGGGTTGTACAGGTCGCTAGAAACCGAGGGCGTAGGCAACTGCACGAGGCCATGAGTCTTCGGCCCGTTTATGGATAGGCGCTAAGCTGATATGGCGATGGTGCCAGCCAACCCGCGTCCGGCCGCGACCGTCGTCGTGCTGAGAGACGGTCCCGGCGGTCCTGAGGTCTTCATGGTTCGCCGTCACGAGGACACGGCGTTCATGGGGGGCGCCCACGTCTTTCCCGGCGGACGCGTCGACGCCGCTGATCGCGACGGCGATCCGCTCTGGTGCGACGGCGTCGATGCGGCGGTCGAGCGCTTTCCGGAAGTCGATCGAGTCGATGCGGTTGCCTACCACGTGGCCGCTGCTCGCGAGCTGTTCGAAGAAGCCGGTGTCTTGCTCGCACGCGACGGCGGCGGCTGGATGATTTCTCTGACCGCCGCGGACGCCCGCCAGCGATTTCTCGAGTATCGGCACGACGTGCACGACGGCCGGTCCACGCTGCGCAGCGTCCTCGAGCGCGAGCGCCTGCGGCTCTCCCTCGACGCGCTCGTTCCGCTTGCGCATTGGGTCACACCGCCCATCGACACGCGTCAATTCGATACGCGTTTCTTCGTGACCCGCGTGCCGGCGGACCAGGCACCGGCTCACGACCAGACCGAGACCACCCACGGTGCGTGGTTGACGCCGCACGCCGCGATCGCGCAGTCAATCGACGGTGACATCCTCCTGCCCCCACCGACATGGACGACCCTCCGCGAGCTGGAGCGCTTCGGAAGCGTCGAGGACGCGCTGGCGTGGTCGCGCACGCGCCGCATCAGTCGCCGTCAGCCGAAGCTGATCGAGGAAGCGGGCCGGCGACTGCTCCTGCTGCCGGGTGACCCGCAGTACCCCGAGGCCACTGATAGCGAGCGGCCGGCAGAGACACGCTTCGTCTTCGTCGACCGGCGCTGGCGCGCCGAGCCGTTCCACGCATAAGATCCGCGGCATGAGATCGAGACTCAAGGCGGACACGCTCCGGTCGCTGGCCTTCCTCGCGATCGTCGCGTCCGTCACCCTCTCCGCGCAGAACGCGGCACAGGACGCGCCACACGAGGCGGTAAAGGATTCGCGAAACGACGCGGTCAACGAGAAGGTCATCGCCCAGATCAAGATCGAAGGCTTTCAGCGATCCGCGGTGATGGAGACTCTGAGCTGGCTCGCCGATGTCTACGGCCCCCGGTTGACGGGATCCCCCACCCTGCGCGCCGCCGCCGAATGGGCACGCGGGGAAATGACGCGTTGGGGTCTGGCCAACGCGGCGCTCGAATCGTACGGCTCGATCGGCCGCGGCTGGACGCTCGAGCGCTTCTCCATCGAGATGACCGAGCCGCAGTACATGCGGGTCATCGGCTATCCGCGCGCCTGGTCGCCCGCGACCCCGGCGCCGATTGCCGGCACACCGGTGGTCGTGGATGTGAAATCGAAGGACGACTTCGACAAGTATCGCGGCAAGCTGCGCGGCGCAATCGTGATGAACGGCCGGCCAGATCCGCTTGACATCGGATTCCAGCCCGGAGCCAGGCGTCTGACCGACGAGGAGCTGAAGAAGCAGGAAGGGCAGGTCGATCCCGCGCCCGCCAGCTCCGACAACGCGCCGAAGTCCCTGTGGGACGAGGAGGATGACTTCCGCAAGGCGCTCGACAAGCAGGCGGAGGTCTTCAAGTTCTTCGCCGCCGAGGGCATCACCGCGCTCATCGAGCCGAGTGTGGTCTCGGCAGACGTGCGAGTCGGCGGCTTCTACGATCGCGTCTGGCATGCGACATATCCGGGCTTCGTGATCTCGCGCGAGCACTACGGCCGCATCATGCGGATGCTCGACAAGAAACAGCCGGTCAAGATGTCCCTGAGCGTGGCGGCGCGCTTCGCCGACGACGTGGACGGATTCAACGTGGTCGCGGAAATCCCGGGCACGGATCCGGCGCTCAAGTCGCAGGTCGTGATGCTCGGCGGTCACCTCGACTCGTGGCATACCGGCACGGGCGCAACGGACAACGGCGCCGGCGTCGCCGTCGCGATGGAGGCCATGAGGATTCTGAAGGCCATCGGCGTGCAGCCGCGGCGGACGATTCGAGTGGCGCTCTGGACAGGAGAAGAGCAGGATTATTTCGGCTCCCTCGGGTACGTCGAGAAGCACTTCGGCAACCTGAAGACCGTCGCGCTCAAGCCTGAGCACGCCGGGCTGTCGGCGTATTTCAACCTGGACAACGGCAGCGGCCGTATCCGTGGAGTCAACCTCCAGGGCAACGAAGCCGTCAGGCCGATTTTCGAAGCCTGGCTGCGGCCGTTCAACTACCTCGGCGCCACGACGCTGACGACGCTGAACACTGGCGGAACGGATCACATGCCGTTCGACGCCCTTGGTCTGCCGGGCTTTCAGTTCATCCAGGATCCGCTCAACTACGAGACGCGGACGCATCACACGAACCTGGACGTCTACGAGGAAGCGCTGCCAGACGACCTGAAGCAGGCGTCCGTCATCATGGCAAGCTTCGTCTATCACGCGGCGATGCGCGCTGAAATGCTGCCGCGCAAGCCGCTGCCCAAGCCCAGGCCATAACCGTGGGCAGGGCGCGGGCCGGGACCCGAGCGATCGTTCTCTCCATCGCAGCCATGGTCGGTCTCTCGGCGCAATCGCGCCCGCTCGTCGCGCCCCAGGCATCCGCGGTCTACCAGCGCCTGCTGCCCGAGATCGCGCGGATCAAGATCTTTGACCATCACGCGCATCCAGGCTTCGCCGGTGACGACGAAGTGGATCCGGCGCCCGTGCCGCCGGGCGCCACGCCCCTGCGGTTGCGCGAGAGCAATCCGGACTGGGTCGCGGCCGCGCGTGCGCTGTTCGCGTTTCCGTTCGCGGACCTGAACGGCGCGCATGGGAAATGGCTGGCCGACAGGAAGACCACGCTGAGGCGCGAGCGGCCAGGCCCCGCCTACTTCAACGCGATCCTGGACAAGCTCGGCGTCGCAACGTCGGTGGCCAACCGGATCACGATGCCGGACTATCTCGATCCGGCACGCTTCCGCTGGGTGTTCTACGTCGATCCGGTCCTGTTTCCGTTCGACAATACCGGCCTCGCCGCGAGAAACGCAGACCAGGCGGCGTTCATGCCGAACCAGACGAAGCTGCTCCGGAGGTTCCAGCAACAGGCAGGCATCACCACACCGCCTGCTGGCTTTGCCGACTACCTCGCGTTCGTCACGCGCGTTCTCGAAGATCACCGGCGTCGGGGGGCGATCGCTGCGAAGTTCGAGGTCGCGTACTTCCGATCGTTTGTGTTCGACGACCCGCCGCCCGCGGCCGCGGCGGCCGTGTACGACAGGTATCGCGCGGGCGGCGTACCTTCGGCTGCCGAGTACAAAACGTTCCAGGACGTCGTCTTTCGCCACGTCGTGTCGGAAGCCGGGCGCCTGCGCTTGCCCGTACATCTCCACAGCGCGGCCGGCGCCGGTGACTACTTCAGCGTGGCGGGCGCGAGCGTGCTCAATCTCGAACCCGTGCTCCGCGATCCGAGGTATGTGTCGACGACCTTCGTCTTGATTCACGGCGGTGATCCTTTCGACCGGGCGGCGGCGTTCATGACGTCCATGAAGAACGTGTTTATCGACTCGTCGGCGACCGGCAGCTTCGTGCTCTACCCCAACGAGTTCAAGGACGTCTTGCGGCGGTGGTTCGAGCTGTTTCCGGACAAGGTGACGTATGGTTCGGACGCGTTTCCGATCGACGAGCGGATAGGGGCGGAGGAGCTGTACTGGTTCGGCGTCCACAACGCGCGGGTTGCATCCGCCGCCGCGCTCGCGGAGATGGTGTCGGCGCGCGAGATCTCGGAGTCGCAGGCGTTGGCCATCGCGCAGGGCTACCTCCACGACAATGCGGCAGGCCTGTATGGACGCCCCTGAGCCCCACGAGCCTGCCGGGGTCGTTCTTCGGCGCGTCCTGACATTCAGGGATCTGTTCCTCTTCTACCTGGTCACCGGCTTCAGCCTGCGGTGGATCGCGACGGCCGGCGCCGCTGGACCGAGCGCGCTGGTCATCTGGATCATCGCCGCGCTCGGGCTCTTCGTCCCCCTCGTGTTCACGGTCCTCGAGCTGTCCTCCCGCTATCCGGACGAGGGCGGCATCTACGTGTGGAGCAAACGCGCGTTCGGACCGTTTGCGGCGTTCATGACCGGCTGGACGTACTGGGGCTCGAATCTTCCGTACTTCCCCGGCCTGCTGTACTTCGCCGCAGCGAATGCGCTCTTTGTGGGCGGGCCCTCGTGGCAGACGCTGGCCGCCGACCGCACGTACTTCATCGTCGTCTCGATGACCGGCCTCGCGGTAGCCGTGACACTGAACGTCGTGGGGTTGAACATCGGCAAGTGGCTCAACAATCTCGGCGCGGTGGCCAGTTGGATTCCAGCAACGGCGCTCATCGTGCTCGGGTTCATCTCCTGGAATCGATTTGGATCGGCGACGCCGATGCCCGCAGCGGCGTTCGTGCCGAGCACTGGCCTGAAGGACGTGATCTTCTGGTCCACTATCGCGTTTGCGTTTGGCGGCGTCGAAAGCGCGTCCACGATGGGCGAGGAAATCCTTGACGCCCGGTGGACGGTGCCGAGGGCCGTGCTGGCGGCCGGCGCCGTGATGACGGTTCTCTACCTGGTCGGGACGTTCAGCGTGCTGCTGGCGCTGCCCCGGCAGCAGATCACCGGGCTCCAGGGCATCTCGCAGGCCATTCAGGCGATGTCCACCCGCGTCGGCGTGGGCTGGCTTGCGCCGATCGCGGCCGCCTTCGTGACCCTCAACGCCGTGGGCGGCGTGGGTGGATGGTTTGCCGCTACGGCGCGGCTGCCGTTCGTCGCCGGCCTCGACCGGTTCCTGCCGGAAGCGTTCGGTCGTCTACATCCCAAATGGCGGACGCCGTACGTGGCGCTGTTGGTTCAGGCCGCGATTGCTGCCGTGTTCGTGTTCCTCGGCCAGGCAGGGACGTCGGTGCACGGGGCGTACGACGCTCTGGTGAGCATGGGGATCATCGCGTATTTCATTCCGTTTCTCTTCATGTTTGCCGCGATGATCGTCCTGCAGCGCGAGCCCGCAGGCCCGGAGGTGATGCGCGTGCCAGGCGGCCGTCGAGCGGCCACGGCGCTGGCCGCGCTGGGGTTCCTCGTGACCGCGGCGTCCATCGTGCTCGCGTGCGTGCCCGCGGACGAGGAACCGAACAAGATGCTGGCGGTGGTCAAGGTCGTCGGGTCGTCGCTCGCGCTCGTGGGCATCGGCGCGGCGGTCTACGCGGTGGGGAGGCGGCGGTATGAAGACTCCGAGTTGGGCTGAAGACTCATGGTCGCGTGCAGTTGCCTACGCCTTCGATTGCTGACGCCCTTTTTTGGGCCCTTGCTAATCTTGATCTTGAGGCGAGGCAACTGCACGCGGCCATGAGTCTTCAGCCCCTTCTCATCGCTTTGGGGGCGAGGCAACTGCACGCGACGATGAGTCTTCAGGCCCATTCTGTTTTCGTAGCCAGTTGCCTGGCACTCGTGTGCGCGTCCGTGGCGAGCGCGGCGCAGACCATGCGCGTCGACTTCTACCACACAGGCAACGCGAAGGAGGAGCGGTTCAGTCTCGATCGCGTCGTGCTCGAGCCGCTGCCATGGCCGGGCAACCCGGCGCGGCCGATCGACGACACGAACCGGGGTAAGTACTTCTTTGAAATCATCGACGCGCGCACGGGGCGCGTGCTGTATTCACGTGGATTCAGCTCGATCTACGGCGAATGGGAGACGACGGGCGAGGCGCAGAAAGTCGACCGGACGTTCTCGGAGTCACTCCGGTTTCCCGCCCCCTCAGCTCCCGTACGCGTCGTCGTCAAGAAGCGCGACGCGAAGAACGTGTTTCGGGACGCGTGGAGTGTCGCCGTCGATCCAGGAGACAAGTTCGTGCTGCGGAATACCGCGGCGTCGGGCGTCGGCCCTTTGATCAAGCTCCACGAGAGCGGTGATCCCGCGACCAAGCTTGATTTCCTCATCCTCGGAGACGGCTATACGGCGGCGGAGCGCGGAAAGTTCGAGCGCGACGCGCGGAAGCTCGTCGCCACGCTGTTTGCGACGTCGCCGTTCAAGGAGCGCGAGCAGGACATCAATGTCTGGGGGCTTGTGCCGCCGGCGGCACAGTCGGGCATCTCGCGTCCGTCGCAGAACATCTATCGCCGGTCGCCGATAGGCGCCACCTATGACGCGTTCGACTCCGAGCGGTACGTGCTGACCTTCGAGAACAAAGCGTTTCGCGACGTCGCGGCCAATGCGCCCTACGAGGTCGTCGAGATTCTCGTCAACAGCGCGACGTACGGCGGCGGCGGCATCTATGGTTTGTACAGCACCGTCGCCGCCGACAGCGTCTGGGCGCCCTACGTCTTCATCCACGAGTTTGGCCATCACATCGCCGGCCTGGCCGATGAGTACTACACGTCCGACGTTGCGTATCTGCCGGCTGCCGATCGTGTCGAGCCGTGGGAGCCAAACGTCACCGCGCTCCTCGATCGAGCCGCACTGAAGTGGAAGGATCTGGTCGCGCCTGGAACGCCTGTTCCAACGCCGTGGCCGAAGGCTGAGTTCGAGCAGTACACGAAGGAGATCCAGGTGCGGCGCCGGGCGATTCGCGCGGCGAATCGGCCCGAGGCCGAGATGGACGCCCTGTTCCGGGAGGAGGAGCGTCGCGACACGGCGCTGCTGAACGAGGGGGCCCACGCGCATCGCGTGGGCGCGTTCGAGGGCGCGAACTACGAGGCACAGGGCTACTACCGGCCGCAGGCGGATTGCATCATGTTTACCCGGGACAACGTGCCGTTCTGCGCGGTCTGCCGTCGCGCGATCGACGCGATCGTGGATCTCTACTCGCGGGCGCGGTGAAACTTGACGCCGCCTTTGCCCTTCAATCACACTAACGCGCAACTCTGACACCGGGTCCGACACGGGGGTTGGACCAGGTCGGACCCCGGGGTCAGGCCCCGTGTCAGACTCGAAACGAGGCGCATCATGCAGGACGATTTCGACAACGGAATGGAAGTGCCGGACGACGAGCTGGCAGGGGAGCCGACCGCGGCTGAGGAACTCGGGGACGACCTGGTTCCGGGGCACGACGAGGGACACCCCGGCGCGGCGGCGGGTGCCGCAGGTGGACGGCCATCCGGCGGCGCCCGGGCCAAGTCTTCGAGCGCCCGGAAGTCTGGTGGCGCGCACAAGGCCGCGAAACCGGCCGCGAAGGCCGCGGCCAAGGCCCCAGCCAAGAAGGCCAAGAAGGCGCAGAAAACAAAGGCAAGTTCGAAAAAGACGGCAAAAAAGAGCGGCAAGAAGAAAGGCGGGAAGGCCGCCAAGAAACCCGCTCGACGGAAGGCAGGCGCCAAGAAGTAGTTCCTCGGCTGCGCCTCGCACGCTGGCGATGACCGACGGCGCCACCCGCCTTCGGCCATCGCCACGACTCATCCCTCGCCCTACCCGGGACCGCCGCCCTCAGTGCGATCCGGTGGAGCCAACGGGAAGCGTGAAATGAAACAGCGTGCCGGCGCCGGGCGTGCTCTCCAGCCACAACTTGCCGCCTGACAGCTCGACCATCTTGCGGGAGATGGTCAGGCCGAGGCCCGTTCCGCCGTACCGCCGCGTGGTGGAGCCATCCGCCTGCCGGAAGGCCTCGAAGACCGCCGCCTGGCGATCCACGGGGATGCCGATGCCTGTATCCGCGACCGTGAATCGAACGACGCTGTGGTCGGGTTCACCCGCGTCCAGCCTGACGCGAACTTCGATGCCGCCTGTCTCCGTGAACTTGAGCGCGTTCCCCACCAGGTTGATGAGGACCTGCCGGATTTTCGACCAGTCGGCGACCATGGCGTCTGGGACGTCATCCGCGACGCGGATGGTGAACGCGAGACGTTTCTCGCGAGCCTTCAATTCGAGCGTCTTCAAACCGTTCGCCAGCTCGCCGCGCAGCTCGAACGGAGCAGGATTCAGATCCAGCCGGCCTGCCTCGATCTTGGACAGGTCGAGGATGTCGTTGATGATGCCCAGGAGTGCCGTCGCCGATTGATGGACCAGCGCGAGGTTCTCGCGCTGCTCGTCAGTGAGATCGCTGTCGAGCGTCAGCGTGGTCAGGCCGATGATGCCGTTCATCGGTGTGCGGATCTCGTGGCTCATGTTGGCGAGGAACTCGCTCTTGACGCGGCTGGCGTCCTCCGCCTGGCGGCGCGCGTCCTCGAGCTCCGCCGACTGCTCGCGCAGCTGTGTGACGTAGGTGCGCGCCACACGAATGGTGTCCACAAGACGCGCCCGCAGGCGCTCGGCGGTTCGAGCCGTCATGGCAACGTAGACGTTCGCGCAGTAGAGCAGCAACACCTTGAACGTTTGGGTGGGCCACGAGATGACGCGGTGCTCGACGCCGATCAGGTACGCCAGGAGCAGCACGTAGGCGGCGACGGACAGATGGGCGAACACCAGCGCGCGCCGGAAGCTCGTATTGGCCTGGTCGGCGACGCGGATGAACAGCAGGATGAACATCCAGCTCGTGTCCGCGCCGGTGATGTACACGGCGAGGGTGAACGGAATGAAATCGGCGGCGAGAAAGATATCGCCGAGCGAGGGTGTCCGGCCGCCGTCGTACCAGAGGCGCAGCGCGCCCCACGACGCCGCGCTGTACGCGCCGACCACCAGCGCGAGCACGAGCGTGCGCCACCACCCGCCCGGCTCCGCGATGAGCGCCTGGCGCAGCGCCACCAGCGCGATCACCATGGCGAAGCCGCTCAGGCGCAGCCGCGGAACCGTGATTGTTTGGAACTGGCGCTCGCGCCGCAGTTTCTCCGCTTCGCTCTGCTCGGGTTCCGGGCGGAAATGGTCATCAGCCAAATCGGTCCGCTTATAATAGATGTTTCGCGAAAGGAAGGTTGACGATGGCGAACGAGATGACGGCTCGCGTGCGTGGGGCGGCGACATGGTCGATTGCCTTGAGCGTCCTGATGATGGTTGCGGGTGTTCTCGCCATCTGTGTTCCCCTGGTGGCCGGCGTCGCGGTAGCCACGATCGTCGCGTGGTTGCTGCTGTTCAGCGGTGCGCTCCATCTGGCCTTTACCTGGCGGAGCCACTCCGCCGGCGCCGTCGTCTGGGAAATCCTGATCGGCCTCGCGTACGGCGCGATCGGCATCTACATTCTGGCGCAACCGCTGGCCGGGCTCGCGTCGCTGACGCTCGCCGTGGCGGCCTATCTGTTCGTCGAGGCAGTTGTCGAGTTCATTCTGTGGTTCCAGCTGCGCGCGGCATCGGGGAACGTGTGGTTGCTGATCGACGGGGTCATCACGCTTGTGCTCGCCGCGATGATCTGGAGCACGTGGCCGTCGAGCGCGGCGTGGGTCGTTGGCACCCTCGTGGGCATCAGCATGTTTTTCAGCGGCATCTCCCGGCTCGTGCTCTCTCTCGCTGTGCGTCGACTCGCCGTGTGAACGGCGTTGGCCCCTCGCGAGCCAGGTCTCTGATCGATGCTTCGATGTCATGTGTTTCGTTGTGAGGTGATGTGATGGCTGAGCGGACGACCGACGAGTCAGTGCTCCACAAGATCGAAGGTCTCGTGCATGAGGAGCAGCACCTGTACGGCAAGAGCCAGCCAGCGGATCACGATCAGGTGCGGCTCAAGGAGATCCAGGTCGAGCTCGACCAGTGCTGGGATCTGCTGCGCCAACGCCGCGCGCGGCGCGAGTTCGGACAGGATCCGAACGACGCCAAGGTGCGCCCGGCGTCGGTCGTCGAGCGATACGAGCAGTAACCCCGGCTACTGTTCGATCCGTTTCGGGATGTCGCGGGCGCGTTGACTGGCTCGGAACTCGATGATCCGGAAGTCGGCGAGACCATGCTCGTAGAACGGATCCTCTTCGACGATGGCCTGGATTTCCCGTCGATTCTCGCCAAGGGCCAGGATGATCCCGCCATCTCGCGGGATCTTTCGGCCCGAGATCAGGAAATGACCTGAAGCGTAGTACTTCTTCAGGAACCTGACGTGCGCCGTCATGTGCGCGTCAATGTCCGCGAGGTCGGCCTTGTAGATGAGCTCGATGACAAACATGGCGGCCCTCTTCTAACGCGGCGAGCTCAGGTATCGCGCAACATGCCGCGCCAGGCGGCGGGACGCGAGGTTCGCCTCGAAGAGATGCCCACGCAGACTGTGCGTGAACCCCACGAAGTACAGGCCCGGGTGCCCTGTGGGCTCACCTGAGGTGCCGCGCGGCTCTCCGAGGTCATTCAGCACACCGGGCACCCCGTGAACATCATCGAGCCATTCGAGCCCCGGCGTGAATCCGGTGGCGGCGATGATCGCATCGAACGGTTCGCTCGTGCCGTCCGAGAAGACCGCACCGGTCTGCGTGAGCCGCTCGAGAGCCGGCTTGACCGCCACGCGACCCCGTTTGAGCGCCTCGACGAATCCGACGTTGATGAGCGGCACGCGCTTCGTGGTATACGGCGCGAACTCTCCCATCGGCATGCCGTAGCGTCGAAGATCACCGAACGTGAGACGGGCCGCCGCCCACCCGAGTCGATTCGCGATGGCGGGCGGCAGCGCGCTCAGCAGGATGCTCGTGCGCTGAATCGGCTGCCCGAGCAGATCGCGCGGCACGATTGGTGGCGGTGTGCGAACGCTCAACACTACTGACGCCGCGCCGTTGTCGCTCAGATCGGTCGCAATCTCCGCGCCGCTGTTCCCCGGCCCCACGACGAGGACGCGCTGCCCGACGTAAGGCGCCGCGTTCGAGTAGCTGACCGAGTGCGCGAGCCGGCCGGCGTAGCTCTCGCGTCCAGACCAGGGCGGGATGACCGGCTGTCGATACTGCCCCGTCGCAATCACGACAACGCGACCCTGCCAGACGGCAGCTCCCGCAGGACCGGCCGTCTCGAGAGCCCATCCATCTGCTGAGGACCCCTGCGCTCGGATCCCCTGCACCGAAGTCCCGGTGACCACTCGCAACGCAAAGTGGCGCGCATACTCCTTGAGATACGCCACGACGTCGTCCCGCGAGAGATATTGTGGATAGCGGCTCGGGATGGGAAAGTGCGCCAGCCCTGAGAAGCGGCGAACAGTGTGGAGATGGAGCCGGTCGTATCGCCGTGCCCACGTTCCACCCACGTCGCCGTCCTGCTCCAGCACGACGGCGCTTATTCCGCGCCGCGCCAGCGCGCCCGCCGTCGAGAGCCCCGAGGCCCCCCCGCCGACGACGATTACCGCTGACTGCGGCGCATCATTCCCCACGAGTCGAATAAGTCCTCGAGGAATGATACGGCGTTCCTCACAAGCTCAAAGCGTAACGACGATCTTTCCGGTCGCCTGACCCGATTCCATCAGCCGATGGGCGTCCTGGATCTCCTCGAACCGGAAGACGTGGGCCGGCTTGGCCTTGTAGGTGCCCGCGGCGACGCGATCGGCGATCGTCTGGAAGGGAATCTCCGAGAGCCCGAATGCCGGCGTGCCGGTCACGAGCGCGCTGGCAAAGACACTCAGATGGGTGCCGCTCGGCATCTGAAAGACCGGCTCGAGCGAGAGCGGTCCTCCTCCCCCGAGAAACCCCACGACGCACACACGGCCGCCCCGCCGCACCATCGCGAGCGAGTCGAGGATCGTGGTGTTCCCGACGATGTCCAGCACGGCATCGATCCCGTCGGGATGTCGCTCCCGCACGCGCGCGGACAGGCCCGGCGCCGCCCCGGTGACGACGTTGGCGACGTTGGCGACGTCGTCGACGTCGACCTCAGCGGCCCCGAGCCGTCGCAGCAATGGGATCTTGACGGTGGTCCGCGTCGTGGCAATCACGCGGGCGCCTGCATGTACCGCGACGTTGACCGCGGCCTGGCCCAGGGCAGACGTGGCGCCCCGTATGACGACGGTCTGGCCCGCGGTGATCGACAGGATGCCGACGAGGCTCGTCCACGCGGTGGCGTAGGACTCCGGGATGGCGGCAAGCTCCTCCCACGGCAGATCGGTCGTGAGCGGCACGACGTTGGTCGCCGGCGCGCTGGTGCTCTCGGCGTAGCTGCCATTGAGGCTGCGCCCGAGGCCGCCCACGAGCGCGGCGACCTTTTGTCCGCGGGCGAGCCGGCCGCTGGGGTCGTCTCTCACCAGGCCGACGCACTCGATGCCGCTGATCTCGGCGACGTCGCCCCAGGCGCCCGTGCGGAAGTACATCTCCGCGTGATTGAGCCCGAACGCCTTGACGTCGATCACGACGTGGCCCGGCGCGGGTGTGGGAGCGGGACGCTCCTCGATCGCGAGAACTTCAGGGCCGCCGTACCGCTTGATCACGATCGCACGCATGACAGACCTCCGAGTATTTGTATCGTTAGCTACAAGTACTACAGTGGCCATGCAGTGTCGGTCAAGTAAATTTTAGCGACCGCTACAAATATGGTAAGATCCGCACGATGCCGCGGCGGATTGCGTTTGACTACGATCGGGCCATCGACCGGGCCACGCAGCTCTTTTGGAAGAAGGGCTACTCAAACGCCTCGTTGCGCGACCTGTTGAAGGTCATGGGGATCGGGGAAGGATCGTTCTACAACACGGTCAGGAGCAAGAAGCGCCTGTACCTGGAGTGCCTCGATCACTACAACCGGACCGTGAGCCGCCGGCGCCTGGATGCGCTCGTGTCGCCGCCGACGGTGAGCGCGGGCGTTCGGGCATTCTTCAAGACCGTCCTCGACGAGCTCGACGATCCGAGAACGCCTCGCGTCTGCCTCATGGCGGCCAGCCTGTCCGGCGACGTGCTGGCGGAGCGCGAACTGAAGCATCGGGTCGTACACGAGATGAAGGCATTCCTCGGGACGTTCACCCGGCGCTTGAACGACGCGAAGGCGGCCGGCGAGCTGCCGCCGGATTTCAAGGTCGACGTCGCCGCACAAGTGGTGGTGACCTACCTGCAGGGTCTCTTTCGCGTCATCCGTGTCCTCCAGAGCCGGGCGGAGGTCGAACAGCAGATCGAGGCCCTCCTCACGGGACTCGGTCTGTGAAGACTCATCGTCGC
>DASZFS010000064.1:0-8868 GCA_035939575.1 Vicinamibacterales bacterium | reverse complement strand
CATCTAACGAGCGTACCACGACTGGGGAGATCGTTCGGCGCGCGCAGGTCGGACCGGGCCGGAAAGCGCCCGGCCGCCGCGTTGAATGCACGTCAGGGCCGGGTGAAGTATCGTTTTAGTGAATGAAGATCGCGCTCCTCCAGATCAACCCGACCGTTGGTGATCTGGCCGGGAACGCGCGCCTGATTCTCGACGCGCTCGGCACGGCCGCGACCCAGGGCGCCTCGATCGCCGTCACGCCGGAGCTCGCGCTGGTCGGGTATCTGCCGCGCGACCTGCTGCTCAGCAGCGATTTCGTGCGCCGGAGCTGGGACACCCTCGCGACGCTCGCGCGCGACGCCAGGTCGCTGCCCGCCGTGCTCGTCGGGCTGCCCGAGCCCAATACCTCCGACGAAGGCCGGCCGCTCTTCAACAGCGCCGTGCTCCTGCAGCACGGTGAGGTCGGCCAGCGATTCCGGAAAGCGCTTCTGCCCACCTACGACGTCTTCGACGAGGATCGCTACTTCGAGCCGTTTCACGGCCCGCAGACCCTGGAGCACGACGGGCACCGCCTGGGGATCACCATCTGCGAGGACATCTGGAACGATCGCGACTTCTGGAAGCGCCGCCGCTATCATCACGATCCGATCGAGGAGCTGGTACGCGTTGGCGCGGACGCAATCGTCAACCTCTCGGCGTCGCCCTTCACCGCCGGCAAGCACGCCCGCCGTGAGGAGATGCTCGGGGCCATGGCGCGCCGGCAGCACGTGCCGGTCGTGTACGTCAACCAGTACGGCGGCAACGACGACCTGGTCTTCGACGGCCGCAGCTGCGCGTTCGACGCCTCTGGCGCGCCGACCGCCCGCGGCCGCTCCTTCGACCGCGACGTCGTCATCTGCGACCTCGAGCGGCCTTGTCGGATCGCGCCGCCGAGCGACGTGGACGTCGAATCTGAGATCTGGCGCGCGCTGGTCCTTGGCACGAGTGACTACGTACGCAAGTGCGGCTTCCGCCGTGCCGTCGTCGGCCTGTCGGGCGGTATCGATTCGGCGGTCACCGCCACGATTGCCGCCGACGCGCTTGGACCGTCCAATGTCCTGGGCGTGCTCATGCCGTCGCCCTACTCCAGCCGCGGGAGCCTTGACGACGCGCGGCAGCTTGCGGCGAACCTGGGCATCGAGACGATGACGCTGCCGATCGAAAGCGTCATGGGCGCCTACCACGCGACGCTGGCGGACGCTTTTCGCGATCGCGACGCCGGCGTCGCGAACGAGAATCTGCAGGCGCGCATCCGCGGCGCGCTCCTGATGGCGTTGTCGAACAGTCGGGGCGCGATGCTCCTGACAACGGGAAACAAGTCGGAGCTATCGGTCGGCTATTGCACGCTGTACGGCGACATGTCCGGCGGTCTGGCCGTGATCGCTGATGTGCCCAAGACGATGGTCTATCGGATCGCGCGCTGGCGCAATGGAACGGCAATCGGGTGTCCCATCCCGGACGCGAGCCTGACCAAGGCGCCGTCCGCCGAGCTGAGGCCCAACCAGACGGACCAGGATTCGCTGCCGCCCTACGACGTGCTCGACGAGATTCTGCGGCGCCACGTCGAGCGGCACGAGCGCGCCGACGAGATCGTCTCGGCTGGCTTCGACCCGGCGACGGTGCGTCGTGTGCTGCAGATGGTTCGCCTGGCCGAGTTCAAGCGGAAGCAGGCGGCCCCTGGACTGAGGGTCACCGACCGCGCTTTCGGCACGGGATGGCGGATGCCCATCGCTCAATCCTCCGTTTCTTGATTGTCGACTGGGCGCCACCGCCGGTGCATCCACAACCACAGCTCCGGGTTGCGCCGGACGTACATTTCCAGCACGTCGGTACAGCGCTGCGTGAACTCCCGGACGGGATCCGGCGAGTCCGGCGCCGGCGGCGTAACGGGGTGATCGTAGATGAGCCGGAAGCGCCCGCCGGGCAGCGGCAGCGCGAATACCGGCACAACCGGCGCCCCGGTCCGCAGCGCCAGCGCCGCCACCACCGACGTCGTCGCGGCTGGACGCGAGAAGAAGTCCACGCTGATCGCGTCGCGGCTCATGATGTGCTGGTCGATGAGAATCGCGACGCCGTGGCCCGCCTCGAGCGTCCGCATCACCCGTCGAATCGTCCCGCGGCGGTAGATGACGAAGTTGCCCGTGCGCTGTCGGATGCGCTCGAGCAGGTCATTCAGCCTCGGGTTGTCCAGCGCCCGCGCGAGAACGCCGATCGGCTCGAAGTGGATGGCGTGAACCAGCGCCTGCAGCTCCCAGCACCCGAAGTGGCCCGTGATGAACAGGACACCCTTGCCGTGCCCGTACGCGGATCGCGTCCGGTCCTCACCGTCGAATTCCACCCGCGCCAGCATCCGATCGTTCGACAGCGTGCTGAACTGGAGCAGCCAGAAGAGCAGGCGCCCGAAGTGCTCGAACGCCCCGCGCGCAATCGCTTCGCGCTCGTGTACGGGCCGATTCGGAAAAGCAGCCGCGAGGTTCTCCAGCGCCGTCTGGCGGTGCGCGCGGTCGACGGCGTACGCCACGCGGCCGACGCTTGTGCCAATCGCCCGCACGACGCGGTCCGGCGTGATGCGTATGATGCCGATGAGCAGCCGCACGAGCAGGTATTCGAGCCGGTGCCTCATCTCGGTTGTCCGCCATAGCTCGCCGCGTCCATGGGGCGAGCGGAGGCGGATGGCTGGCGGCTGGTGCGGGCCGCGCGCAGTCGTTCGAGCAGCCAGGCGCGGAACCGCTCCTCCGGCTGGACGCCCGCGACGAGTGGAAGGGACGCGAGAGGGAGATCGTCGAGATTGAGCGTCGCCAGCCGCACCGCGTCCTTTTCCGTCGTCAGGACGATAGCGGACCCCGCGGCCTTCGCGGCGGTGACGATGCGCGCCAGATCGCGGGCCCCGTACAGGTGGTGATCTCTGAACGTCATCGTGCCGGCGATATCCCAGCCGGCCGCCGAGACGTCCGCGATGAACCGCTCGGGCCTGGCGATGCCGGCCACGACGAAAACGCGCGATGCCTGAGGCACGACGATCGGATCGCGCGATCCGGCGATCGAGCGGGGCGGCGCGATCGCCCGCGTGACGCGAAACACCGTTGGCACCCGCAGCGCGCGGCCGATGCGCTCCGCCGCCGTGTCGTAGCCGGCGGTCACCAGCGCAGCATCGGCGCTCGCCGCGGCCTCGAGCCGCTCGCGGAGGCGGCCGGCGGGAAGCGGCCGGTCGTCGAGGTCCTCTTCCGACACCAGCAGCAGATCGACGTCACGCGCCAGCTGGAGGTGCTGGAACCCGTCGTCGAGCAGGTGAACGGTCACGCCAAAACGGCGCTCGGCCAGCACGCCCGACAGGTGTCGATCCGCGCCGACCAGGACGGCGACGCCGGGCAGCGCGCGCGCGAGCATCAGCGGCTCATCGCCGGCGTGGTCGACGTCGGTGAGCACCGCGGAGCCATCCGACACGACGGTCACGCCATCCTGCGCGACGCGCCGCGCGTATCCGCGGGTCAATACCGCAGGCCGCTCGCCGCACTGCATCAGCATCCGCGCGATGTATTCGACCAGGGGTGTCTTGCCGCTGCCGCCGACGCCGAGGTTGCCGACGCTGACCACCGGGCGTGCGAGGCGGCGGCGCCGCGACGGATCGCGCGCATACAGCGCCCGCCGCCATGCGACGACCGCGCCGTACGCCGAGCCGAGTGCTCGAATCAACGCACGGGACGGAAAGGCCGCACGACAGCGCGGCCGCGCCCCCCGCCCGGAGGGAGAAGGTGCGCGATGATCTCGAGCGTCTTGCCCTTGGCGCCGCGATTGGCCTCGACCAGCGCGCGCGCGGCGGCGCCGAGGCCGGCCCGGCGCACCGGGTCATTGACGAGTGTCAGCAGCACGTCGTCGAGCTCGCGCTCGGACTGCACTTGAATGGCCGCATCGTGGGCGAGGAACGCGTGGGCAATCTCCTTGAAATTCTGCATGTGCGGGCCGAAGACGACGGGCTTCCCGAAGATCGCCGGCTCGAGGATGTTGTGCCCGCCGTGATCGACGAGGCTGCCGCCGATGAACACGGCCGTCGCCAGCTGGTACAGCTGGGCGAGCTCCCCGATCGAGTCGAGCACGACGACGTCGGCGCGCGGCTCGGCGTCGATTGGCAGCGCTGAACGCCGCATCGTGGCATATCCCGCGTCGCGGGCGATCCGTTCGACTTCGCCGAACCGCTCCGGCGCGCGGGGCGCGAGGACGAGCAGCGCGCTGGGCGACGTGGCCTTGATGCGCCCGAACGCCCGGAGCACCGCGGTCTCCTCGCCTTTCATCGTGCTGCCGGCGACGACGACCGTCCGGCTCGACGACAGCCGGAAGAAGCGCAGAACGCGCTCGCGCGGCTTGCCGTGAACGGGCGCCTGCGGCGTCTCGAGCGAGTCGAATTTCAGGCTGCCCGTGATGGTCACGCGCGCCGGGTCGGCGCCGAGGTCGATGAGCCGGCGCGCCGATTCGTCGCTCTGCATGCAGAAGCGATCGATGTCCGACAGGACGCGCCGGAAGAACGGCCGGACAGCGCGGTACCGCGGGTAGGACCGGGACGAGATGCGGCCGTTGACGACGACCGTTTTCACCCCGCGCTTCCGGCACATGCGCAGCAGGTTCGGCCAGATCTCGGTCTCCATCATGATGAAGATGCGCGGCCGCACCAGCCCCAGCGTGCGCTTGACGATGAATGTCCAGTCGAACGGGAAATAGAAGATGGCGTCGGCGTCGGGGAAGCTGCGCCGCGCCACCTGCTGGCCGGCGATCGTCGTGGTCGACACGAACAGCCGCAGGCGGGGATAGCGCGCCTTGAGGTCGGCGCCGAGTGCGCGGGCGGTCAACGCCTCCCCCACCGAGACGGCATGAATCCAGATCGACTCCTCGCCGTCGATGTTGAACGTGATGGGCAGGAAGCCGAGGCGCTGCCGGAGGCTGCCGATGTACTTCTTATACCGGAGCGCCTGGTAGACGAAATACGGTGACACGACCGCAAACACCACGAGCGAGAGCAGGCTGTAGACCGTGTACACGAGGAGGATATTGTAGAATGAAACGTTTGTCTGGAGGACAGCGATGCCAGTACGCGTCGGTATCAACGGGTTTGGCCGCATCGGGCGCAACATCATGCGCGCGGCGTTGGGAGACAGGAATATCGATTTCGTCGCGGTCAACGATCTCACCAGCGCCCACACGCTCGCGCACCTGCTGAAATACGACTCCGTCCTCGGCAACCTGCACGCGACGGTGCAGGCAAGAGAGGACAGCATCTCCGTGGACGGCGACACATTCAAAGTGCTGTCGCACAAAGACCCGGCCCAGCTCCCGTGGAAGGACCTGGGCGTGGACGTCGTCTTTGAGTCCACCGGTATCTTCGCGACGCGCGACGGCGCCTCGAAGCACGTGGCCGCCGGCGCCAGGAAAGTCGTGATTACGGCGCCCGCCAAGGGGCCCGACATCACGATCGTCCTGGGCGTGAACGACGACAAGTACGACCCCGCGAAGCACCAGATCATCTCGAACGCGTCGTGCACGACCAACTGCCTCGCGCCGCTCGCCAAGGTGCTGCACCAGTCGTTCGGCATCAAGAGCGGCTGGATGACGACGATCCATTCCTACACCAACGACCAGAACCTGCTCGACCTGCCGCACAAGGACCTGCGCCGCGCGCGCGCCGCGGCGCTGTCGATGATCCCCACGACCACCGGGGCGGCCTCCGCCGTGGGCGAGGTGCTGCCGGAACTCAAGGGGAAGCTGGACGGCTTCGCGATGCGCGTGCCTACGCCGAATGTGTCGGTCGTCGACCTGGCGGCGCTGCTGAACCGGAACACAAACGCCGAGGAAGTGAACGCCGCACTGCTGGCCGCAGCAAACGGGCCGCTGAAGGGGATCCTCGCCTACTCGACTGAAGAGCTGGTGTCGATTGACTTCAAGGGCAACGCGAACTCCTCAATCGTCGATGCGGCGTACACCAAGGTCATGGACGGCAACTTCGTGAAAGTGCTGTCCTGGTACGACAACGAATGGGGCTACTCGAACCGCTGCGTCGACCTTCTGAGACTCCTGGTGAAGAAAGGATTCTAGTTTCTCACGTCTAAGTTCATTCTCATGAAGTTGTCCATCACCGATCTCGATCTCGTCCGCAAGCGCGTGTTCATCCGCGTGGACTTCAACGTACCGCTGAAGGACGGGGTGATCGGCGACGACACGCGGATCAAGGCGTCGCTGCCGACGATCGAGTACGCGGTCGTTCACGGCGCGACGGTGATCCTCGCGAGCCACCTCGGACGGCCGAAAGGCAAACCAAATCAGCAGATGAGCCTGCGCCCCGTCGCCGAGTACCTCGGCAACCTCCTGCCGCAGAAGGTCATGTTCGCCGAGGACTGCGTCGGCGAGGCCGTACGGAAGGGAATCACCACGGTCCACGCGTCCGGCGGCGGGCACGTCGTCCTGCTCGAGAACCTGCGGTTTCATCCCGAGGAAGAACAGAACGACTCCGGGTTTTCGGCCGAGCTCGCATCATTGTGCGATGAATACGTGGACGACGCGTTTGGCGCGGCGCACCGCGCGCATGCGTCGGTCGAAGGCATTACGCATCACGTGAAACGCGCGGCCGCCGGCCTTCTGATGGAAGACGAGCTGCGCTATCTCGGTCATGTGCTCGAGGCCCCGGAGCATCCGCTCGTTGCGATTCTCGGCGGCGCGAAAGTGTCGGATAAGATCGAAGTCATCGAGAACATGCTCGGCAAAGTCGACCGCCTGATCATCGGCGGCGCGATGGCCTACACGTTCTTCAAGGCGCGCGGCTTGCCGGTCGGCCGGTCGCTCGTCGAATCCGACAAACTCGATGAAGCGCGGCGCATCGAGGCCGACGCGAAGAAGCGCGGCGTCCAGCTCCTCCTGCCGGTCGATCACATCGTCGCCGAAACGCTCGCGGCCGGCGTGCCGACCGAGCTGCTGAAGGTCGGCGACGCGCGCATCGGCGATCGGATGGGCCTCGACATCGGACCCGAGACAGTCAAGCTGTACGAGGCAGCGCTCGCCGACGCGAAAACGGTGCTGTGGAACGGCCCGATGGGCGTCTTCGAGATCGACGCGTTTGCCGAAGGCACCAATGCTGTCGCCCGCGCGGTCGCGTCGGTAAACGGCACGACGATCATCGGCGGCGGGGACTCGATTGCAGCGGTGAAGAAGGCGGGCGTGGCGGACAAAATCACGCACATCTCGACCGGCGGCGGCGCATCGCTCGAGTTCCTCGCCGGTCGCATCCTCCCGGGCGTCGCCGCCCTGACTGACAAAACGTAGCGCTTATGCGAACACCCTTTGTGGCTGGCAACTGGAAGATGTTCAAGACCGTCAGCGAAACGGTTTCCTTCGTCAACGCGTTGAGAAGTGCGCTCGACGCCGGTGGGTCTGGCGTTGAAGTCGTGATCGCACCGCCCTTCACCGCCGTCCACGCCGCCGCCGAAGCCGCGCGCGGCTCGCGCATCGGCATCGCGGCGCAGGATCTCTATTGGGAAAAGGAAGGCGCCTTCACCGGCGAAGTGTCGCCGGGAATGATCAAGGAAGCGGGCGCGACCTACGCGATCGTCGGACACTCCGAGCGGCGGCGCCTGTTCCACGAGACCGACGCGACGGTGAACAAGAAGACGTCGGCCGCGATCGCGATCGGGTTGACGCCGATCGTGTGCATCGGCGAAACGCTCGAGGAGCGGGAGCGGAACGAGACGCTCGCTGTGCTCGATCGCCAGATGAAGGACGGGCTCGACGGGTTGACGGCCGCGCAGCTGGCCGCGCTCATCCTCGCGTACGAACCCGTATGGGCGATCGGCACGGGTCGGAACGCGACGGCGGCGCAGGCGGGCCAGGCGCATGCGCACGTCCGCACGCGCCTGCGCCAGTGGTTCGGCGCCGACGCCGCCGGCGCCTGCCGCGTCGTCTACGGCGGCAGCGTGAAGCCCGACAACATCGCGGAGCTGATCGCCGAGCCTGACGTGGACGGCGCGCTCGTCGGGGGCGCGAGCCTTGACGTCAAGGGCTTCGCGGCCATCGTCGCCCGGAGCCGTCAGGCTGCTGTATAATCGGGGTTTCCTGTAAAGGTCGCCGAAGCGAGTTATGGTCCTTACTTACTACGTGTTTTCGACGTTTTACGTGGTCGTCTGCCTCCTGCTGCTGTTGTGCGTGCTGCTGCAGCAAGGCAAGGGCGACATGGCCGCCGCGTTTGGCGGCGGCAGCAGCCAGTCGGCGTTCGGCGCGCGCGCCGGCGCGACGGTGTTGTCGAAGGCCACGGCGGTGCTCGCGGTGCTGTTCATGCTCGGAGCGCTCGGCCTGGCGATTCTCGGCCAGCGCGGTCCCGGATCGCTGATGGGCGGAACGCCCGCACCACCACCACCCGCGCCCGCGGCCGCGCAGCCGCCGGTCGGCGGCGCGACGGGCGCGACCGCACCGGCAGGCGCCCCGGCAGCGACAGGCGCGACGGCACCAACGGGCGCGACGGCACCGACGGGCGCAAAGTAAGACGTTCGTACCTCGTAATGCGCGGAAGTGGCGGAACTGGCAGACGCACCAGCTTGAGGGGCTGGCGGTAGCAATACCGTGGGGGTTCGAATCCCCCCTTCCGCACCAGACTGGCGTCGGCGCTCCCTTATGCGTATCTACCTGGCCTGCACCGTTCGAGGCGATCGCGGCGGCGTCGCGGCCGGACGCGCGATCTGCGAACAACTCCAAAAGCACCACCACGAAATCCTCACCACTCACCTGCTGGCCGACGATGTCGAAGCGGCGGAGTCGCAGCTGCCGGATACGACGGTCTTCAGCCGCGATCTCGAATGGCTGTCGAGCTGCGACGTCATC
>DASZFS010000063.1:0-4575 GCA_035939575.1 Vicinamibacterales bacterium | reverse complement strand
GCCGGCGAGCTCGAGGGCGCGGCGGTACGCCGTGCGCGCGGCGCGAACGTCGCCGCGCTGTGCCTCGAGCTCGCCGATCGCGGCGGCGAGCACCGGATCGTCCTCAAGACGGTCGTTTCCCGCGAGCCCTCCGAGCTCGCGCAAGCCCGCACGCGGTCCGTTGGCTCGACCGACCGCAATCGCGCGTTGCAGGGCGATGACCGGCGAAGGGGTGAGCGCGAGCAACTGGTCGTATAGCGCGACGATCTGCCGCCAATCGGTTGCAGCGTACGTCGCCGCGAGCGCGTGGCATGCCGCGATCCCGGCTTCGAGGTGAAACGGTGACACGACGTCTCCCGTCGCGGCACGCCCGAGATGCTCCAGCCCTTCCGCGATCATCGAGCGGTCCCACCGCGCGCGGTCCTGCCGATCGAGGGGAATCAGATCTCCGGCCGCGTCCACGCGCGAAGCGAGGCGGGCGGCTTGTAACAAGAACAGCGCATGCAGCGCATGTCCGCGCGGCGTCTCGAACCTGCTCCCCAGCAACATCCCGTTCAGGCGGATTGCGGTGTGGCACAGCTCCTCGTCGATCTGCGTATCCCCCGCATGTGCGCTGTAGCCCTCGAGGAATAACACATAGAGCGTACGCAGGACGCCATCGACTCGTTCGGCGAGTTCGCCGTCCGGCGCGCCATCGAGCTCGAACTCGACGTGCTCTTCCCGCAACACCTGACGCGCACGCTGGAGGCGCTTCTCCACCGCTGGCTCGTCGAGCCGCAACGCCCGACTCAGCGCCGGCACCGGAAATCCACAGAGCGTCCGCAACGCCAGAGCGAGCGCGCTCGCCAGTGGAATCTCCGGATGACAGCAGACGAACATCATCTTCAGCAGGTCTTCGTCGGGATCGGGCACGTTCGGCGGCGCCTCGATTTGATCGAGCGCTTCACTTGGCGCCATCCATGCCGCGCGCCGGATCGCATCGATCACGCGCCGCCGCGCGGCGACCTGAAGCCACGCGCCGGGGCTCTCAGGGACCTCAGCTCCCCAGCCCTCGATCGCCGAGATGAAGGCCTCTTGAACGGCGGCCTCGATGAGATCCAGGCGACGCGCCCCAAACGAGCGGGCGAGCGAGGCTGCGATCGCGGGCGCATGCTGCCGGTAGAGCGCGTCGAAATCCTCCACGCGCAGGAACGTAGCGCGCGAGCACCATGCCCACCAGTCAAAGTCTTGGAGTTCAGCGGCTTGCGAGCCGTTGTCCGGATCGGCGTCATTCATTCGACGGGGGGTCGAAGGTTTAAACGGCCAAACATCAGGAGGCTGACAATGAGAGATTCAACAGCTGTTTCAGTCGCACTTGCCCATATCGACGCCTGGACGCACCATGACTGGGCCAAGACAAGGGAAATGGTGGCCTTCCAAATGTGTGGAATATCGAACGCCGAGCGGTGAAAAGTGGCAGCGACGGTGGCCGCCTGGAGCGGGTTTTCGCAACTGCGAGCTCGGCACGGCGGCTGCACTCGAGCCCTCCCATGAAAACGACCGCCTTCCTTCTCCTCCTGGCCGCCTTGTTCGCCCCGCTGGCGGCGGGAGCGGCCCAGCTCTCCGATGGAGAGATTCCGGTGGCAACTGTCGCTGTCCCTGTCGGCGCCACGCCGGAAACCTCTGCCGATCCCAACATCGATCGCGCCTTCATCCTGCCGACGGCCATGACGCAGCCCTCTGGCTCGGCGACGTACAACAACTACGAGCTCCTGCTGCACGGGTTCACTTACGGCGTCACCGATCGCATCCAGACGACCGTCACGGTGCTCGCGCCCATCGTCAGGGACATGCCGTTTGTCGGCATCGCGGCCGCCAAGTGGCAATTTCTCTCGACACCGCGATTCCATCTGGCTCTGCAGGCTTCTGCAGGCCTCGGCGTCTCGTTCACGAACGCCAACGACGCGAGCGGCTACACGGTCGGCGCGGGCGCGTTCGCCACCGTCTGCCTGCGCGAAGACTGCTCGTCGATCGCTTCCGCAAGCGCCACCTACCAGCTCGCGTTCGCAGGCTCGGGCGGCGACGGTCAGGTCCTCATCTACGGCGCGTCGATCGTCCACAGCGTAAGCTCCCACGTCAAACTACTCGCCGAGTTGACGTCGCTCGCCACGCGCGACGTCGCGGGCACTGGGTTCGACGCCGCGCCCGGCGCTCTTGCGAGCTACGGGTTGCGGCTGCACAACGCCAACATCGCGAGCGACATCGGATTCGTCAAGCCCGTCGGCAGCGACAACACGTTCCTTCTGGGGCTCCCATTCGTCAGCGTCTCTTACCGCTGGCAGTAGGTCGGACGCAGGGCGTGAGCCCCTCTCATGCCAGCGAAAATCGGCGCTCTTCTCGCCGAGGGCCAGGCATCCCGTCAGGAACTGCCATCGTCCCGCCCTTTTTGAAGTTGAGGCCCGGCCCACGCCTCGGCGTCGTGGCCACGTTGGTCGAGTACCTTAGACGCCTGGCCGGTTACCTCCGGCGCCGTTATCCACGCATCACGAATCGGAGCTCGCAGGCGTCGCTGCGACCGCAGTCCTACGAGCACGGGAAGACGGCGGGCAGACAGGTCGAGATCCATCGCCCGGTCGGCGCCGACGCGGCAGGGGTTCGGATGCTACCGCCCGTGCGGAGCTGAACAATGGCCCTGAGGGCCGCCTTGGAGCTCACGTGCCCGCCGGTGGATCGGTGTCCGCGAAAGAGAACTCATGGCAGGTGTTGGCTGAGCGGACCGAGGTAGTCGCGCTTGCCCACGTCGACGCCGTTGTGGCGTGACGGTTTCGAAGTACATGCCCGTACTCTAGCTAGGCCTCACCGAGTAGGTTACCGGATCTATTTTCGACCCACGCGAAGGTGTGCGGGGAGACTGCCTCAGTCTTCCTCGCTGTCTTTCTCTTCGTCTTCTTCGTCTTCTTCGTCATCCTCCTCGTCCTTCTCCTCGCCCGTCGCTTCCTCGCCGTCCTCCCCCTCCTCCTCATCGTCTTCTTCGTCATCCTCCTCGTCCTTCTCCTCCTCGTCCTTCTCCTCCTCGTCCTCGCCTGGCTCGGCGGGCTGGGATTGCAGGGGGAGTTCAAGACCCTCAACGGGCAGCGCGCACGAGCCAAAATGGCTCCTCGATACCGAGACGGCACGGATGGTCGGCGGACGCGCTCACAACGTCAAGAGACCTCAGGGACTCGCGATCTACGTAACCCACGATTTTTGCACACCGGGGACGTGCGCCGATGACGAAAAGAATGACGACGGACCCTCTCCACCTTCACAAACGGGCCATGAGCTTGCGGCCAGGGACCCCGTGATCGGCCTCCAGATCACTTGAAGAAGATGGAGACTTCCCCATGAGCGACACCTTCATTCCAGCGCCGGTGTCCCGGCGCCTTTCGATTCTGAGCGCGGCCATTTTCCTCGGGCTCGTGACGTGCGGCGGTGGGGCGACGACGAAGATCGGCCCCGGTGGGGTCGCCGTCGCTTGCGGTGGAGCAAGCCAGATCTGCTGCGCGGCGAACGCGTGCAACGGCGGCGGTTGTTGCATTCGGGGGACCTGTACGGCGGCCGGTGCGATGTGCATGGGGAGCGGCACGGCGGGAGTGTGTTCAAACGGCTCGTGTCAGGGCATGGCGGGTACGTCCTGTGGCGCCGTGGGGCAGGTGTGCTGTGGAGCTGCTGTCGATGCTGGCGGAGGCGGTGTCAGAGCGACGTGTACGGCGGCCGGAGCCCGGTGTGCAGGCAGCACGTGCGCCGCCTGTGGGACCGCGGGCGCCGAATGCTGCCCTGGAGGTGACACCAGCGCATGCGAATCGGGGCTGTCGTGTCAGAACGTCGGCGACGGTGGAGCGGCGTGCGCGGCATGTGGC
This sequence comes from Vicinamibacterales bacterium, assembly GCA_035939575.1. Lineage (GTDB taxonomy): Bacteria > Acidobacteriota > Vicinamibacteria > Vicinamibacterales > CAVVIG01 > DATKHR01. The sequence goes on along the minus strand of DASZFS010000063.1, from coordinate 718 downwards.
GCAACTGGGCAGGCCTGCTGTGACCCAGACATCTGCAACAGCGGACTCGCCTGCGCAGGCGCAGGTGGGGGCATGCCGAGAACTTGCATGAATTGCGGCGCGCTCAATGGAAGCTGTTGTCCCGGCGACGTCTGCCAGCCTGGCGGCGAGTGCCTCGGCGCCTCGATGGGCAAGGGCGGAAAGTGCACGGCGTGCGGCGGGTCCGGCCAAGCATGTTGCGGTGGTGCGAGCGGGCGAGGCGCACGGACCTGCGCCACCGACTTTCAGTGCACCGACGGCGTTCGTGGTGCGGCGCCATCTTGTGAGCCGTGCGGCGGAAGCGGTCAGTCCTGCTGTCAGAGCGGCGGAACAGAATGCAACAGCGGTCTTGCCTGCTCGTTCGTCGGCCATGACGGTGGAGGAGCCGCCTGTCAGCCGTGCGGCGGAAGCGGTCAGGCTTGTTGCGGCGCCAGGACCTGCAACGCGGGTCTCAAGTGCATGGCCCCAGACGGCGGCGCCCGCGGTCCGGCCGTCTGTCGATAACAAGGCCACAAGATGAGCGTCGGGCCGCCCCAACCGCGGTTGCCCGACGTTCAGTTAGCACTACTGCGTCAGTCGGGTGGAGAGATGCTGTTCTCACGTGGGCGGTGGCAACTCGGGCAACGTGGTAACCATCGCGCGATGACGCGGGCGATGGCGATTCGTGCGGTAACGAAGCTGTCTGGGTAGTGACGTTCAG
>DASZFS010000062.1:0-6118 GCA_035939575.1 Vicinamibacterales bacterium | reverse complement strand
GCGCGGGGGCGCGCTCGCCCCGCTCCGGTGTTCACTCCGGGGGCCCCTGCCCCCCGGTCCTGCTGCGCGGGGCCCGCTCGCCCCGCTCCGCTGTTCACTCCGGGGGATACACGGAATTGCAACCGGAACGCGGTGAGAGTATTACAGAACTGAAAGACCAGGAAGCGCGAACTGCGGGGACTGCCAAGTTTTTCTGTCACGTCTCGTTAGTGGCGTGAGGGGCGAAAATCGCACGCAAGGTGACCGGTTCACCGCCGCAAGAAACGGGAAGACGGTTTGAAGACCGCCCGGGGGCCCGGGTACGCGACGGCCGACCTCGGCGAGATCGTCGGTCCACAGGGCGAGGTCCTTGGCCTCGAACGCTCGGCGCGGTTCGTGGCCGCAGCGCGGCGCCGCTGCGCCCAGCGAGGACTGACGAACACCCGGATCGACGAAGTGGATCTCATGGCCGACGCGAACGCTGCGACCGGGTTCGATGCCGCCTGGTGCCGGCGCGTCGACTCCTCGTTTGCAGACGCGGTCGAGAGCGAGCTCGACCTCGCCGAGCGGGACCCGTCGACGATCATGATCACGCCGCTGGTGCTCGAGATCATCGCAGAACGCCAGCACGCTTAGCGCGTGGCGGGCACCCAGAGGTGCGCCCCGTTCGGCAGATTGAAGCCGCGCGGGGCGATGCCCACCACCGTGACATTGCGGCCGTTGAGCGCAAGCGTGCTTCCGATCACTTGAGGCGACGCGTGAAGGTCGCGCTCCCAGAGATCGCGGCTGAGCACCACGACCGGCGCCGCTCCGGCGCGATGCTCGGCCGCGAGGAAGAAGCGACCGAGCAATGGTCGGGCTTGCGCCGTGTCGAAGAAATCGGCCGACACCTGCGCGCCATCGACGGACTGCGACGCTCCGCCGATGGTCAGCTGAAAGGTCGACGCTGTGTAGGAACCAGGCGCCGGCTCACGAAACTGGCTGGAAGCTTCCTGCGCGGGAGCCACCGTGCACGTCCAGCACGCGGCTCCCAGGGCGACCGCGAGAATCTGTATCGCTCCGCTATCGCGTCGCATCTCGTGACTCCTTTCATGGCCGGCTCATCGGATCTAGCCCACCTCTGGCTCTACTCTCGTGTCTACTCTCATCTCTACTCTGGCCTCGTCCGGGCGCGTTTGGCAATTCACGTTTCCGCGACGCAAACGACATCCGCGCGTCACAGGCGATGTTTATCCTTCGCGAGTTCGCGATCAACTCCTGGAGGTACCCGATGCGCATACCTGTTCAAGCTCGACGAATCGCTGCCCTTGCATCGGCGGTGGTTCTCACAACATTCGGTGGCGGCTCGATCGGTCATGCGGCGTCCGATCCGGACAAAGCTGTCGATTCGATCCCCACGGCAACCCCGATCAAGCATGTCATCATCATCGTCGGCGAGAATCGCAGTTTCGATCACCTCTTCGCGACCTACGAGCCGAAGCACCGGAACGAGAGAGTGCGCAACCTCTTGTCCGAAGGGATTGTCAACGCAGACGGCACGCCGGGCCCGAATTTCGCCAGAGCGCATCAGTTCTCGATCGTGTCGCCGCCGAACCACGGCAAATTCTTCATCAGCGCGGATCGTGCGGACAAGCAGCTCTATCCGCTGCTGCCGGCGCCCGATGTGGGCGGTGTCGGCAAGGTCTCACCCTATCTGCCCATCCTCAGTTTCCCGGGCGGAGATCCCGGCCTCCCGCCCGCCGATCAATTCCTCTTTGGCACCGGCGGCACAGGGCTGAGCTTCTCGGTCGGGCCGGACACACGGATCACCGGCGTGAACACGCTTCCGCCGGGCCCGTTTCAGATGACCGGGCCGGGCATGCCGTATGACGCCTTCACGGCGGATACGATCCACCAGTACTTCCAGATGTACCAGCAGATGGACTGCGCGATCGACGAGGAGCACGTGTCGCGCCGCAATCCCACCGGCTGCCTGCACGATCTCCAGTCAGCGATCACCACGACCTACAGCACGCCAGCCACATCCACGCCGCACGACACCGGCCAGACCATGGCCTTCTTCAATATGCAGCAGGGGGACGTGCCGGTGTTGAAGGAGCTCGCCGATCGCTACACGATGAGCGACAACTACCACCAGCCGGTCATGGGTGGAACGGGACCCGACAGCGTGCCGCTCGGCTTCGCGGACCAGGTATTCTTCAGCGACGGCCGGGGCCACGCGACGACGCCGGCGGCGAACCGCCTCTACAACCCCGACCCGGTGCAGGGCACGCTCAATCTCTACACACAGCGGGGGCAGTGGTTCAATTGCGCCGACCAGACCCAACCCGGGATCGCGGCGATCTCGAGCTACCTGAGGGCACTGCCGTATGCGCTGCCGCCGAACTGCGATCCCGGTCACTACTACAACGCGGTCAACGTCAATCCGGCCTTCAACCCGGATGGCACGGCCACCAACCCCGCCAACAATATCCCGGCGGTGACCATGCGCAGCATCGGTGATGTCCTCAGCGAGCGGAATATCCCCTGGAAGTACTACGGCGGCGGCTACAACGCGGCAGGAACGACCAGCCCGTTCAACGGGAGCTACTGCAATATCTGCAACCCCTTCGAGTACCAGGCTGGCTACCCCTCGATGCGCGCGGACCACATGCGTGACGTCACGGATCTCTTCACCGACCTCGCGAATGGCACGCTCCCGGCGGTGTCCTACGTCAAGCCGGACGGCACGATGGACGGTCACCCGGCCTCATCGAAGTTCGATCTCTTCGAAGCGTTCGTCGCGAACATCATCCAGCTCGCGCAGAGCAACAAGGAGCAATGGGCCGAGACCGCGATCTTCGTGACCGTGGACGAGGGCGGCGGCTACTATGACTCCGGCTTCATTCAACCGGTCGACTTCTTCGGCACCGGCCCGCGCATTCCGATGATCGCCGTGTCGCCGTTCTCGACCGGCGGTCACGTGAGCCACGCCTACAACGAGCACTCCTCCTTCGTGAAGTTCGTGGAGCGGAACTGGAAGCTGCACACGCGGCTGACGGAACGGAGCCGCGACAATCTGCCCAACCCGGTCATGGACGACGACAATGCCTACGTCCCGCGCAATATGCCGGCGATTGGCGATCTCTTCGATCTGTTCGATTTCGACCAACACGATGGGAAGCATCGAAATTGAGGATGTGAGGATGTGAGGATGTGACGGGCCACGAACGCACGGCGGGAATGAAGATTCCGTCGTGCATTCGTGGCCTTCGACAGAGTCGACCTGGGAACGCCCGCACCCGCGGCCTCGTCTAATTCGTCATGCCTGCCGAGACTCTCCGCCAGGATCTGCGCATTGGCCTGCGCGTCCTCCGCAAGGAGCGATCGTTTTCGATTCTCGCCATCATCGTGCTCGCGCTCGGGATCTGCGGCGTGACGACGATGTTCAGCGTCGTGAACGGGGCGATGCTGCGCGGATTCTCATTTCCGAACGCCGATCGCCTGGCCAGCGCGAATTTCATCGACCCGACCAGCACGAATTTCTTCGGCGTCAACGGTCAGGTCAGCGCGATGGACTTCGAGGAGATCCGCCCGGTCCAGCAGTCGTTCGAGCGGCTGGCGGCATATCTCAGCGGGTCGACGGTCAATGTGACGGTCGACGGCCGGCCGCAGCGTTATACGGGCGCCTACACGACCGAGGATTTCCTGTCCAGCCTCGGGGTCAAGCCGATCATGGGGCGCGACTTCACGGCGGACGACAACACGTCCGGCGCCGCCAAGGTGGCCATCATCGGCTACGGCATCTGGCAGCGCGACTTCGGTGGCTCCCAGGGCATCATCGGCAAGAACGTCCGCATCAACGGCAAGCCGGCGACCATTGTCGGGGTCATGCCGCAAGGCTTCGCGTTTCCGACCAACGAGGAGCTCTGGCTGCCGCTCTTCAGCGAGTACCCGCCGCGCTCCCGCAAGGACCCGTCAAACGTCAACCCGTCCGTCCTGGGTCTGCTCAAGCCAGGCGTGTCGCTGGACCAGGCCAACGCGGAGTTCACGGCGCTCGCCAGGCGGCTCGCCGATGCGTATCCCGACACCAACAAGGCGTTCAACACCGGTCAAGTCCAGAAGCTGATCGAAGCCTTCACGCCGCGTCCGCTCCGCGGCACGCTCTACACGATGCTCGGGTTCTGCGTCGGGGTGCTGCTCATCGCGTGCATGAATGTGATGAACATGCAGTTCGCCCGCGCCACGCTGCGCGCCAAGGAGCTCGCGATCCGCTCGTCGCTCGGCGCGACCCGCATCCGCCTCATGCGCCAGATGCTCACCGAGAGCCTGCTCGTCGCGACGATCGGTGCGTCGATCGGGATTGGCCTGGCGTACGTCGCGATCGACTGGCTGCAGCAGACGGTGCGCAGCCTGGACAATCCCCCGCCGGCCTACATCGCGTTCGACGTGGACGGCATGGTGCTCGCCGTCACCGTCGCCGCGACGCTCATCGCCGCGGTCGCCTCCGGGCTGCTGCCGGCGTGGATGTCGTCGCGCGCCAACGCGAACGCCGTCCTGCGCGACGGCGGCCGCGGCACCACGAGCGGGCGGATGGTGCTCGTCACGCGCGGCCTCGTCGTATTCCAGATTGTCGTCACTTGCGTGCTGCTCATCGGATCGCTCCTGCAGGTGCGCTCGATCCTGAACCAGCAGACGATCGATTACGGGTACGACACGGCCGGGATCCTGTCGGCGCGGATGGGCCTGATGGACGGTGACTATCCGTCCAACGACGCGCGCAAGCTGTTCTACGACCGTATCCTCAGGGAACTCGCCGCCGATCCCGAGTTCGCGGCGGTCGGCCTCAGCAACCGTTTCCGCATGGTGTTCTCGGGCAACGGCCCGATCGAGATCGACGGCAAGCAGTACAAGGAGAACCGCGATCGACCCCAGGCGAACTTCGAGCAGGTGACGCCCGGCTTCTTCGACGTCACGGGACAGCGGCTCCTGCAGGGCCGCGCGTTCACCGACGACGATCTCGACGCCAGGCTCCCGGTCGCGATCGTCAACGCGGCTTTCGCGCGAAAGCATTTCGGCGCCGACAACCCTCTCGGCCTCCGCTTCCGCACGGTCATCAACAACGGAACACAGCCCGGTCCGTGGCGGACGATCGTCGGCGTCGTCTCGACCGTGCGCATGCTCGGACCGTTCAACAACCCCAACGTGGACGAGAGCGGCTTCTACGTGCCGTTCTATTCCGTCGCCGCCGGGCCCGCGTCGCCGGGCCCCTTCGTGAGCCAGTTCGCGACGGTTGTGGTGAAGCCGCGCCCCGGACTGCGCGCCGAGGCCGTCGTCAGCACGCTCCGCCGTGACGTGCGGAAGGCGGATCCGAACCTGCCGCTGTATTTCGTCGGCACGCCGCGCAGCCAGCTCGACATCTTCGTCGCGCAGAACCGGATCGTCGCGACCTTGTTCACGATCTTCGGGGCCGTGGCGATCGTGCTCGCCTCGGTCGGCATCTACGGCGTCATGTCGTTCGCCGTCAACCAGCGGACGCAGGAGTTCGGCGTACGGATGGCGCTCGGGGCAAACGCGCCCCGAATCCTCCGCATGGTCGTGCAGCAGGGCGCCGTGCAGATCGCCGTCGGCCTCGTCGCGGGTCTCGGGCTCGCGCTGGCGCTTGCGCTCCTGGCGGCCGATGGCATTCGCAACACACTCTTCGGGGTCAGCGGGCGCGATCCGTTCATCTACCTCTCCGTCGCCCTGCTGGTCACGTTGGTGTCGCTCGTGGCCACGTTCGTGCCCGCGCGACGCGCGACGCGCGTGGACCCGATGGTCGCGCTGCGGGCAGAATAGAAGACCGAGGATCGGGGATCGGAGACGGGGACCGGGTGATTGTCAAGGCTCTGAAGGTGGGCTGAAGACTCATGGTCGCGCCGTGCAGTTGCCTCGCCCACAGATCAGGGTTCTCAAGAGTTGGACAGGGTCGTCAGAGGGCGTAGGCAACTGCACGGCGCGACCATGAGTCTTCAGTCCGTTTATCAGATGGGCGTAGATGCTATGCGGGTGGCGAGACGAAACCGGGCCGCGGTTGTTACGCTCCTCACCAGGTTGTTGGGAACAGCAGCCAAGGAGGAGGAGTGATGACAACCGAGACCCGTGGTTCTGAGTCTATCGC
>DASZFS010000061.1:0-8230 GCA_035939575.1 Vicinamibacterales bacterium | reverse complement strand
TCCAGAGCGGCCTGTCGGTCTGAGCATGACGAGCCTGGCACCGGGCAGCGAAGGCAAGATGCTCTGGCAGTTCCAGGCCAATAGCGGTGAAGCCCTGTACATCATGTCGTGGGACGACAAGTACGGCTACTGGTTCACGGTCTCGCCCAACGAGACGATGCAAGTCATCGACGCAGCCACCGGGAAACTCGTACACACCTGGTCGCTCTTTCAACCAGTCGACGTGCGGTTCTTCGACACGACGACCCAGCAATACGTACTGCACGCGGGTGTGAACATCCACACGCTGGCCGATCCGACCTACGGCGGCACCGCCATGCACGTCATGCCGGGCTGGATGACCAACGTCGCTGCGAACGGCTACGTGTGGTTTCTCGCGTCGACGAACAACATGCGCACCGGCCCGCCCGGGCACGCCGGTCCGCCGCACGCCGTTGGGCGTGTGAACGTCGAGACCGGGAAAGTGGAATATCTGGAGCTGCCCGTGGGCGTTTCGCGCAGCCCTAATATGCCCCAGCAGCTCGTCTACGGGAAAACCCTCACGACCACGTGCACGGACTTCAACGGCAATGTTGTGGCTTCCCCCGGCACTCAAGCGTCCACCGACGGATGGGCGGTCTCCGCATTCTACGCGAGCCCAATCGTCGTCGGAAACAAGATCTACTTCTCAGTGACGCTCGGGATCACGTACGTCATCGACGCGAACGCAGCGGTCCTGGACGAAAAGGCCATCCTGGGATACGGCGACCTGGGTCCGCTCGGGCAGACTTGGAGCTTGGCCGGGCCGAGCTTCGCTGGTGGGCTCATGTATCACCACAGCAGCAAGGAAGTGGTAGCCATCCATCCGTAGCGGCGGTACACCGCGGCCACCTTCGCGCCCATGGACGGATGGTCCCGAGGAGCTTGGCGCGGAGCGGTGATCGGTGCATGCCTTGCGACGGCGCTCGCGTGCACGTGGCCTCTCGCGCTCCACCTCACGAGCTCTGTTCCTTTGGGCACCGAAACGGCGCCGACGGTGCCCGTGTTCGATGTGTGGACGCTCTGGTGGAGCGCCGACCGGCTGATGCACGGCTACGCTGATCTCTGGAACGCTCCCATCTTCCATCCCATCCAAGGCGCATTTGCCTTTTCGGAGCCGTTGCTCTTGCCCGGAGCGATCGCGGCCCCGCTCTTCGCGCTGCATGCGCCTCCTGCGCTCGCGCACAATTTCGCGTTTCTCATCGTTCTGTCCTTGGGCGGGATCGTGGCCTGCCGACTGGCTGTGGTGGCGAGCAATTCGTTTCACAAGGGATTCTTGGGACATCGGGTGAAAGAGCTGGAGGCCGGATCGTAGCGGATCTCGCTTCTCGATTCGCCGCTGACGGCGCGGCCGACTTGGGGATTGTCACCCGGTGCTCGTCCTCCTCGAAGCGGTCGTCGGGGCCCTGGCAGTCACGGTCGCGGATCAGACCCACGACATGACCGCCGGAGCCCCTCGACGATCTGCTGAGCGGTCCATGTGGCGCGCGGATGCGCAGTCACATTGACTTGCAGCTCGGGGAGGCCTGGTGCGCTACCTGGTGCTGTTCGTCATCGACCTCAAGACCCGCCGCGTTCACATCGCCGGCCTCACTGCCCAGGCCGACGGGACTTGGATGGCGCAGATCGCTCGCAATCTCACCGACGCGCCGCACCAAGCGAGGTCGACGTCGCCCACCTACGCGCGCGACGGCGAGCTCCGGGCGCTACGGTGGGACGCCACCCCGTCGGTCATCCGTTCGATGTTTTGTTCGTTCCGATGGAACATTGTTCACCTCGATCGAACGCCTAACGGGGGCCGGGGCCGGAAGCCAGGGCTTGTCCGCGTTGCAGGCTCGGAGCCTTCCGCGACCCCTAAGACCCAGGAAGGCCGCTAAGGCCCCCACTTTTGGAGAAAACCATACCCCTGAGAACCGCATTGTCGCGTGCCGCGTTGGTGTCCTCGCTCTCCGTCGGTGGGTATTTTTTGGCGCGGAGCCCGCACTCGTTCCATCGCCAGATTCGTTCCAAGCTCGTATTGATCGTCAGGCAGCGTCGCTCCAGGTTTGTCTGCCACGAGCCGGTGTGACGAGCCGGTGCGGCGAGCCTATTCGGAGGGAGCAGGGCGCAACGTCCAACAACACATAAGCGAGAGAGAGGAAGTACGAAAATGTCGAGAACGTTCAAACTAAGCACGGGCTTGGGAGTCGGTGCCGCCGTCTTTCTCACAACCGCGATTTCCACCGCGAATATTCAGTGGGACCAGCCGTCCGGAACAAATCCTTATGATTGGACCATTACCCAGCACTGGGTTTACAACAGAACCGTGGCCCAGTACAACACTACGTATGCTCCCTGGGCGTGTACCTATGGCTGCATGTATCATGCGATCGGCGACGGGAATGGCAACACCTCTTGGGGAGGTCCCGGCCTGGCGGCGCCCGAATGCCTCGAGATCGCCACACACCCCACGCAAACGACAACGAACCCCGACACGGTCATCGAAGTAATGGGTGGTGACGCTCAATGGCAAATGGTCAACGATGACTTCGGCGGCACGCTGCAATCACGCGCTCGAATCTGGATCAACGCCTCTCAGGCCACGATGGAATTTGGACTGCGGATTAGAGGATATAGTACGAACCAACAGTTTGATGACTTTCTGGTGACGATAACACGTCGTGATACGAGCTACGGCAACTCGCAGTGCGCCCCCGGCCACTGCACCACGGCGCAGCTCGAATCGGCCTGCACCTCCGGTCAGACGATCCCATGGGCCGACATAACCCAAGTCAGTGGAGCGCCAAGTGCCGTTATCACTCTGAGCAACTTTCATCAATAGTCCGCCTCCCGGGAGAGTACTATGTTCAAATTCATCAAAACAACGACAGTCATCGCCGGATGCGTTACGTCGCTGGCGCTTTCCGGACAAGCCCGGGCCGAGCAATTCCAGTTCGATCCGGGTATGGGCGATCCCACTCAACCCAATTTTGCGGGTGGCGATGGAAAGCCATATGACTGGTACTATCAGGGCATTACCCTCGACTATTTGGACGGATTCATCGACGGCCACATGAACGGAAGCTACCAGGTCGACGCCAGCGGCAACTATCCGTATTTCACATTCGACGGCACGGACCTGTCGAGAGCCGGTCACTGCCTCCAGGTCGTCTTCGGTCCACCCAATTCGGATTCCATGTCTGCCTATGCGGTCCAGGCCCTACGGTTTTCCTATACGAGCGTATATGGCGAAGAGGCCATTATTTCAGGGGCGAACGTGTCAGATCCCGGCTCGTATCTAGTGGTTCGCATGTGGATCCAGAACACCGGAAGCGGTCTGTATTGGCATACCCATATTGCCGATATCGACGGAGACTCGTACGGGGGCGCGGTCATGAACGTCTGGCGATTGGACAAGAGTCAGCCGGATTGCACGACGAACACATTCAACCAGTACCCGAACGTTCTATACGTCACCTTCATCGGTACAACGGGAAATTACCAGATCTGTACCCCGAGCGGTTGCGTTCCGGGCGCATAGTGCGGCCGGAGTGGCAGCAGACGTCGACTTCTCGAAGCTTCACGCGGGAAAAACCGTATCGCCGATCCCGTACTGTTCCAATGATTGATCGGCGCGGATTCATGCGGCCCTCCGCGCGTAGAAGTTGAGCAAACCACCGAGTCTTTCACGGCGGCAGATATGGCCGTCGAGAGATGTCGCGAGGCGGGAGGGGAACGGGATGACGTTCCCCAAGCCCTGGTGGTTGCTGTCGTGGCGAAAAACGCGTCGTGATCACGCGGCCCTCGAGTGATGAAGAACGCGGCGCGGGCGCGGACTCGGGCGCGCGGTTGCCGCGCTTGACGCGTCAAGAGGGTTACGATGCTCTATTGACTTAATTGATCCGCATGGGGGTGTGCGCGTTCGGTGGGTTGATGCCGCATACCTCGGGGCGCTGGCAATCATAGCTTGCGGTGGGCAGCGAGAGGGCCCGGGGTCGGACGCCTCCGCGTGGCCGCAAGAAACGGGTGTGGGCAATACCGGGACGTGCAATGCGGGCGCACCCGATGGGGGCGTATGCAACGCGATCCGCGATGAGGCGCCAATGGTTACTCCAACGTGCGCACCGGAGCGATGCCCGCGGGTAGCCGTGGCACCATCGCGGACGCTACCAACGTGCTGGTCGCGCAGACGTACTACCATCAAGCGTCCTGTCCCACGACTCCACTTTCGGTGACGATTGTGGTCTCCGGGAACTGCTTGCAAGAGGCGGCGCATGCGGATCTTTCGGTGCGTGACGCGGGGGTGCTGGTCACGTTCTCGTCCACCTTCGAGGTGCAGGGCAACAACATAACGCTCACGACTACGTGCCGTCCCCCGGGCGGTACCCCAGACGCGCCGACGAAGACCTTTGCCGCCAATGGATCCACGCTCACGTTTTTCACCCTGAACTCCGCCATGGGCAACACCAACTCCGACCGGGTCGAAGTCTTCATGAAGCAGTGGGGTCACCGAAAATTGGAGGTCGAAGCCCCCTGTGCCAACGTGAGCTGAGACAGTGCTGAAGCCCTTCGGCGGGGAGGGAGAGGAGACCGCCCCATTTCGGTCGATAGTGGTGCGGTCGTTCTCGGTTCTCCTTCAGGTAAAATCGGAGCTCATAAGTGCGAGCCAACAAATTGTTTACGCATCGGACGTTCATCTGCCACTCCTGAGAAATCCGAAACCACGAGAATCGTGCCATGGTCCGACTACCTTCGCCGATGACGAACAGCCGACTCGTCGACCAGCCGCCAACCGGATCGTTGCGCCTTACTCCCATCGTCGATGGCATCGAGACGGGTGAGACGATCCTGTTCATCCAGGGCTGGCCGGATGACGCGTCGCTTTGGGACGAAGCAGTGTCCGCTCTCGGCGGAAAGTATCGGTGCGTCCGTGCCACCCTCCCCAACTACGGAGGCGATCAGACCGCGCGCTGGGGTTTCAGCACTGCCGAGATCGTCCAAGCGTTCGAAGACCTGATCCGGGACACAAGCGGCGGCAGGCCGGTGATGCTCGTGATGCACGACTGGGGATGCTACTGGGGCCATGCTGTGCACCATCGCCATCCCGATCTCATCGCGCGAATCGCAGGTGTCGACGTATCGCCTCACTACAGGGCCTCCACTGTTCGCGCGGTTGTGGGCATTATCGCCTACCAATGGTGGTTGCTCGCTGCGTTCATCCTGGGCGGTCGGATCGGCAACTGGATGACGCGCAGCTTCGCGAAAGTCGCGAAAGTGCCTGTGGATCTGGCATTGGTCACCGCATGGATGAACTACCCGTATCGCAACATCTGGGCGGACATGCTCACTGGCCGCGATCGGAAACTCCTCGACGATTACTGGCCAACATGCCCGGTCCTCTTCGTGTACGGCGAAAAGAAGCCCTTCCCATTCCACAGCAAAGCTTGGGTGGATCACGTTCGGAAGGTTGGTGGCGAGGTTGTCGGACTACGGTGCGGCCATTGGGTTCCACGCGAACCGGCCTTTGTCGACATCCTTCGTAAGTGGCTGAGCGGTGATGCGGCCACGACGGCACCGTAAGACGACGCGGTTCGAATTTCATCCAAGTGGAGCTGTCGTGGCGAGAAATGCGTCTGCGATGCAATTGGGCGCGAATCGTCACGGTGGGCCGCTCGACCAGCGTACCGCAAGCTCCGTTCCGATTCTGCGGTGACGCGAGCGAGCGACCGAGCGAAGTTGCGCTGGTGATGGCGATTCTCAAGGCCCTCGTGGGTGCGTTCTTGGCGGTTTTCCGCCCGAAGGCGAGCCTCGTCGTCGAGAATAGCAGGTAGCGGTGCTCCGACGCAGGACGCCACGGCCGCGTCTGAGCCCGTCGACAGGGCCTTTTGGGTCCTGCTGTCGCGCACCTGGTCAAGGTGGGCCGACTCGCTCGCAATCGTGAAGCCGGCGACAGTCATCGGCTGGCATCGACGCGGCTTCGCCCGGTTCTGGGCGTGGGAATCACGACCATTGGGTCGACCGCCGCTGGAGTCAGACGTGGTGGCTCTTATCGAGCGAATGGTGCATGACAACCCGCTCTGGAGTCGCCGCAGGATCGCCAGCGAGCTCGCGAAGCTGGGATACGACGTCTCCAAAGATACGGTCGCCAAGTACATGCCCAAGTCCGCAGGGCGGCCTCGCCGTCCCCCGTCGCAGACCTGGAAGACGTTCGTAGGCAATCATCTCGCCGGCACGATCGCGATCGATTTCCTGACCGTGCCGACCGTGACCTTCGGCATCCTCTACGTTTTTCTCGTTCTCTCGCTCGCCGGCCGGCGCCTGCTGCACGTCAACGTGACTGCGCATCCGCGCGCCACATGGACCGCTCAGCAGATCGTCGAGGCCCTGGGCTCCGACGCTCATGTCGTGCGTCTGATCCGCGACCGTGACGGCATCTACAGCGCAGAGTTCGACTCGCGTGTCGACCACCTGGGCATTGAGCAGATTCGGATCGCTCCTCGCTCTCCCTGGCAAGACGGATTCGCGGAGCGATGGGTCGGCACGCTGCGTCGTGAGCTGCTCGATCACGTTATCGTGCTTGGAGAGCGGCACCTGCTCCGTCTGGTACGCCAACACGTCGCCTACTACAATAGCGATCGGCCTCATATGTCGCTTGGCGGAGACTCGCCGGTCGCGCGCGACGTCGAGCTGCCGAGTGCAGGCAAGGTCATCGCGCTTCCACGCGTCGGTGGGTTGCACCACCGCTATTCGAGGGCCGCATGATGGCCCGACGCGTTTTTCGCCACAACAGGTTCCTCGCCCACCGCAGATGCACGGTCGCATCCAAGCCGTTCCTGTCCTCGGTGGGCTCCACCGTGATTACCGGCGGGCTGCCTAACGTGGGGATCCCGAAAGTAGCCAGGACGGCTGCGCGCACGCCACGAACCTTCCCCGCAGAGCATCTCAGGGGGCGATGATGAACCGCTTCGTGCGCCGCCACCGGTACGGTACAAATCCTCGTCGATCGAGGGTGAGAACGTGTCCGATGCTAAACTCTTCGGCGAGCGCGACCAGCGTCGCGTCGGCGAAATCCATCGGCGTGTCGTCGTAGCGCGCCATGAGGTCGCGACAAAGACGCAGACGCGCAGGTGTCGTCGGCACCAGGAGAGCGCCGGGGCGGATGAAGAACTCGAGGCACGCGCGCGAAGCGCCGGGACGACGACCGAGCAAATGCATCGCTTCGGTGAGGACGGCTTCACTCGTCAACAGATTGCCTCGGATCGATTCGAGGGCGGCGACACATGCCACGTGAGCCGCGTCGTCCCGCGACAGCAAAGCCACGAGCGGTCCCGTATCCAGGAGCCAGTTACCGGCGGCGATGACCGAGGTCGGCAAGGTAGCGGTCCGCGTTGGTGGCAAGATCGGCGGGCATTCCTACGACTGAGCCGAGCAAGTCACGGACGCGCTCCGCGGGCCGCTCATCCAGAACGCCGTCGGGCAGTTCGACATACGCGTTGAGTGCGGCGCGGATCACGTCGGCGCGCGGCCGCTGGCGTCGACGAGCGCGACGGTCGAGCTCATGCAGCAAGCGCGCTGGTAGACGAATCGAGACCTGTCGCTCCATGAAATCAAGTGTAACCCGCGTGGGTCCCGTTTGCATCCCATGTTTTTCGATGGCTCCCGCTGACCACCCCGTACTGTCCCAAACACGATCGCTGCGGACTGTAGCCGAAATCGCCCGCCAAAGGCCTGTGGTTGGTACGGTTCGGTGACCGTGACGTCCGCCGCGCCGCTACAATTCCTCATTCTGCTGATCGGTAGCCGGATCAGTCGCCGACAAGGCCAGGCGATCGAGTTCTTGCGAGCCGAGAACCGCGTGTTGCGCACGCGGCTCGGTCCCCGGCGTCTTCGGTTCACCACCGCCGAGCGACGACTTCTCGCTGAGAAGGGACGGCCGCTCGGACGGAAGCTGCTGGCCGAGGTGGCGCGCTTGCGACGCCGGAGACGATCCTGCGGTGGTACCGCGAGAGCGTCGCCGCGAAGTACGACGGGAGTCGCGTGCGGAGCGCGGTTGGCCGTCCGCCAGGTCACGATGAGAAGGTGAAGCACCTTTTGACGATGGCTCGTGAGAATCCGACGTGGGGGTACACACGGCTTCGCGGCGCACTCAAGAATGTGGGCTCCGACCTCGGGCGCTCCACTATCCAGCGCATCCTCAAGGAGCACGGCATCGAACCGGCTCCGCTCCGGGGAA
>DASZFS010000060.1:0-3953 GCA_035939575.1 Vicinamibacterales bacterium | reverse complement strand
CCGCGTGCAGTTGCCTCGCCCCAAAATCAAGATCCTCGAGGGTTGGACAGGGTCGTCAGAAACCGAGGGCGTAGGCAACTGCACGCGGCCATGAGTCTTCAGCCCGTTCTGAGGAGGCAACTGCACGCGACCATGAGTCTCCAGCCCCATTCAGAGTCATCATCCGAGAACGCGCTAAACGACGCCGCCGAAATAGAGCGCGCCGTCGGGCGAGACCAGCCTGGCCGGCGCCGGCTCGACGTACAGCGCGCCGTCCCGCACACCGACTTCAAAATGGGACCCGTCCTTCCATCGCGCGCTGATCGGCAGCTTGATGTGCTCGTCGATGTACCGCTTCAGGAAGCGCGCGCCAAAGGCAATGTTGTGGCCGTTGACCACGATCAGCTCGAGCGCGTCAGTCGACAGCTGCATCGTCTTGCCCGCGCGCGCCAGCGTCAGCGTCACGCGCTCGAGATATTTCCGCGCGATGTCGCGCACCTCGTCATGCGTGAGCGGTGAGAAGAGCACGACCTCGTCGATGCGGTTGCGGAATTCCGGCGGGAAGCGCCGCTCGAGCTCTCGCATCACCTCGCCCCGCACCTGATCGACGCCGACGGCCTGGTTCAGAAAGCCGAGGGGGTTGGTCAGCTTGCGGAAAGTCTCGGAGCCGATGTTCGACGTCATGATCACGACCGCATCGCTCAGGTAGACGCGTTTCCCGCGGCCGTCGGTCAGCCAGCCTTCGTCAAATGCCTGCAGGAACAGGTTGAGAAGCCCCGGGCTCGCTTTCTCGACTTCGTCCAGCAGCAGCACCGTGTAGGGATTGTCCTTGAGCTGGTTGGTCAGGATGCCGCCGCGTTCGCTGCCGACGATGCCGCGAGGCATCCCGATCAGCTTGTCCACGGCCACCGAGCCGTCCTGATACTCGGACATGTCCACGCGGACCATCTTCCGCTCGTCGCCGAAGAGGAATTCCGCGACGGCCTTGGCCAGCTCGGTCTTGCCGACGCCGGTTGGGCCGAGGAAGAGGAGCACGCCGTCGGGCCGGTCGAAGCCGTCCTTGAGCGGACCCTTGTTGAGCACGAGCCGCTGCGCCACCGCGCGCACGGCCTTCTGCTGGCCGACAATCCGCGTCTGCAGCCGCTCTTCGATGTCCTTGAAGCGATCCGTCACATCCCGGTACACCATGTCTTCAGGAATCTGCGCGGCGTGCGATATGACGGCCACCACATCATCGGTGCTCACTTCAGGGCGGCGATCGATTTCCACGCGCACGGCGGCCGTGTCGAGCCAGCCGATGACCTTGTCCGGCAGGTGGAGGTGGCGCATGTAGCGCGGTGAGAGGTCGAGCGCCGTCTCGATGGCGTCATCACGCAGCCGGACCGAATAGTTCCGCTCGAGCCGCGGCCGCAGGTGATAGAGGATGCGCCGTGTCTCCTCGATGCTCGGCTCGCTCACGGTCACGCAGCGGAAGCGCCGCGCGAGCGCCTCGTCGTCCTGGATGTACTCCTTGTATTCGCTGAGCGTGGTCGCCGCGACCATCCGAATCTCGCCCCGCGCCAGCACCGACTTGAGCACGTTGGCCGCGTCGGAGGGCGCGCCCAGCGCAGACCCCGCGCCGACGATCGTATGCGCCTCGTCGACGAACAGAATGAGGTTCGTCCGCTCTTTCAGCTCGCGGATGACGTTCTGGATACGGTCCTCGAACATGCCGCGCAGCATCGTCCCCGCCACCATCGTGTTCATCTGGAGGTTGACGACCTGACAGTCGCGGAGCCGGACCGGCACCGTGTCCGGCTCGAACTCGATCCGGCGGGCGAGCCCCTCGACGATGGCGGTCTTGCCGACCCCCGGCTCGCCGACGAGCATCACCGAATTCGCGCGCTCGCGGTGACAGAGGATCTCCAGCACCTGCTGAATCTCCTTGTCGCGCCCGAACACCGGTGGCATCCGGTCCTGCCGCGCGAGCAGATTGAGGTTGGTTGCGAAGTGCTTCAAGAACGGCGGCAGCTCGAAGCGCTTCTTGAGACGCTCGTCACGCAGCTCGATGTCGCGCATGCGCGAATTCAGACGGTTGACCAGCACGTCGGGCTCCACGCCGTGCTGCCGGAGGATGGAAACCGGTACACCCTGTGTTTCCTCGAACACAGCGGAAAACAGGTCCGCGCCCTCGATCGACTGGCGGCCCGACCGGCTCGCGTGGATAAGCCCCAACTTGAAGACGAGCTTGGTCGACGGCGAGATGCGCAGGTCACGCCCGCCGAACGACGGCATGGTGTGCAGGTGCGCCTCGATCGCCTGGAGAATCGTGTGCGGGTTGAGATCGATATCGCGCATGACCTCGGAGAACAGGTCCCACTCGACCTGGGCGAACGCCAGAAAAATGTGCTCGTTCGTCAGAAGTGTGTGCTCGCGCCGGCGGGCCTCCTCGAAGGCGCGGTCGATGACCCGCTGGGCGGTGTCGCCAATCTTGGTCGGGGAGATGTCGAGGTCTTCTACGTGCACGGCTGCCTCCGTATCCATAGGAGGAGCAATTCGTACGCCAGCGTCATTGTGGCTCCGCAGCCACAGGCCGGAGGCGCCCGGCCGCCGGTCCGAGGGCGCTAGCCCTGCTGCAGCAAAGCCTGGATCCGCTTCTCGGTCGGCGGGTGCGTGCTGAAAAGGCCGGCAAGGCCCTGGACCGAGAACGGCTTGATGATGAACATGTGCGCGGTCGCAGGGTTTGCGTCCATGGGAATCGCCTTCGAGGCGGCCTCAATCTTCCGCAGCGCCGTCACAAGCCCGCGCGAGCCGCCGGCGATGACCGCGCCGCCGGCATCGGCGTCGTATTCCCTGGACCGTGAAATCGCGGCCTGGATCAGCATCGCGGCGAGCGGCGCGAGAATCAGCGTCGCCAGCATCGCAATCGGATTGGAGCCTTCGCGGTCGTCGCGGCGCCCCCCACCGAAGAACATGGCGAAGCGCGCGATCATCATGATCGCCGCCGCGAGCGTGGCGGCAACCGAACTGGTGAGGATGTCACGATGCTTGACGTGAGCCAGCTCGTGCGCCAGCACCCCCGCCAGCTCGTCGTCGTCCAGGACGCGGAGGATGCCCTCGGTCGCCGCGACTGCCGCGTGATCGGGATCGCGGCCGGTGGCGAACGCGTTCGGAGAGTCCTGCGGGATGACGTAGCAGCGCGGCTGCGGCAGAACCGCCCGCTGTGCCAGCCGGCTGACAATCTCGTACAGGCGATGCCCCGGGCCAACTTCCTGGGCCCCGTACATCCGAAGCACGATCTTGTCTGAGTACCAGTACGACGCGAAGTTCGTGACGACGGCAAAGAGAAAGCCCGCCGCCATGCCCTGCGCGCCGCCGAGCATCTCGCCCACGACGAGAAACAGTCCGCTCATCAGGCCGAGCAAAACCGTCGTCTTCACCACGTTCGACATATAGCTATCCTAAGCGTGCGACGAGGCCCGCCACGAGCGCGGCCCGGTCGGCCAGGGTCTCGATCTCCACGTGCTCGTGCAACGCATGGGCGCCGTCACCGACGGCGCCAAGACCATCTAATGTTGGGACGCCGATTGCAGCGGTGAAGTTGCCGTCCGACCCGCCGCCGGTGCCACCTTCGCCCAGATCCTGTCCGAGCTCGCGCGCCACGTCCCGCGCCTGATCGTACAGACGCGCCACCCCGGCGGTTCGTTCCAACGGTGGGCGGTCGAAGCCGCCGGAGATGTCAAGGTGTGTCCGGTTGTCTCTGGGCGTCAGCCGTCGGATGGCGGCGGTCATGCGCTCCATTTCGTGTCCCGTTGCCGCCCGCACGTCCACCACAGCCTGTGCCTCGTCCGCGATCACGTTCGGGCGTGTGCCGCCCGTCACGGTCCCGACGTTGAGAGACATCCCGGGCGATAGGCTGGGGAGCTCATTGAGCTGGCAGATCTGATAGGCCAGCTCGTGAATCGCGCTGGCGCCCTTGGTCGGATCGATGCCGG
>DASZFS010000059.1:0-3342 GCA_035939575.1 Vicinamibacterales bacterium | reverse complement strand
GGGTCGGGGACGTCGGCGAGGTCCATGCGCCAGCCCTGGGGGACGAACACGCCGATCTTCAGGGCTGGCGCCGACACGCCCTAATTGTCGCGATTACAGCGGACTCACCGGGATGCAGATCTCGCACTCGAACCGCCCCGTCGCCTCGGCGTAGTTCGAGCTGACGGGGTAGTGCTCGAATAAGGGACGCGCGTCCAGCTGCATGCCGCTGTCCGGCAGCCAGTCGCGGATGAGCCAAGCCCACGCTTCGCCGACATCGCGGTCGTTGCCTTCGAACTTTCCGACCGCGTATTTGCCTCCAGGCAGGACGGTCTTGTGGTGGTTTCCGGTACCGACGAAGTCTGGCCCGACCTCGACGGCCGCGTCGTAGCGCAGCTTCTCGGGCGCCGTGACATCGGGGTCGTCGTGGCTGATGCCATAACGGGGCTTGCCGAACAGGCCGTTGGTCTCCATCCACGGAGAGACCTCGTTCATCCAGAAGTCGGACACGTCCTTCCCGTACGGGCCGACGTGGCGCAGATACGCGACGGTCGTGGGTTGTCTCTCGACGATCTTTACTTTCATGGCTCCATCATTCCGACGCGGCGAGCCCACGGCTTGATCGTGGTTGCCATGAACCTGATCACGATTGCTGACCTGCGAGTGGCGCCACGCGGTCGGCGTCTCGCCGAACCTGGTCTTGAAGGCGCGCGAGAACGCCTCCGTCGAACCGAACCCGACACCAAGAGCCACCTCCGTTACCGCAAGGCGCGGCTGCGCCGCCAGTCGCTGCGCGGCAACCTCCAGCCGGCGTCTTCGGACGAACTCGCCCAGCGTCTCTCCCATCCACGCGGTGAACAGCCGATGGAAGTGAAAGGCCGAGAAGTTGGCCACGGACGCGAGCTCCTCGAGCTCGAGCGGCTCATCCAGGTGGCGGTCGATGAACTCGAGCACGCGGTGCATTCGCGTTGCGTACTCGGACCGGCTGTCCTGCACGGGCATCGCCGCCAGCCTAGCTTTCGGGCGGAGTCTCCATGGGCGCCGGCGCGGGCGCGGGGCGGATGCGCCGCCACGGCATCAGCATTCCGACCACGATGCCGACGGCGATGGCGATCGCCCCGACAACGACCGTCAAGCGGGTATCGGTCGCCGGTGTCACGGCCGCCACGAGACCGGTCGTGGGTCCGGTTGTCGCGGTGAGTGTTTCCGCCTTTGTCCAGCTGACCTTCCAGATCGCTGTCTTGCGGTCGAGCGTGAAAACGGCTCCCGGCGCGGAGGTGATCTCGTGCGGGACCGTCAACGAGAAGGTGATGGTGAAGATGGACGCGATCTCGCTGTCTGAGATCACCTGCTGCGATCCGGGCGACGGCGACGCCATCGGCTGGGGCGCAGTCTTGAACGTATAGGTGTCGACGCCGCCGGCGCTGGTGTGGGCTGCGGAGGTGAACAGCCCGCCGGTGTTGGACAGGTTGAGCGAGACGCCGGAGCCCGAAGTTGCCCCCGCAGGAGTCAGCTGCGACGGCGCGGTCATGAACTCGAACGCGGCTTTTTCCGTCTTGAAGGGGATCGTGATCGACGCGCCCGACTCGTCGCCTTCGGTGACCGGGACGATCGTCGCGCCGGGATATTTGGCGTGCAAACTGGAGTTCGCGGACGCGAGGTCGGTCGGCGTGAAGCCGGAGACGGAGGGGCCGTTCGCGCCCTGGACGAGGTCCTTGGGAAACAGCAGCTTGAGGCCGATCGTCACCGTGCCGTCGGCGTTGAATGTCGTGCTCGTGTCATAGCCGCAGCCGGCCACTGCAAGCAGCAGGACCGCGGTCAGAAACGGAAATGCCAGCTTCACGGCGGATATGGTGATCCTCGCCTGGGCGGTTTGAGCCGATTAACCTTGAGTGAGTGACCGAGCTGCGCGAGCCTGAGTTCACCGACATCCTGGATGGGGCTCGGCAGATCCGCCCGTACCTACAGCCGACGCCGCTCCGGCGGTACCCCTCGCTCGACCGGGTCGTGGGCGCGGAGGTGCACGTCAAGCACGAGAACCACAACCCGACCGGTGCCTTCAAGGTGCGCGGCGGCGTCAACCTGATCAGCCGGCTCAGCGACGATGAGAGGCAGCGCGGCGTGATCGCCGCCTCAACCGGCAACCATGGCCAGTCGGTCGCTTTTGCGGCGCGGCTCTTCGGCGTCCCCGCCGTCATCTGCGCGCCGGCCAACGCGAACCCGGTCAAGGTCGAGGCGATGCAGGACCTGGGCGCGGAGGTCGTGCTTCGCGGCGAGCGCTACGACGATGCTCGCCGCCACGCCGAGGAGCTGGAGCGCGAGCATGGCTACCGCTACATCCACTCGGGTGACGAGCCCCTGCTCATCGCGGGCGTGGGCACGCACACGCTCGAGATCCTTCAGGAACAGCCTCGCGTGGACACGGTGATCGTGCCCATCGGCGGCGGCTCGGGCGCGGCCGGAGCAGCGATCGCCGCCAAGGCGATCAACCCCAAGGTTCGGGTCATCGGGGTGCAATCCGATGCGGCGCAGGCCGCCTACCTCAGCTGGAAGTCGGGCGAGCTCCAAGAGTCGCCCAACCGCACGCGCGCTGAGGGGCTGTCGACCGCCACCCCGTTCGCGCTGCCGCAGCGGATCATGCGCCGGCTGCTCGACGACTTCGTGCTGGTCTCCGACGACGAGATCGACGCGGCCACGGCCGTGATGATCGAGAAGACGCGCACCATGGTCGAGGCTGCGGGCGCGGCCGCGCTGGCGGCTGCGCTCAAGCTTCGCGATTCGCTGCGGGATCACTCGGTCGCGCTGATCTGCAGCGGCGGCAACATCAGCCCCGCCCAGTTGAAGGCACTGCTCGCCGGGGCCGGCCGAAGCGCCGGATAGTCCAGACCATCCGGGGTTCTGGAGGTCGGGATAACCCGATTAGCCGGACTATGCGCGCGATGCCGTTTGGCTGACCGCCAGCTCGGTCAACACGTAGCCGGCGGTGAGGAACAGCACAAGTGAGGCGGCGAGCGCGTCGACGAACAGCGGCGGATTCGCCGGCAGGGCTGACAGCAGCGCTTCCCCGAGGCTGATGCCGATGACGCCGGGGAGCAGCGACAGAGCAAGGGTTGCCTTTTGCCGCCGAAGGTTTTCCGCGGCCGCCGCGATGAGGATGATGTCCGCGAACCCGATGTTGAAGTGCCCGCTCGGAAGCGGAAATCGAACGTTGAACCAGACGAAATGCGGGTCGGGCGCGGAGCCCGGTGCGGGGGCCGGGCCCGCAAACGCAAAGTTCTGGGCGACGTCGAGCGCGCTGAGGATCAGCAGGAGAATCACAAATGGCAGGAACCGCGGCGGCATCACGCGGCCGAGGGCGACGCC
>DASZFS010000058.1:0-1718 GCA_035939575.1 Vicinamibacterales bacterium | reverse complement strand
GAGGCTGCGATCAAAGAACGCCTGGCGCTCTAGATTGCCGTGCGCCCTGCGCGGGGGCTGGCGTCGCATCCGCCGCCGACCATCCGCACGATCTCGACCCTGTCGCCTTCCTCGAGCACGACAGCAGCGAATTTCGCGTGCTGGACGATCTCACCGTTGTGCTCCACCGCCACCGCGCGGGGATTGACCCCGAGCTTTTCGAGATAGAGGACGAGGGGAATCGGGGCCTCGAGTTCGACCTGCTTGCCGTTGACCTCCAGCGTGATCATTCGAACATCCTGATCGCGGCGTAGCCGGCGGCGCCGGCGCGGTGGCACTCCGCAATCCGCTCGGATGTCACGCCGCCGATCGCAAGCACCGGAATGCGCACCGATCGGGACACCTCCGCAAGGCCGTCGAGGCCGACCGGCGCGACGCCCAGATGGCTCGCGCTCGGCCAGACAGGACCGTAGATGATGTAGTCGGCGCCCTCGCGTTCCGCGGTGATCGCGCCTTCGAGCGCGTGAACCGACCGTCCGACGAGGCGGGCCCCCAACAGCTTGCGGGCGTCCGCCGTTGCGATGTCGCGCTCGGGCAGGTTCACACCGGCAGCATCGCAAGCAAGGACAACGTCGGCGCGCGAGCTGATCACGACCGGCACTGGCGAGGCCGCGACCAGCCTGGCAGCTTCACGCTCCAGCTCGGCCACGCTCAGCCGCGGCGCGCGGAGCTGGAGGACGGTCGCTCTCGAAGCCGCATGCAGGCCTGCCTCGACGCTTGACACGACAGCCATCGCAACCGGTTCGATTAGTTGGGTCGCGAAATGCCCCCGCTCGGTGAGCTCGGACGGGCCTCGCGCTGCGTGGCGATGCGCCCGGCGAGGTACGCCTTCCGACCGGCCTCTACTCCCAGCCTGATCGCCTCCGCCATGAGGGGCGGGTTCTTGGCCAACGCAACGGCGGTGTTGACGAGCACGGCGTCCGCGCCCAGCTCCATCGCCAGGGCTGCGTCGGACGGCGCTCCGATTCCGGCATCGACCACAACCGGGACTCTCGCCTGCTCGACGATGATGCGGATCTGCTCCAGCGTCTGCAAACCTTGGCCCGATCCGATCGCCGAACCAAGCGGCATGACGGTGACCGTGCCGACCTCCTGCAGCTTGCGGGCAAGAACTGGGTCCGCGTTGATGTACGGCAGCACCTTGAAACCTTCGTCCACGAGCACGCGGGCCGCCTTCAGCGTCTCTTCGGGGTCCGGAAACAGGTAGCGCGGATCCGGCATGATCTCCAGCTTGATCCAGTCGGACAAACCCATCGAACGCGCCAGGCGCGCGATGCGGATTGCCTCGTCCGCCGTCTTGCATCCCGCGGTGTTGGGAAGCGCCCGATAGCGCGACCAGTCGATCGTGTCGAAGATCGTTCGTTGCTTGGGTGCGTCGAGCTCGACACGTCTCAGAGTGACGGTCACCACCTCGCATCCGGATGCTTCGAGCGCGGCGAGCTGCTGCTCTTCAGAGGAGTACTTGCCCGTCCCCAGAAACAGGCGCGAGCGCAGCTCCACGCCCGCGACGACTAGAGGGTCCGCATGCGTCAGCGTTGGGGCGCCCTGCGCGCGCCTGGCGGTCGCCACGCGACCAAGCTTACGGAATCCGGGTTACAGGTCCTGCTGCAGCAGCAGCGTCTTGTCGCGGCCGTACGTCAATCGCTTGACCGCATCCTGCACGGGCAGCCACAGCAACC
>DASZFS010000057.1:0-7241 GCA_035939575.1 Vicinamibacterales bacterium | reverse complement strand
GATCCCGGAGAGCGGACGTCTTCACGCGGGGGACCTCGTCATTGACTATGACCGCCGTCGCGTGCTGCGCGGCGACGACGAGATACGCCTGACGCCCAAGGAGTTCGAGCTGCTCGGGTTTCTCGCGCGCAACCCTGATCGTGTGCTCACGCATCGCCTCATCCTGAAGACCGTCTGGGGCCCGAACGCAGTCGATCAGCCGGAGCACCTCTGGGTGCTCGTCGGACAGCTGCGGAAGAAAATCGAGCCGGATCCGTCCCATCCCCGCTACCTCGTGAGCGAACCCTGGGTCGGATACCGCTTCGTTTCCGATCCCGGGAAATAGTTCTGCCGATGGCCCTTGCCGACGCGGCGCAATACCTGACCTTTCTGGCTGTCGTGACGCTGCTGGTCCGTCCGCTCGGCCGCTACGTTGAGTGCGTGTTCGCCCGACACCCGACGGCACTCGATCGACCGCTGCTCCCGATCGAGCGCGGTGTGTACCGCCTCTGCCGAATCGACCCGGCGGTCGAGATGACGGCCGCCGAGTACGGGACTTCGTTTGTACTCTTCGGGGTCGTGGGCACGGTGGTCGTGTATGGGGTCCTCCAACTGCAACGCTTTCTTCCCTGGTTCTTTCCGGAATATCACACAACGATCCTCTCGCCCGACTTGACCTTCAATACGGCGGTGAGCTTCGCGACGACGACGACGTGGCAGGCGTACAGCGGAGAGACCACCATGTCTTATACCAGCCAGATGGTGGCGCTCTGTGCCCAGAACTTTCTGGCGGGCGCCGCCGGCCTGGCCGTCGGCGTCGCGTTCATGCGCGGGTTCGCTCGCGAAGGACGCGAGACGCTCGGGAACTTCTGGGGTGACCTCACGCGCGCGCTGCTCTGGATTCTCCTGCCTGGCGCAGTGATCGGCGCCGCCCTTCTGGTCTGGCAGGGCGTTCCGATGAACCTGCTCCCGTACACAATCGCCGCGCCGCTTGACAGCACGCGACAGGTCATCGCGCAGGGGCCGGTCGCGGCGCTCGAGATCATCAAGAATCTCGGTACGAACGGCGGCGGGTTCTTCAACGCAAACGGCGCGCATCCGTTCGAGAACCCAACGGCCCTGACCAACCTCATCGAGCTGGTCGCCATTGTTGCCGTCCCCGCTGCGCTCACGAACACGTTTGGCCGGATGACCGGCCAACCCCGACAAGGCTGGCTGCTGTATTGGGTGATGGTGATCCTATTTGTCGCGGGTCTCGCCGCCGTCCATGTCTCAGAACGTGGCGGAACGCTGGCGGACGTCGATCTCGCCGGCGGCAATATGGAAGGGAAAGAGGCTCGCTTCGGTGTGGCGGGATCCGCGCTGACCGCGGCGGTCACGTCAAACAGCGCGACCGGCTCTTACAACTCCATGCACGACAGTTACAGGCCGCTTGGCGGGGCGGTGCTGCTCGCCAATATGTTGCTGGGGGAGGTTGTCTTCGGGGGCCTCGGCACCGGGCTTTACAGCCTGGTGATGGCGGCGCTCATCGCCGTCTTCCTCGCGGGGCTGATGATCGGCCGGACGCCCGAGTATCTCGGCAAGAAGATCGGGCCGTCGGAGAACAAGATGATCGTGTGTTTTGCGATCCTCGGACCGCTCACGCTCCTGCCCCTCGCGGCAACGGCGGCCGTCATCCGGCCGGGGCTGGCGGGTCTGACGACGAACAGCGGGCCGCACGGCCTGACAGAGATTCTCGTGGCGTATGCCTCGTCGTTTGCGAACAACGGCCAAAGCTTTGCGGGCCTGAGCGCGAACTCCCTCTTCTACAACCTGACCACGGCGGCCGCGATGCTGGTGGGACGATTCGGCCTCGCGATTCCCGCGCTCGCGCTCGCCGGGTGCACGGCGCGGCAGGGCAGGGCGCCGGTGACGATCGGCATCCTGCGGACCGACTCGCCGACCTTCGGCGTGCTTGTCGTCGGCTCGCTCGTCATCGTGACCGTGCTGAGCTACCTGCCCGCGCTGGTCCTCGGGCCCGTCCTCGAACGGCTCACAACTCCCTGACTCCAGGCCCTTCAGTCCATGAGGCGCGTCCATTGCCAGATTTACACGATAACTGAGTCACCCATGACGCTGCGACCGGGACTATTGCACACTGATACCGATGTCGTGCATAATTCGCACAAACAGCGTGTCACACGGCGCCTGGCCAGCACGCCCTGCACCAACCGAGACTGGAGCGAGAAAGATGACGTTTCCTGCCGCACTCGTCATTGCTGCTGGGGCCGCCGGGGTCGCGGGGCTCGCCGGGGTCGCGACGTCCGCGCAGACGCCCGTGCAGAGCAACAGCGGCATCTACGTGACTGCCGAGGACTACGCAAGTGGGACGACCAAGGACGGCGGGGCCTGCGGCAGCAACGCGTACAAAGTTGAAGTGCACGACGTGCTGAACAAGCCGTTCATCGATGTCACGCGCGGCAAGGAGAAGAAGCGGTACGCCAAGAGCGAGCTGTTCGGTCTTCGTCTGTGCGACGGCCACGACTACCGATTCGCCGCGAACCGTCTGTACCGCATCCTGGAGACAGGCGGCCTGTATATGTACGGTGTTGAGCGGCCGGCGACGCAGGGCAAGGGCTTCAAGCTGGTACGGTCGTATTACTTCAGCGCTGGAGCGACTGGCGAAGTCCTGCCGTTGACGCTCGAAAACCTGCACCGGGCGTACGGGACGAACCACCGTTTTATCGACAGCCTCGATCGAGTCACCGGACAGGACCTGGCGGAGTACGACACGTTTCACCAGCAGTTCAAGGTGAGCCGGCTGCTGGTGGAATCGGCCACGCAGGATCGCTGACGCGAACCGCCAGCGCGGCCCCACCCTTTCTTAGTCGCTTCTTAGTCTCTCTTTCGCGCCTTTTCAGCTCAGCGCGTCTACGCTCCTCCGTGTGAGGAGAGTATGGCGATGAGAGCGCGCACGTTCGTCTTTCTGTTGGTTCTGCTGGCGATCACCCGCGCAGTCGGCGCGCAGTCGACGTTCGGCAGCGTGGTCGGCACCGTGCAAGACCAGTCGGCGCTTGCCCTCCCCGGCGCGACCGTCACGATTCGAAGCACCGATGAGAACACGACCCAGGCGGCCGTGTCCGACGCCGCGGGTGTTTTTCAATTTCTCAATCTGAAGGCAGGCGGCTACGAGATTCAGGTCAGCCTCTCGGGGTTCTCGGACGCCACATTGCGGAACCTCCGGCTGGACGCGCGCCAGGCGCTGCGCGTCACCGTCACGCTCGCTATCGCGGGCGTCTCTGAAGAGGTGAGGGTGTTGGCCGAAGCGCCCGCGGTCAACACCGAGAACGGCACGCTGGCGGATTCGAAGACATTCGCGCAGGTTACCCAATTGCCCGTGAACTATCGTGGCAGCACGACGAGCCCGCTTGCCGCGATCGACACAGTGCCGGGGGTTCAGCAGGACAGCAGCGGCAATGTGTCCATCGGGGGGGGCACGCCCGCCATGGTGCAGTATTCCGTCGACGGCATCTCAGCCGTCAACGTGAGGGCGAACGGCGCGCTGGTGAACCTCAACCCGTCCTCGGAGCTGATTCGGGAATTCAAGGTGACGTCGTACAACAACAACGCCGAGTTCTCGCAGGTCGGCGACGTCACCATCACAACCAAGAGCGGCACCAATCGCCCGCACGGCAGCCTGTTCGAGTACCTCCAGAACGCGGCATTCGACTCCAAGATCTATGGATTCGACAGCAAGCCGGCCAAGGCGTTCAATACGTTCGGCGGGAGCGTGGGCGGGCCGGTCGTCGTGCCTGGCCTTTACGACGGTCACAACCGGACGTTCTTCTTCTCGGACGTCGAGAGCAACCGCCGGCGGACGGATACGCCGCAGCAGCTCTCGGTGCCGACTGCCGCAATGCGCGGCGGGGACCTCGGCACCCTCGGTCCTGTCGTCGACCCGCGCACAGGCGTCCCGTTTCCGGGCAACCAGATTCCTGCCGATCGGATCAACCCGGTGAGTCAGCGGCTGTTGAATCTGTACTATCCGCTGCCGAATCTGAGCGCCGCGGACACCAACGCGAATCTGCGGCAGCTCGTGCCGACGCCGTCGGACACCAACGGCTACGACATCCGGATTGATCACACGTTCAGCCAACAGCACCAGGTCTACGGCCGTTGGAGCGCCAAGAACCTCAGCACGACCGTCGCCAATACGCTGTTGCCCAGCGAAGTGGATGCGGAGACCAACCGCAACCTCGTGCTCTCACACAACTGGGTCGTGAGCTCCACGCTCATCAACGAGCTCCGCTTCGGTACAAGCCGGTATCACCTCGGTGTCGGCTTCCCGATTGCCGGCGCGTCAGCGATCCAGCAGCTCGGACTGCAGGGGCTGGACATCAGCAATCATGCGGGCGTCAACGCGTTTCCGATCTTCGACTTCAGCGACGGCACCGGCTTCAGCCCGATTGGACGCGACAAGACCGGCGTGACCGAATCGCAGACCACCCAGATCTCCGACAACCTGATCTGGATTCGGGGGAAGCACGCGCTGAAGTTCGGCGCCGATATCCGTCTCCTTCGCTATCAGGATCTGGAGAGCTTCGGCGGGGCGGATGACTTTGGCGCCTTGACCTTCTCCGCGAACACCTTCAGCGGCAACGCGTTCGCCGACTTTCTCCTGGGTCTTCCCGCAAAGACGTACGTCGCGCGCTCGGGGCCCGACATCGATGGCCGGGCACGCCAGCTCGGGTTCTACGGTCAGGACACCTGGGCGGCTGGGAGCCGGCTGACCCTGAATTACGGTGTGCGATGGCAGATCCTGCCGCCATTCACCGAGCAGAACGGCAACATCACCGTCTTCGACAAGCAGACGGGAGGCGTGATCATCCCCGGCGTCAGCCAGCCTACGCCCGGCTTTCTGACATCAATCAATGCGTGCCCCGGCGTCAACCCGGCGCTCCCGTGCGCGCCGATCGAGACGGCGCAGCAGGCCGGCCTGGGCCCGGGGCTGCGGAGGGTTTATCTCGGAAACGTCCAGCCTCGATTGAGCGTCGCCTACCGTCTCGACGGCGAAGGGGAGACCGTGATCCGTGGTGGCGTCGGCGTCTATACGATGACGCAGCTCGGGCAGCTGGCGTTCAACATCACTGACATTCACGTGTCGGACCTGCGAACCGACGTCAACGCCATCGGCTCGAATGGTCAACCGCTCTACCAGCTGCCGGCCGTGCACGGGCCCAGCAATCCGATCGACGTTGCGGGCACGGGGGAGTTCTACCAGAACGTGCCGGTTGACTACCGCGACCCGCAAGCCGTGCAGTGGAACGCGACGGTGGAGCGCAGCCTTCCCGGCAGCACCGCCGTGCGAGCGAGCTACGTGGGCATGCACACCTATCGAATGAACGTCACGGTCGATCTCAATCAGGTGCCGGCCAGCGCGCAGACATACAATCTCGCGCTGCGTCCGTACGCGAATTGGGGGCGGATCCTGTCCAGCGAGAACCTGGGGTGGTCCACCTATCACGCGCTCCAGCTCGAGGTGAACCGGCGTCTTCACCGCGACCTCGCCTTTCAGGCGAGCTATACGCTCGCGCGCAATGTCGGCAACATCGGCGGCGATGCGCCCACTGGCTTCACGCCGGAGGTCATTTACGGCCAGGCTGTGACGGATCGCTTCAACCTGGGCGCGAACGTCGGCAACATCGCCGCCACACGGCGGCACCGCGTGCTGCTGACCGGTACTTACGTGCTCCCGCTCGTGCGGTGGGAGCTGAGCACGGTGACGCTCCTGCAGTCCGGACCCTATCTGACGCCGACTATCAGTCCCGTATTCGACGCGGCGAATGTCAACGCACTCGGGCGCGGCACGATCGTGCGTCCCGACGTCGTCGCGGATCCCACCGCGGGCGGCGCGCCGGGGACCTGGTGGAACATCAACGCCTTCTCCGCGACGCCGGCCGGCGCGGGTCGGGTGGGCGACGCCGCTGTCGGTTCGCTCGAGGGCCCTGGCACCTTCACGATCGCTGCCGGCCTGGCCAGGGAGTTCGCCGTCGCGCGCGGTTTCCGCGGGCGTGTTGAGGTGACGTTCACTAATATTCTGAACCGGACGAATTTTGCGGCGCCCGCTACGGATGTGACGACGCCCGCCACGTTCGGCAAGACGACCAGCGTGCAGTCGGCCGAAAACGCGGGGAACCGGACTGGCCAGGTGGCGTTTCGCCTTGTATTCTGACGCCAGCAGTTGCGGTGGACGACCCGTACTTAGGCGTTTTTTTGGCCGTTTTGATGTCGGTTTTAGCCTGACGTTCTTACGCTTGATCTCATGAGGAACAACTGAACGGACACCCGACCGTGTCCGATCCCTGGAGGGGGGAGTCCGTCATGATGTCTGCACGTAGCGTGACAATTGCCTGGGCCATTGCCGGCGTCGCCCTTGCGGCGGCGCAGGTCCGCGCGCAGGACGGCCCGAGCGCGCCGCCGGACGCGGGGGCCGGGAGCCAAGGCGCGGCAGCTGAGAAGAAGGCTGACCCGTTTGCGTTCGCTGATTTCACGTGGCTGACCGGAAATCCGAGGACGAAGGAATCGCCGATCGACTCGAAAGTGTTCACGGGCGAGTTCCGCGTCGACACCAATTTTACCTACTCGTTCAATCATCCGCAGGATGACACGATCTCCGGATCGAGCGAGATCTTCCGATCAGGCGAGATCCAGCTGACGCAGCTTGGCGTCGGCGGTGACTTCCATTACGACAACGTGCGCGGCCGTCTCATGACGCAGTTCGGTATGTACTCGCAGACGACGCCGCGCAATGACGCCAGCCCTGGCCGCGGCCAGTGGAATCTCGACAGCGCGTACCGCTACATCTCCGAGGCGTACGGCGGCTATCACTGGGACGCGCTGAACGGCATCAACGTCGACGCCGGCATCTTCATGTCATACGTCGGGCTGTTCAGTTACTACCAGTTCGACAACTGGGCCTACCAGCCGTCTTACGTCTCATCCAATACGCCCTGGTTCTTCAATGGCGTGCGGGTTCAGATGTTCCCCAGCGACAAACTGAAAATTGAGCCGTGGTTCATAAATGGCTGGCAGTCGTATGGCAAGTTCAACAAGGCCCCAGGCCTTGGCGGTCAAATTCTTTGGCGTCCGAACGGCTCCATCTCTGTGGTGCTGAATAATTACTGGGGCAGAGATACGTTGGGCATTCCGGGGCGCAACCGCGTCCATACCGACGACAGCATCCAAGTCAAATATTTCGACCAACCGGGCAAGATGTTGGACAA
>DASZFS010000056.1:0-2988 GCA_035939575.1 Vicinamibacterales bacterium | reverse complement strand
TAGTTTAGTTAAGTTAGAGCCAAGAGCCCTTTTGGCCGAGACGCCTGGTCGCGCACCTTAGACACCGATTCATTGTGTGGGTTCCATCGGATGCCTGGCATCTAAACCCCATTTAAACCTTCAATACTGTTCACTTAGCGTCTTCTGACATGGATGGTCACCCGGGACACACGGGCTGGCCGGCGCCGGCGCGGCCGCAGCGGAAACTTGCTCATCTTGCGTTTGACGCCGCGCGGTGTGCGGCGCCCGCGACTCGACACGACGCGATCGCGCCGGTCGGCGAGTTCGTCGAGCAGGGCCTCATGAAAGGCGGGGATCGCCTGAGGGGGGAATAGCGACGGCGTGGGGCAGCTGGCGACGAATGACCCGGATCGCATGGACAAACGAGAGCTGATCGGGATCGGTGTCGGCCTTGACGGCGGCGTCGTGTATCAAGCCGCGAATGGCGAAGTGCGCCAGGAGGAAGCCATAGCATTCCTGGCGGACCAGGTCGGGGGTCTTACTGCGCAGGACCACCTTGGCCCCGCGCAGATGCGTCTTCAGTTCGTCCAGCGCGGTTTCGATCTCCCAGCGTTCGTGATAGAGCGCGGCGAGTTCCGCCGCCGGGGCCGCGGCCGGATCCTGAATCGTAGTGACCAGGCGATAGAGCGGCTCGGCGTCGGGAACGCCCGGCAGCGTGTAATCGATCACCCGCACCCGCGCACCGTGGCGCCGCCGCCGTTGATCATTTTGTGAGGGATAGATCGTACTCAGATACGATCCGTCGGGCAGCGACGTCTCGCGCGGCACCCGGGCGTGCTGTTTCAGGCGCCACACCAAATCGGCGCCCGTCGCGTGAGCGGCCTGCCAGAGGGCCCAGCCAAAAAACAGGCGGTCGGCCAAACACAGCATGCCCGGCCGCAGGGCCGGCAGGACCTGCCGCGCCAACGTGGTTTCCCCGTCGTGATACGCGCCCACGGCGGTGCCGAACAGCACGTGCGTGCCGTTCTCGACCAACGACACGATCCGCAGTTGGGGATACGCACTGGTGCCGCGGGGGGTGCCCGGGCGGCCGAACGTCCGCTCGTTCGCCCGCGTATCGGCCACGTCGAACGTCGTGCCGTCCAAGCTCACGAGCCGCCACGCGTGATACCACGCCCCCCGCGTGGTCGGGCCGGCAATCGGGGCCACGAGTTGGTCATAGAGCTCTTTGACGGGGGTCCACCCCAACCGCGTGCGGGCTTGCGAAATGCCGGACTTGCCGGTGACGGCGAGCCGCGTCGCCGGGGTCGCCATCCACTGCAGCCCTTCCAGCAAACAGCGCAGCACCTCGCGATAGGAGGCCTGCATATAGAGGGCGAGGGCGATCACGTAATAGACCACCACATGCGCGGGCAGGTCGCGCTGGCGCTGACTCCCGCGCCCCGTCTTCGTGAGCACCTCGTCGATCCGACTCCGGGGAAACGTCTTGGCCAACACGCCCAGACTGATGTAGTCGGTCAGGCGGGTGCCCGGCGGTAATGCGGCGACCGTACGCGCCATCTGCGATCCTCCTTCGGAAGCGGACATCGAAGGATATCACAGATTTAGCTTAAGTGAACAGTATTGGTCTTAAGCCGGCGAAACCGGCCTACTCGGAGCGTGTTCGGATTACTCAGACACTCTCTTAGTTTCTGATGAACTTTCTGACGTCCGACGCTAGCAGATCGGCGACGTAGACGTTCCCGCGCGTATCCGCCGTCAGCAGATGCGGTCCGTTCAAATCCTTCGCCGGAATTGGAAGGAACTGCTCGACTTGGCCGGTTCGCGCGCTGCCGATGGCAAGGCCGCTCTTCTGTCCGATGACCGCGACGTAGAGCCGGTCGTTGGCGTCGATGAACAGACCGCTCGGCTGGCCGAAGTTCGTCCACTGATCCAGGAACCTGCCGTTCTGATCGAAGATCTGAATGCGATCGTTGTCGCGATCGGCGACAAAGAGGCGGCCCGCCGAATCGAGACCAATGGCGTGCGGCACCTTGAATTGCCCGGGCGCTGTCCCGTTGGTGCCGAAGGATTTGACGAAGGTACCGTTCGCTGTGTAATGCAGGACGCGGCTATTGAACTGACCGTCGGTCACGAACACATCTCCGGCGGGCATGACGATGACATCGGTGGGACCGTTGAAGAGGTCAGGCGCGTCGCCGCTGACACCTTTTTTGCCCAGCGTGAGGAGGACGTGGCCCTCGCCGTCCAGTTTGTAGACGACGTGGCCGCGGACATCGGCCGCCCAGATGAAGCCGCTGGCGTCGATGCGGATCCCGTGCGCCGCCGCGATGAGTGTCTCGCCCAGGCTCCGGACGAATTCGCCGTGTGCGTTGAGCTTCAGAATCGGCGGCTGGGCTCGTCGAAAGATGTACACGTTGCCGTCCGCATCGGTTGACGCCGAGGTCACCGCCCCCCACGCCATACCGGCCGGCAGGTGCGCCCAGTTGTCGACCGGTCGATATGGTACGGCTGCGGACCGGACGGCCCACTTGGCACGCAGTCCGTCTCGATCGACGAGTTGGCCGCCGAGGTACACGTTGCTGATTCGGCGCGTGTTGGCGATATTGTCCAGCGGGTTGGCGTCGAGGACGATGAAGTCGGCGGTCTTGCCGGCTGCGATCGTCCCGAGGTCATCAATACCGAGCATCCGCGCCGAGTTACCCGTAGCCGCAACGATCGCTTCCGACGCGGTCAGCCCGGCCTTGACCATCGATTCCATTTCGACGTGCGAGCTGAACCCGTAGTAGCCGGCACCGCCTCCACCCATGTCGGTGCCGAGGACGAAGCCCACGCCCGCCAGCTTCAACGTCTTCATCGCCTGCGGCACTCGTCCCGTCGCCCACTTTTCCGCGGCGTCCCTGGGCGTGCTCGGATTCTCCAGCGCCTTGATTTCTTGCGGTGAGAACGTCTCATTCAGGATCGGCTCGTCGATCCACTCCGGCCGCGCGCCGTAGATCTGATTGCGCGGCGTCCAGAAGGTGGTGC
>DASZFS010000055.1:0-6760 GCA_035939575.1 Vicinamibacterales bacterium | reverse complement strand
ACCCGTCGGCATGAGCCCTGAACTTTACCAATACCGTCCACGGATCGACCTCACCAGGCCGCGGCTGCGCGCCATGGCCGCGGCGCTCGGCCCAGCCTATGTGCGGATCAGCGGCACCTGGGCGAATACCACCTATTTCGCCGATACGGACACGCCGCCGAAGAACCCGCCAAATGGATATGGCGGCGTGCTCACGCGCCAGCAGTGGTTGGGTGCGATCGCGTTCTCGCGCGCGGTGAACGCAGCGATCGTCACGTCGGTGCCGAATAGTGAGGGCACTCGCGGGGCGGACCAGGTGTGGCGGCCGGACCAGGCTCGCCGGTGGCTGGCGTTCACCATCGCTCACGGCGGAACAATCGCTGCGGCCGAGTATTTCAACGAACCCACCATGGCGTCGATGGGCGGCGCCCCGAAGGGATATGACGCCGCAGCGTTCGGGCGCGACTTCCGGATATTCGACACGTTCATGCGCAAGGAGTATCCCAGCACAAAGTTGCTCGCGCCTGGCTCGGTCGGAGAGGCCAACGCTGCCTGGGGCGTGGTCAGTGGGGGATACGGCGATCAGAAAGTGCTGCCCGCGGCCGAACTGGCTGCGTCGACGGGTGACGCCGACGCCTTCTCCTATCACCATTACGGCGCAGTGTCGCAGCGGTGCGCGGCGATGGGCCATCAGACCAGTGCCGATCAGGCGCTCTCTGAGGATTGGCTCGGCCGGACCGACCAGACGCTTGCCTACTACCGAGACGTGCGTGACAAGTTCATGCCGGGCAAGTCTTTCTGGAACACCGAAACGGCAGACGCGGCCTGCGGTGGCAATCCCTGGGCCGGCACCTTCCTCGACACTTTCCGTTATCTCGATCAGCTTGGTCGGCTTGCCCGCCAGCAGGTGACCGTGGTGATCCACAACACGCTGGTCGCCAGCGATTATGGGCTCTTGGACGAAGACACCTTCGAGCCCAAGCCCAATTATTGGGGTGCGCTCCTCTGGCGCCGGCTGATGGGAACCACGGTTCTCGACCCCGGGGTGACAAATGGTCCCGGCCTGCACGTATACGCACAGTGCCTGCGCGGCACGCCGGGCGGAGTCGCGCTACTCGCGATCAATACGGATAAGACCGCCTCCCGCACGCTCACGATTCCCTTGGCCGGGGAGCGCTACACCTTGTCGTCGGATCGTCTGGAGGGGAAGCGCGTGCAATTAAACGGAACGGAACTTGCGCTCGGCGCCAACGACGATCTGCCGAGTCTGGCAGGCGTCAAAGCCGCGGCCGGCGCCATCACTTTGTTGCCGACCACCATCACTTTTCTTGCCTTGGGAGAGGCAGGAAACAGTTCTTGCCGATAGCGCGGAATCGATACGCGGCGCTGGCGCGGCGTTGTCGCGAATTCAAACACGATGTTTTGACGCGCGAGGCGCTCGATGCCCTGACGCATCCACGGCAGGATACCGACACCAATGATCGACCTTTGGCTGGGATCGCCCGGCATCGCGACGATATCAGCGAGCTTCCCTGGAGCGATTCGGCCGAGGTCATCACGGCCGAGAAGTCCTGCCGCTACGCTCGTGGCTGGCTTGAGCGCTCGAACGGGACTCAAGCCCGCCTTCACCATCGCCTGAAATTCGAGAATGCCATGGCTGAAGGGAAACATCCCGCAATCCGTCCCGTACGCGACCTTGACGTTGCTTCCCGCAAGCAGTCGCTGAGATGCAAGGATCTTGTCGCTGTCGCGCCGGAACTTCCACACGGCTTGACAGGGCAGCGTGCCGGCTTGCAGTTCGTGCAGATCTTCCTGCGTCATCTGCATGGTCGGGACCACGAACGATCCAGCTTCGAGGGTCATAAAAGCCGCGCAGATCGCCATGGCCTGCACTCGCATAATCCGATTGCCTTCGATTACGATCTCCGCCGGTCCCTGCAGCTGTTCCGAGAGCCCGTCGAACACTTTGCCGCAAATGAGCACCGTTGGGGTGGTAGCGCACACGAATTGGAACGACATAAGTCTGTGGCGTCCGATTATGGGACGGAGTTGTTTCGCCTCCGGACAACATCTCAAGCCTGAATCATCCACGAAGGCCTGAAAACGCCGCGCCATTCGACGGTATCTGGCTTGCTGATAAGGAACACACACATGCATCCCCTTGTGCAAGACGTGCGTGTCGCGCTCCGGTTCCTGCTACGCAATCGGTCGTCTACGGTGGCCACGGTCGCGATTCTCGGAGCCGGCATCAGCCTCAGCGCGACGCTCTTCGCGATCGTCAAGGGCACGCTCCTCGAGCCCTGGCCCTATCGCGGCTACAACCGGCTCGTCACTGTTCGCGGTACATATCCCACACAGGGCCGCACGGCGTTCTCGCTGTGGTCCGTACCGGAAATCGACGACTTGCGGCGGGCGTCCGACATCTTCGAAGGCGTTATCGCAGGCGACGCGCGTAACGCTAACTTGACGTACGCCGGTCGTCCCGAGCGGGTGCGTGCGGCCGTCATTACTCCCAATGTGTTTGCAATGCTCGGCGCGTCGGCGTTCGCCGGCCGCTCATTGACCGACGCCGACGGCACAGCGGGCGCGTCGCCTGTCGTAATCGTCAGCTATCGATTCTGGCAGACGCGACTCGGCGCCGACCCGCGGGCGATCGGCCAGTCGCTCCGCGTCGGCGACGTCCCGTACGCCATCGTCGGCGTGATGCCAGAGGCGTTCGTGTTCTGGGACTGCGATTTGTGGATGCCGTTGACGCTTAACCCCGCTGACGGCCGAGACGAGCGTCGATACTTCGTACAGGCGCAGCTGCGCCCCGACGTCGGCCTCGACGTGGCGGCGTCCCGTTTGCGGCTCTTCGCCGCTCGTCTAGGCGTTGATCATCCCGAGCGCACGGAGTACGCCGGCTTGGGAATCACCCTCAATCCTCTGGTCGAGGATGTACTTCGCGATTTGCGCCCGACTCTGTACTTGCTGCTCGCCGCCGTCGCGCTTGTGCTCGTGGTCGCAACTGCGAACCTGGCGAACACGATGCTCGCGAGAGGGATGGCGCGCGAAGGTGAACTCGCCATCCGTCGGGCGATTGGCGGATCGGCTGGACAGCTGGCGAGGCAGATGCTCGTCGAAAGCGCGATAGTCGGGGCAGCCGGTGGTGCGGTAGGCTCCGCCGCGGCTGCGTACTTGTTGCCGCCGATACTCAGGTTGATCCCATACGGCTATGTACCGGCCGAAGCGCGGGTCGAACTCGACTGGCGGGTGGTCGCGGCTGCTACCGTCTGCTCAGTCGGTTGCGGACTGATGATCGGATTAGTGCCGGCGCTCCGCGCCGCGTCGGTGGATCCGGCCGCGCTGCTCAAACAGGAGGACATACGAACGGGTTCACGGCGCACGCACCGCTGGCGTGACCTGTTCGTCACCGCACAGCTGATTCTCGCAGTCGTCATCGTCGGTGTCGCCGCGTCGGCGTGGTCAAATCTGCGCGACGCGGTACGGCGCGACCCTGGATACCACGCCGCCGATGTGTTGACGGCGCGAATTGCGCTACCGTCAGCCGACGCCGCGCGTCGCACCGGCGCCGGCGTGTACGCACGAATTCTCAGCCGATTGCACGATGGGGCCGGTGTCACAGACGTCGCAGTGACCTCGGCCTTCCCAATCGGTCAACTGCCAACGACATTGGTGTCAGCGCAGGCGACCGCTTCGACGCAGCGCATGGCCAGCCTTGACGCCGCAATCATGGTGGTCAGCCCGGGATTCTTTCACTTGCTCGATCTGCCGGTTGTCGAAGGACGCGCGTTCGCTGATAGCGACGGGCCGACGATGCCGGCGGTCGTCATCTTGTCCCGGTCGCTCGCGCGACGTTTGTGGGCTGATCAGGGTGTCCTCGGACGAAGAGTGTCCATTAGCTCGGGAAGTGTCGCGAGCGAGACAACCGTCGCAACCGTCATCGGCGTCGCGGCCGACGTGACGCCGATCGTCGGCGACATGCGTGGACAGGCAGTGATGTTCTTCCCGGTTGCGCAGCGTCCTCCAATCGGCGTCGCGATCGGGATCAAGACGAAGGACGCGGCGCGTGCGCTCGCAGACATTAGCGCCGCGGTGCGTGCCGTCGATCCGACGCTTCCAGTGTACGGCGTAGAAAGGCTGTCTGATACGCAGATGGCGTCGCTCGGCCCGAAGCTGCTCGCCGTGACACTGCTAGGGTTGTTCGGCGCCGCCGTGCTGACCTTATCCGCCGTGGGCATCTACGCGGTCGTCGGTCAATCGGTACAGGAGCGCGGCCAAGAACTACGAATCCGTCTCACATTCGGTGCTGCGCCGCGACAGCTATTCATCGCGGAGCTGAGGCGCGTCGGCTGGCTGGTTTTCATCAGCGCGGGAATCGGGGGCGCCGCCGCGTTTGCAGCCCTGCGGGTGCTCGCCACGACTTTTCCCGGATTCGCGGGAGCAATCGCGATCCCGCTTGCGGTATCGACGGGGACGCTGATCGCGCTCGCGCTGGTGGCGACCGCGATTCCAGCGTATCAGGCCTGCCGGCTAGATGTGTTGAATCGCACCTGATCCTCCGCCGTCAGGCGCGACGATCCCGAGCGGACAATTGCATGCGTCGTACCTCTCTTGCGCGGCCTCGACGTACGTCCTGATTCGGTCGATGTGCGCTCCGTCCGGGCGCGCAGGAATGACATCTCCGACGAATTCGACGGGCAACCCGCTGCCGTAGGATGCCGCCGTTGCCGCCCAAGCACGATATGTTCTGGTTCGCCATTAGACGCGGCGACGGCGACCACATCTCTGAGTAGTCGCACTCGCCGATCAGTCGATGCCCATCTCGGCCGATGGCCGCCAGCTGAGCTCCGCCCGGCCTCACATGAAGACGCTGTTTCCGATCGCGATTGTCCAAGTTCGCTCATGACCGTGAAGTGACTAAAAGGCGAAATGCGCGGCCAGCCGCAACATGCGTGGGTTAAGGACGGCGGATGGAACGCCGCCGATCCCGCCGTTCACAAACGGCGCGACGGACGAACCGAGCGTCTGAGCTTCCGCGGTCACGGCGTTTGAATTGAGCACGTTAAAGACCTGGGCCTCGATCTTGACGTGACGCCCTTGAACGGCGAAACTCCGCCGGAGGGCTATGTCGAGTTGAGTCAACTGAGGGGTGAGCCGGTTCCCTGGAGCGGTCAGCATGATCGTCTCTGAGCCCTGCGCCAAGGCGCGGTCGACCACCGCACCGGGAGTGGGGCACTTGCAGTCTGCCGGATACTTGGTGCCGGAAGTCAACGTCCAGTACACCTCTTTGAATCCCTGTTGCGCGCCGGCGAAGATCGCCTCTGGATTCACTTGCGTGGGAAACACAGATGCTTGGTTGTTGAGCGCGAAATTCGTGTTGTACACAGGGTCAGAATAGAGTGAGAAGCTGAAATCAAACTTGTACCAGAGCGGGACACTGCCCTGCAGCTTGAAATCATTGCGGGATGGAATCGAACCGACCGCCCCGATGTTCTGATACAGGTTGCCGTACCAATCGCAGTACCGCAGCGAATTCGGATCGTTCAGCGAGTTGGCGCCGATGCTCTGGTCGCACTGGCGCGAGTGCTCGCGCTCGGTCGTCCATCCCGCGAAGATGAACCCGCCGCGCGGCAGCCGCGCCTGCACTGACGTTTCGAAGGCGTTGTACGAGGTTGCACGCAGACTGCGTGGCGCGTTCGTCTGATAGAGTTTCGGCGTCACTCCGACATACGACGGGTTCAGGTTGTACAGAGTGATCGGCGTGCCGTCCAGCGGGTTGGTGATGGTCACCGGGGTCCAGGCCGAAGACGGTACCGCTTGATTGATCGTCGTCTGCTGGTAGTCGTCGCGGCGGAACCAGGCGAAGTTCACCGCCGAGCCCTTCCAGAGCTGGTGCTGGATGCTGGCGGTGTACTGCAGGTTGTACTCGCGTTGATAATTCGGGTCAACCGAGCGCGGCGTCAACGTGCCGAAACCGCCGCTCGGAGCTGGACCGATCTGGTCATCTGTCGGGAAGCACGTCGGCCCGATGCAGCCGCCACTGTTGATCCAGGCGCGGCTTTGAGAGGTCACCAGCATCGGGTTGAATGGGTTCAGGTTGCCCTGGACGAGGGGCGTGTCGTACTTGCCGACGCTCCCTTTCAAGGCCGTCGTATGGCTGCCGAACAGATCGTACACAAGGCTCAGACGCGGCGCCCAGTTCTTGAAACAAGAGATGCCCGGGTAGGTGTCGCATCCGACGGCAACGAAGCTGCGCGCCGGCACGAATCGGCCGGCGTCCGCGCTTTCGGCTTCGATCTGATTGGAGAGATACTCCCACCGGATTCCGGATGTGATGGTGAGCCGCTTCGACGTCCAGGTATCCTGAAGGTACAGACCGAGATCCGCGTTCAAATACGACTTGTTCGAAACCGGTGTGTTGAACACCGTGACGCTCGTCGGCACGCCGTTGGCCTCGACCGCGTACAGGTCACCGTTCATGATGGTCTTCTGGTACGCGGGGCCTCTGCTGTCCTGGATGCCAAACCGGATCTGATGCGCTCCTGTTACGTACACCCCGGCCGCCTGTACGAAGTAGCGGTCGAAGTTGTTGAAATTCTGGATAGTGGAGGTGTTGTAACGCAGATTGAGGACCGTGTCCTGCAGCATGACGTCCGAATACCACGTGGGGGAAAACGGCGTCTGGGTCTGGCCATTCTGATACTGGACGTTGTAGTCGATCCTGTTCAGCGAGAAGCCGGCCTCAAGAAGTAGTTTCGGCGTCGGCGTGCTGGTCCAT